>NZ_JAAHGM010000003.1:0-313688 GCF_010692625.1 Okeania sp. SIO2C2
ATGGCAACTATTTTAGCCATAACTATTTATCATCTTAAACATCAACTATTGTCTAAATATCTAGTATCTGAACTTAAATATCCTACAATTAAAATGACTGTTATTTAAGTTTTGATGGATTGTTTATAATCAGCAAAACTTGGCGATCGCTATAATTTTTTTTAGCGTTAGCGGAGCTTTGCGTCAGCAATCGCTTGATTTACCATGCGCTATATATAGTGTCTTTGCGTAAGTCCTGATAAATAGAGAGTTAATAATTCTCTTTCTTTGTTGATCTATAAGCGGTTTTTATAGGATAAAACAACTCCAGGTTTTGAGAGATCCCTATCAACTCTAACAAAGGCTAAACAACCATCATCTGTAATATGTCTAGGAAGAATATCAAAACTAGGACAATACCAAAAGTGATCCTTTACTAATCGATAATCGTCTAGATCAACATAGCCTGCTAAACAATATCCTTCTTCGTTGTAGCATTGAATCATGGGATAATGCCCATCATAATGAGGTAAAATAGCTATAATCCAAACACCAACACCACGATCATTTTTTCTTAAATATTTCTTTTTAGCAACTTCAAATTGGGTAGTTTCTGTTTTTCCCCAAGGTAAAAGTTTACTATCCAATGCGGGAATAAATTCGTTCATTCTAGCATTAGGACGATCTATTTTTGAAGCTTCATATTTAAAAGGAACTGGTCCATTTTCCATCCAAAGAATTTCTACAGGTTTATCTCCTAAAACCTTCCAAGGACCAACCCTAACCCCGGCAGGAATAAAAGAGTAACCATGTTTATCTAATTGGCATTCTCCTATTTGAATTACACCACTAAGGACAAAAATTTCTAGATCGGCTGTAAATATTCCTGCGGGAGCTGTAAATTGAGGTGGGAAACTAACCCTTGATGTGGATGCACCACAATTATGCCAAGATAGTAATCTTCTTGTTGCGAAAGGGACAGTTTCTGGCATTCCCTGGATGCGCCAATCTAAAATTTCTGGTATAGTATTAGAGTCAAAAATTTGGTATTGACGAGGGATAAACTGAGGATAAATTGCTGTACTTCTCCCAGATAAATTCATCCGTCCTCTACCATCTCCTCCCCAGTCTTCTTTAATTGATGGTACTTCAAATTCACTATTGCTATTTTCTTGGTTTTCGCCCATCATACTTTAGTCCCCTGTTGAAATTGGTATTTTTTAAGTAAACTATAATGTAATCTATAGTTCTTTGAAATGGCAAGTTCCACTATGCAAAATTAATTTAATATGTTGGTGGAGGTAGAAAATAAAGAATAGGGAATCAAAAATATATCTGAGTAGTAAATATCTTAATAATTGTGTCTATCTATTTATTCTAAAGGAGACAACATAGACTAATCTAACTATTAATCTCTAAACTTAAAACTTAACTATTTTAATAATTATGAAAGTTGCTTTAATTACTGGTGGAACTCGTGGAATAGGGTTAGCTATTTCTCGTAAATTAGCTGAAGATGGTTTTAATCTTATCCTGGGATA
Organism: Okeania sp. SIO2C2; assembly: GCF_010692625.1. Taxonomy (NCBI): domain Bacteria; kingdom Bacillati; phylum Cyanobacteriota; class Cyanophyceae; order Oscillatoriales; family Microcoleaceae; genus Okeania; species Okeania sp. SIO2C2. The sequence goes on from NZ_JAAHGM010000003.1 coordinate 1,521, forward strand.
TCATTCTAACCATGATGCTGCTCTTGCAGTTAAAAAAGAGTTAGAAAAATCAAATATTAAGGTTATTACTGTAGCTGGAGACATCAAAAAATCTGAAACCGTTGATGCTTTATTTCAGGTAGTCGAAGAAAACTTCAATAGTCAACTTACAGCTTTTGTTCATGTCGCTGGTTATGCTATTACCGCAACACTACCAGGAAATTTTACTTTTGAACAGTATGAAGCAGCTCAAGAAATTTATCCTAAAGCATTTATTCGCTGTATCGAAAAAGCTCTAACTTATATGGTTGATGGTCAAGGTAGAGTCGTTGTCATTTCTGCAACAGGTGTTCATAACCCAGGAAAAGTTTATGGAATGGCCGCACCAGCTAAAGCAGCAATGGAAACTTTAGCCAGACATTATGCGATCGCCGTTGCTCCACGGGGAATTACTGTTAATATTATTACCCCTGGTTATATCAAAACTCAAGCTTGGGATGGCTATCTCGATAAAGTACCTTATATTGATAAAATGCCTCCCCAAGTAACTCCTATGGGAAGATGGGGGCAACCGGAAGATATTGCTCCTCTAGTTGGGTTTTTATGTTCTCCAGAAAGTCAATTTATTACAGGTCAACATATTTATGTTGATGGAGGATTAGAATTATCTTTATTTTGGAATATTCATCGGTTTAGTCAAACTCTATAGCGCTACGCGCTAGGGAATAGGGAATAGGGAACAGCAAACTGTAATACCAAGCGTGATAAATGTTTGTTACAAATGGTAGGGACGTTGCATAAGGGCGTCCGTACGAAAGAAGGAAGAGGAAAGAAGGAAGAAGGAAGAAATATTTAAAAAAATGGAAAAACGATATAAATAACTATCTAAAAATGAACTATAATAGTTATTTTTTAGCATACCCGATCAAGGTCTACATTTTTGTAGCATTCTTTTTTTAAATTGGTGTAAAAGGATTTTAGGATTGAAAAATGTCCTAACCAATTCTTGTAGTGCTATAAAAGCAGAATAATCGATCGTCGTGATGAAAACCGCTATAATCAATTTTCTGGCAATCTTTTCATCAAATCTTCAAAAGTATAAGGACAAATATCAGGTAAACTAACATCATACATTTTTAAAACTTTGCGCTTTGCTCGCTCATATTCAGCTTCAATATTGGTTTTATTTAATAGATTATTAGTAAGTCTTCTTTCAATTTCATCTTGGAAATCATCAATTTCATCTATCCAATGTCTGCGCGATTGAATCTCGTTAGTGTAGTCTAGCTTTAACCTGTGGATTATAATTTGTTTTAATGTGGATTATAATTTGTTTTAAAAAGCTATGAACTTCATTAATTTTCTCTTTTCCCAAATTGTCTATCTCCTCCTTTAAATTCTCCAAATCAAGTGCTTTTTCATTATGTTCGCTCAAAGCTTTTGCTTGTTATTCTGTCCATTGAACAAAATCTGTTTCATCGTAAAATTTCGGTAAGTGGGAAACCACCGTCTTTTAAGCGTTGGATGGAAACGACTCGACGGATTTTAATCCGTAGTCAAAAATGTGTTATAATTAACCAATAACTTAAAAAGTAGCCTCAATGGTCTTTTGGCCGGAGAGAGTAGTGGCAATTGACACCGCCTAGTTGACTGCTGCTGTATACGTACTACGGTACGGTACTGGCAATGTGGTTGTTACGAGCAATGTGAAAATCGTGGTTTTAACCCGATTTACAACTCCTCTGAATAATCCACGCGGATTTATCCCGTGGAGTGTCAAATAGGTTAGTCATTTCAGTTATCAGTTAACAGTATTCCCTACTTTAGTAGGAAGTTTGAAGTACGAATTTTTCTCTTTAACTTTTAGCCCCTCCCCCTCTCAGGAGGGGAAGTCGGGTAGTTGGGGAGAAGTAAACATAATAATAATTAACACTAACATAGCTAAAATTAGCAAAAAAAATATTTAGATAACTTTATTTAATGTTATTTTATTTTTGGACATTTAACTATTGTCCAATAGTTAAGGAAAAAAATCATGGGTACTAGAGAAGCGTCTTTTTTATTAGGTATGTCTCGTCAACGTTTATTAGTTTTATTAGCTCAAGGAAGAGTTAAAGGAGCCGAAAAAAAAGGCAGATTCTGGGAAATACCAGTATCAGAAAGTGGAATGCCCGTAATAATTCCGGCTCGGCGGGGTCCGAAAGGTATGTGGCGCAAGAAAGAAACTACTACACCAAAAATGATTCATGTCAATCAAAACAAAATTCAAAGTAATAAAGGTAAGCCTCCAACAGAATTGGAAGCTGTAGTGTCAGTCAAGCATGGCAGTAATAACCATTATGGTTATGAGTTATATATTTCAGGTCCTTGCCAAATTGTCTATCGACCTTACAAACCAGCAAGTTGTGGCGCTCATCTGTGGATTAATACTTTTGATTCTGTGCAATTTATAGATACTAAATCGAATCCAGCTACTGCAAGGCAATCCAGCAAACAAATTTACGCCTAGTCTGGTTTCAAAGGCAGTCCGCTCATCACCAAAAAATATTTCCAAGCTCAGAGCAGCTCAACTGACAATAACTTCAGCAGGCTTTGTGCTGTTTGTTTGTGGGAAATCGTCACAGTATTTAAGATAGAAAATTTTGATTTTCCTAATTTTTGAACTCCCTACCTACTCCCCCACTCCCCTACTCCTCTACTCTCCTACTCCCCCGCTCAAGAAAATAAGGAACTACAATAATTTTTCCCATCAAACGACGCTCCTCCATTTTCGTCAATGCTGCGGACAGTCCTTCAAGACCTACTACTTGCTCAATAGTTGACTGTAACTTTCCCTCCACAAATGCTGGTATAACTAAATTTTTGAGACTTTGCCAACTTGCCTGATAATCACTGTTATACCAAATAGCAATACCGTAAACTGTAATATTCCGCCCCAGTAATTTTCCCATTGGTAAAGTAGCATCTAAACCAGTAGTCGTACCATAACAAGCAATACGACCATTATTAGCTATAACTTCTAAACAGTCAGCAAATGTCACCTTACCAGCACCATCCACTGCCACCTGTACTCCTATATTATTTGTAATTTTTCTGACTTCAGAAACTACACTTTGACTGCTATAGTCAATGCCATAGTCAGCACCCAGTTTCAATAGGTATTCCACTTTAGCTTTATTACCAGCAGTGGCAATAACTTTTGCTCCCAATAATTTTGCTAGTTGTATTGCTGCCGTCCCCACACCACCACTACCAGGATGGACTAATACCCACTCTCCAACCTGCACTTTTGCCCGATAGATGAGAGCTAAAATAGCAGTCAAATAATTAATAGGTAAACTGGCAGCTACTTCAAAAGATATATCGTTGGGAATAGGTAATAATTCTGTTGCCGGAGCGATCGCTTTTTCGGCAAAAGCTCCTTTAACGTGTCCTACCACCCGCATTCCTGGGAAAAACCCTTCAACTTTTTCCCCCACTGCATCAACTATACCTGCTGCTTCTTGACCCAGAATTTGGGGTAGTGCGTCATCCCCTGGTCTTTTATATTTTCCGTAGGTCATTTGCAGGTCTGAGTTATTAATTCCTGCTGCTCCTACACGCATTCTAATTTCACCAATATTTGGCGTTAAAGTCTCTGTTTCTTCTACTCGAATACCATTAATACCTGTATATTCATGTATACGAACTGCTTTCATTTTTTGTGTGTAATACAAATTGATAAGTTTTTGCTACAAATAGCTAGTAGCTCGTCTAAACTAAAATTGTGAGTAAAACCCAACGCTACGATCCCCCCCAACCCCCCTTGGAAAGGGGGGAGAGGTCTACATTTTCTAAAATTTACCCACATTTTCAAGCTAGACGAGCTACTAGGATATTTCTTAGGAGTCAGGAGTCAGTAGGGGAAGAAACAAGAGTATAAGGAGAAAGTTTGTTGTTTGCTGGCGCAAAACGCACGTTAACGCGGAGCGCGGAACGGAGTTCTATCCCTAATTATCCGGACATGATATCATACCTCAAATCACCAACGCCATATTTTTTAATTTCTTCCCACACTCCCCACACTCCCTTTTTTCCTTCTTCTTCTTCCCTCCTGACTCCTGAGGACTGACTCCTGACTCCTCTCTCGTTATTTATAACTATTCAACCAGACATAATTCAACCTACTCTTTCTTCTTTAATTATTGTTCGTTTAACTATTTGATGATTATTAAACCAATGCCAAGTTCTAGCGCGATGATTATTATCGGGACTAATATTAATCATTTCATAGATATATAAATCTGGCATTCCTTTATATGTAATCCACAAAATAATTGTTGAATCATCTGCTTCCCAAGCGTAACCATCCAATCTTTCTGTATCAAACCAAATTTTTTTATCTCGATAAATTCCTGGAAATTTATATTCTTCTTTTTTACCATTTTCCCACTCATAACGATTAGTTTGAAAATAGGGATATTCTCCATTATCTGGAAACTGACAAGTTAAATGGGAATTATGGCGATCGATAATATTTCCCTGATTATCTACTATTGTATATGTTCCTTTCCAATCTCCTTCATGACGGACTAATACGGGCATTTCTTCTCTAATTGTGGACATAATCTAACTCCTGATGGGACAAAGATAATTATGTTATAGCAGAAGGAAGAAGGAAAAAGGAAGAAGGAAGAAGGAAGTAAGTTTGTAGGTTGGGTTGATGCCAGGTTAACCCAACAAAAACAGGTAGATGTTGGGTTGCACTACCGCTTTTAATGTGGCGTTTCATGTTCCACAGACGATCGACGGTGCGTTATGCTTTGCTAACACACCCGACTGGACTACAATTCTTTTAAAATCAGGAATTGACAGAAATTAAATTGTAGATATCCAAATATATTGGGCAAAAATTAAAGGAATAAAAATTAACTATGGCAAGTAAACTCTGGCGGAATATTTGGCAATTTCTCAACACAGAAATAGAATTGAATTTATCGGAAACTGTTAAAGGTGGGGTTGAGTCAGCTAAGGCAGTTTTGGAAATAGCAAAAGCTCTACAAGAAAATCAGGATGCTAAAGAGTTAAAACCTTTTATTGAGAATATTGATTCTGTTTTGGATGTACTAAATTCTCCCCTGGGAAAAGTTGCCGGATCTGGTTTACCTTTTTTGCCTATTGCAACTGGAATTATTACTTTTATTATTGAAAAAAATCGTCAGGAGCCAACTTTAGAAGATGAAGTAAAATTGGTGGCTCAGGTGGCTTATTTAGAAAGTTTACGAATATTTTTAATAGACCATCCTGAAATATCGGAAAAGCTGACAGAAACTGAGGCATCGGAAGCAGTACAAAAACAGATTAAAAAATTGGATGAAGAAATAGATTTTAATGACCGAGATGCTAGGGATACTTTAATTTGTTTCTATGATTCACCTTTGAGGAAAAAGTTTGATGAAATTTTGATTGAACGTTTTAAAGAATCTGATTTGGATGAAAATCAAGCAAAAATTGTCACCGAAAGAATTTCTCGCAGTACCCACCGTTATATGAAAGAAGCAGTGCTGGAGGTGAAAAACAATGCTAAAAAATTAGCCGGAATTTATGGATATGGATGGCAACAAGATTTGGAGATTTATAGCAGTCTTGATAAATATTTAGAGAAGAATATTGCTACTAAACCAGACGAAGAAGTATTTGATGAAAAATTCACTTTTAGGCAAATTTATGTGCCACTGTTGGACAATAGTTAGCCTTGCTAATTCAATCTAAAAGTATTGAAAGATAAAGGTTTGACCATTGATTTTTGAAAAAATTACCGTTCTCACATCTCTGTTGCGCCAGAGCGATCGCTGATTTTCAGACTTTATTGATGTTTGATTTATCTGTTGGACAATAGTTAGCCTTGCTAATTCAATTTAAAAGTGTTGAAAGATAAAGGTTTGACCATTGATTTTTGAAGTAGCATTCTCACATCTGTACCGCGATAGCGATCGCTGATTTTCAGACTTTATTGATGTTTTATTCATCTGTTGGACAATAGTTAGCCTTGCTAATTCAGTCTAAAAGTGTTGAAAGATAAAGGTTTGACCATTGATTTTTGAAGTAGCATTCTCACATCTGTACCGCGATAGCGATCGCTGATTTTCAGACTTTATTGATGTTTTATTCATCTGTTGGACAATAGTTAGCCTTGCTAATTCAGTCTAAAAGTGTTGAAAGATAAAGGTTTGACCATTGATTTTTGAAAAAATTACCGTAGAAAAATACATATTATAATATTTATATCAAAGCAATTTGAAGGAATAAAAATCATGTCAGAACTACAGGAATTAAGAAAAAAATCTCTGAATTTATCAGTAAGCGATCGCCTGTTATTACTTAAGGCAATTACAGATTCTTTGAATGAGGAACTTCGCCCTCGGCCAGAGTTACCTCCTGATTTCTTAGACAAGTTCCGAGGCATAGGAAAAACAGATAGTCCACCTTCAAATGATGAGGAAGTTGAAGCTATGCTAGAAGAACGTTTAGTGGAGAAATATTTAAAATCCTGAGAAAAATACATACTATAATATTTAGATAAAAGCAATTTGAAGGAACAAAAATTATGTCAGAACTACAGGAATTAAGAAAAAAAGCTCTGAATTTATCAGTAAGCGATCGCCTCTCTTTACTCAAGGACATTACAGATTCTTTGAACGAGGAATTTCGCCCCCGTCGCGACCTCAAAGCTGCTATAGAAGGTTTGCGAGGTATAGCAAAAACTGATGGCCCGCCTCCGACTGATGCTGAGGTTGAGGCGATGCTAGAGGAACGCCTAGTGGAGAAATACTTAAAATGAAAGTTTTAATAGACACTAATATTGCGCTTGATTTTCTCCTACAGAGAGAGCCATTTTTCGGCGATGCTGATGCTTTATTTGAAGTTATTAAAAATCAGCAAATTGAAGGTTTTGTGACAGCAACAACCTTAACTAATATTTTTTATATTGTCAGAAAACAAACCAAAAGTATTGAAAGAGCAAGAGAAGCAGTTGCTATGACATTAGCATTAGAAATTTGTGACGTTAATCGTAATATTTTATAAACTGCTTTTGCTTCTAATTTGAGAGACTTTGAAGATGCAGTGCAATTAGCTTGTGCTTATGCTAAGAATGTTGATGCTATTATTACTCGTAATGCTGATGATTTTGTTGGTGCAAGTCTACCTATTTTGTCAGTTCAACAGTTATTTGAACAGATGAATAATTCTTGAGTAATATTATATTCGGACAGTAAAGTATTTGTTTGTAGTTGAGCTTCAGCGCTGCTAGATATATTTGAGGCGCTAAAGGGCAACTATGAGCTGTTATTATAAGTGTTGGTAGTCCTCAATAGTAATAGTATGCAGAAACTAAGGAATATCTTATATCATGTTCCCCCTCCAGGGGAGCTACGAATTGCGGATAATCAGTTATAATACAATTTAAGGACTCCGGGTATCGACAGTACCAAACAAATACTTAAATTATCAATACCCCCAATACCAATATTTGTTCTTTTTCTCCAATATTTCCTCCTGACTCCTGAGGACTGACTCCTGAGGATTCACAACAGTCATTTATAAGTATTCAACCGTTAGCGTAGCTCCCCCGGAGGGGGAACATGATATTACACGGGAGCAAGATGCTCCCACTGTTATGCTTCGTCAAAAAAATAATGACAATGCACGACCATTACTGTAATCTTTCCTTCAAATGTTCCCCTACCCGCAGAGCATTAGCAATAATAGTCAATGCAGGAGTCACTGCTGAACTTGATGGGAAAAAACTGCTATCCACAACATATAAATTATCAACATCGTGGGCACGACAGTTAATATCCAAAACCGATGTTTTCGGGTCTTCCCCAAACCGACAAGTACCACATTGGTTTGCTACAACCTCAATGGGAACTTCCCCACGGGGATAAATACTGCCGCGCTTCAATACAGCATTTCCCACCTCTTTGTCTACCAACTTCAATACATCCATCCAACGATGTACTAGGCGATCGTGTGCTTCCCAGTTGTTGGGAGTGTAATGGAAAAACAACTTATCCCCTTTGACTTCAACTCGGTTATTGGGGTCTGGTACTATTTCCGAATGCAACCACCAACCAATGGAACGCAATGCTAACTGTTTCAACCCAAACCCTGGCATCGCTTTTGCTAACACAGATAAAATTGGTGGAGACTCAGCAAAAGTAATATCTTGGAGCAAACCGCCTGTATTTTCAATGTGACCCATGGGATAGGCAAAATTCTCATCCCCCCAATAAAAATCATTCACACTCACACTTCTGAGAAAGTTCCCAGAGTTTGGTTTAGGACTAGGTTGCACTATGGCAGTCATCAGATGTTTCATCAGGTTGCGTCCAACTTGTCCGGAACTGTTTGCTAAACCATCGGGATGTTTTTCATTAGCAGAACGTAATAGTAATGCTGCTGAATTTACCGCTCCACAAGCAAGTACGACAATATCCCCAAAAAATAGAAATGATTGTTTGCCAATTTCTACTTCTACTGCTTTAACAGTATTGCCAGAGGAGTTGGTGAGTAAACAGACTACTTTTGCATTAGCTTTAATAGTAATGTTAGGAGAGTCGAGCAGTGGTGCAATACCGAATACTTCCGAGTCTCCAGTAGGGTCTTCCTCTTCACGGGTGAGAGTTAATGGTAAAGTTTCTGGATGTAAACCTTGCCCGGCGATCGCTTCTACAACTTTTTTAATTTCTGGATCGTGGTCAACTGCGGGATAAGGATATTCTGCACTGTGGGTAGGTTCAGTTGGGTCTTTGCTAACTTGACCGTGAACTTTATAAAGTTTTTCTGCTTCAGTGTAATATGGTTCAAAGTCTTTGTATTTGAGACACCATTCAGGAGAAATTCCTTCTTGATGTTTTACTGTTTCAAAGTCTTTTTCTCGCATTCTAATGAGAGCAGCACCATAGATTTTTGTATTGCCACCTACGGCATAATTTGTCTGAGGAGAAAAGGGTTCCCCTGCGTTGTCATACCAATTTTCGGGGGCACGATAAAGTTCTTTTTTGAAGATATCAACATGAGCTCTATTTTGAATTTCTAGGGGCATAAAATCACCCCTTTCTAAGATGAGTATTTTTTTCCCGGTATTAGCAAGTTTAGAGGCTAAAGTTCCTCCTCCTGCACCTGTACCGACAATAATCACATCATAATGTTGGTCGTCAATAATCATTTTATTCTTCCTTTAATATTTTTTTTAGGTGTTTGCTTTGTTTTTTTTGAGGTGTATTGAATAAGGATATAGGAGTCATTTCAGTTATCAGTTATCAGTTATCAGTACCTCTGCTGTTTGCGTGGCATTCCCCAGGAAAGTCAGAGGCTTGAAATATTGAACTTGATTTTTTTTTCATCCCCTTGAAAGGGGAGGCTTGAGACCCTATTTTTTGGTCAGAATTAATGGAATGATAATTCAACTTAAACTATCAATATTTAATTTTTTAGTAGTGGGAGTATCTTGTTCCCAGATTCAAAATTATCCCATTTTCAGATTTTGGTAGTGAGAGTATCTTGCTCCCAGATTCAAAATTATCCCATTTTCAGATTTTGGTAGTGGGAGTATGTTGCTCCCAGATTCAAAATTCTCTCATTTTCAGATTTTGGTAGTGGGAGTATGTTGCTCCCAGATTCAAAATTCTCTCATTTTCAGATTTTGGTAGTGGGAGTATGTTGCTCCCAGATTCAAAATTCTCTCATTTTCAGATTTTGGTAGTGGGAGTATGTTGCTCCCAGATTCAAAATTCTCTCATTTTCAGAACCCTGGTATGTGGAAAATTCTCTCATTTTCAGAACTCATGCGTGAGCGAGACGCTCACACTATCAACATTTTAAAATCTTGTAAACAGACCGCTACACAATTTATTCTGACTCCTGACTCCTGACTCCTGACTCCTAACTATTTCACTGCCAAATATAAATGAGGATAAACAAAATAATCCAAATTACGTCAACGAAATGCCAAAATAAAGAAGTAGCATTGATGCCAAAGTGACCGTTATCATAGTTGCCAGGAATGAAAGAGCGACCCAACATAATACCCTGCAACAAAATACCTGTCATAACGTGCAGACCGTGAAAACCAGTCAACAGATAGAAAGTTCCACCGAATACTCCCGTTGTGAAACCAAACTCTAGACTATTCCATTCAATTCCTTGACCTACTACAAAGTAAGTTCCCATTGCCATTGTAGCAAACAGAAATATGCGAAACCAAGTCAAGTTATCCTTTTCTAAAGCTTTTTCGGCAAAATAGATAACGAAACTACTAGAAACCAAAACTACTGTATTAATAGCAGGTTCTCTAACTTCCAAACCAGACACACCTTCTGGTAACCAGTCGGTGGCACTTGTTTTGTAGACAATATATCCGACAAAAAAACTCAAGAAAATTACGCTTTCTGAAAGTAAGAAAACGATAAACCCGAACATACTATTGCCTTCTTCATCGTGGGTATGTTCGGCAACTGCTGAATGCAAAGGTTCCTGCACTTGTTCTGGCGCAATCGAACTATCCATGTTTTAATTCTCCTTTAATTTACTGGTTTTATCCTCGCTATAGTTGCCGTAGTGGCGCGTCAAGCTTGAAATAGTGTTTTAGGAAAATTCTCCCAACCTTAGTTAGAGCAAGAATTATACTCAAAAATTTAATACACCATTTTCAGCTTGACACGCCAGTAGGTTGGGTATCGGAACGTTAGCGCAGCTTATCTGTAAGATAAACCCAACAGAAACATATTACAGTACAGATATTTTTGTTGGGTTCGCTTTCGCTTAACCCAACCTACTGGACTAAATTTGAGAGGAGCGAGAATCCCCTAACCGCCCTGACGACTGCTATATTACAAACAAATATTTTTGTTGAGTTGCGCTGTCGCTTAACCCAACCTACCACTCTTAATTTATAAGAAGAGGTAATTCGCGCATTCTAAATTCGCGCATTCTAAATTCTTGAACACCTAATTAACAGGTTCGGCAACTTCTGCATGATGTCCGTTGGGGTCATTAGAAGTCAAAGGTTCCGACTTAGCATAACCGTAGGGTTCAGCAATAATTATCGGAATTTCTTCAAAATTCTCCACATCTGGTGGGGAAGAAATCATCCATTCTAAACCGATCGCTCGCCAAGGGTTAGCAGGTGCTTCCTTACCTTGTATCCAGGAACTGACAATATTTAAAATGAATGGTAAAGTAGACATTCCTAATAAAAATGCTCCCAGACTTGCAACCAAATTCCAAAACTCATACTCAGGTGCATAAGAAGAAACTCGGCGCAACATTCCCTGTAAACCTAATGGGTGCATGGGTAAAAAGTTGAGGTTAGTGCCGATGAATGACAGCCAAAAATGCAACTGACCCAAACCTTCATAATACATTTTCCCAGTCATTTTGGGGAACCAATGGTAAATAGCAGCATACATTCCCATGGTCACGGTGCCATAGAGAACATAATGGAAGTGACCCACAACAAAATAAGTATTGTTAACGTGAATATCTACCGGAACTGCCGAAAGCATAATGCCAGTAATACCAGCAAACACAAACATGATCAACCCACCCAAGGCAAATAGCATGGGAGTATTCAACCGAATCTTTCCTCCCCAAATAGTTGCCACCCAGGCAAATACCTTAATTCCAGTCGGTACAGAAACGCACATGGTTGACAGCATAAAAATCATCCGCATCCAGGGAGGAGTACCACTCGCATACATATGGTGTACCCAAACTAAACCACTTACCGCAGCAATGAGCATTGATGAAATTACTACCACTTTGTACCCGAATAGTGGTTTGCGACTGTAGACTGGGAATATTTCGGAAAAAATGCCAAAAATAGGCAGAATAATCACATAAACTGCTGGGTGGGAGTAAAACCAGAAAAAATGCTGGAAGAGAACCGGGTTTCCTCCGTTTGCAGGATTAAAAAATCCAGTTCCCATCGTGATATCAAATAGTAACATCACTGCACCTGCTGTCAGTGCTGGCAGTCCGAACAATTGAATAATCTGAGCAGCAAATACTGTCCAAACAAAAGCTGGCATCCGGAAAAATGTCATACCAGGCGCTCGCATTCTCACAATAGTTGTGACAAAATTAACTGCCCCCATAATGGAGGAAACACCAGAAATGGCAACGGCAAGAATCCATAGTACCTGACCGTTGATTAAATTACCCGTGGGATTTTGTATACTTACTGGAGGATATGCCCACCAACCTGATTGTGCGGGGCCACCAGGAACAAAGAAACTGGCTATCATCAGGACGCCAACTACTGGGACCATCCAAAATGCTGCTGCATTTAAACGAGGAAATGCCATATCTCGCGCTCCAATCATTATGGGTACGAGATAGTTTGCTAGACCAACTAAAGATGGAAATGTCCACAGAAACAGCATGATCGTGCCGTGCATGGTGAACATTCCGTTATAAATGGTGCGGTCTACGAGGTCTGATTCTGGTGTCATTAGTTCGCCGCGAATTACCATGGCGAATATTCCACCTACTAAGAAAAATAGGAAAGAGGTAACTAGGTATTGGATACCGATGACTTTGTGGTCGGTACTGAAGCTGAAGTATCGTCGCCAGTTAGGTGGTTGTTCGTGTTCTGGTTTTTCCGTGACATCACCGATGCCGTCAATTGTTATTTCTTTCATGGAGTAATTCTTTTTTTGACTAAATGGTGTGGATAAATCAAATAAACTGAGTTGATTTGTATTGCAGTTAAAAGTTTGCTTAGGACATTATCAAATTTTTATGCCTTAGTCACATTAGGAATTTTACTTTTACTTTATGATGCTTTGCCCGTTTTACTGTCAACTATGATAATTAACAACAGGAGGTGCAGCGGGTTTAACAGTAGGCCAACCTGCTTCCACTGGTGCTTTTAATTTTTCAATATATTCAGTGGTTGCCTGATTTGCTGCGGTCGAAAGTTCGGTATTTGCTGCTTCCACAAGCCAGTTTTGGTAATCTTGAGGAGATTCAACTACTACATCTGCTGCCATTGTGGCAAAATAAGTACCGCTATATTGGGAGTCAGTGAGACTATATTTACCAACGCGAATGGGAGTAAATTCAAAGTTTATTGAATGGTTGGGAATAATGTCTTGCTTCAGTCGGAATGCTGGAATATAAAATCCATGCAGCACATCCTCTGAATTTAATGCTACCCGTACTCGCTTATTTGCTGGTAAGTGTAGTTCGGTGCTAGTAACGCCATTTTCTGGGTATCTAAATACCCAAGACCACTGTTTGGCAAAGACTTCGATTTCTTCTACAGGTTCAGTTACGGGTTTTAGTGGATCTGCAATTGCTGATTCCATTTCTAATGGTGTATGCAGATGTACTAATTCCATTGGCCCCTGAATTCCCATTTGTTGGTAGATATTGTAGCTATAAGCAGCAATCCAAAATACGAGAAAAATTGGTATTGCTGTCCAGACAACTTCTAGAGTGATGTTGCCTTCAATGTGGGGTCCGTCGCTGTAGTCATATTTAGCAGCACGTTGGAAAAGAACTGAATATATCAGGGTTCCAGTTACTCCCAGAAAAATGAATGTACCAAGGGTGACTAGAAAACTAAATAGGTCATCAATTAATATAGATTCTGCTGCTGCTTGAGGTGGTAACCATGAATAGGATAGTCGTCCAACCCATATACTCACAGCAGTTAAAACGAGAGCGATCGCTCCCAATGTCAAAATAGTCCTGATTTTCATATCAAAATACCCTACTAAATTACTTAGGGAAATCTAAAAGCATTAACATATAAAGACAAGTGCCTTTTTGGGGTCGAAAAAAGTGCCTGGTTTTCAGCTCTTGATGCTCATGCATGGAGCGTATTTTAGGCGCATAGTTGGGCAGAAAAATCATTCTTACAATTCTTACCGAAAAATTGTGATTTAAAGCCTCCTCTTTTCAGGGGATAAAAAGAAAAATTTCCTTAAGCGTCAATCCTATTAGAGGAGAGGTAATTGTTAATTATTAATTATTAATTATTAATTGTTGAATCCTACCTCCTATAAATTCCCCGTTCCTCCTGTCTCCTGTCTCCTGTCTCCTGTCTCCTACCCCATACTAAAAGACTTTTTCAGCAAACCCTACTTAAGCACCTGGTTGGGGTTTTCGCCTATTTTTAGCAATGCATCAGCAGTATTATGTACTCCAAACTCCGCAGCTAACTGTGCTCCCAGAGTTCCGTGAACATACATCAGAAACATGATGAATAAACCCACTGCTAAATAGCTCCACTGCACTTGTTGGAGTTTGTCCTTAGACCAGATATAGCGTTGAAATCCTCTCCAGATTGTCATACCCACAATGAAGGCCAACAGGAACACACCACCAACACCGTGCCAGAGCATAGTATCCATAGCTCCCAACCCCCAGGCACTTTTTAGCTCTGCGGATGGTCTCGCTAGCATGATTTCATAAAAACCTGCTGCTACCGTGAAAAATGTAATTATTGATGAAGCTAGCATATTGTACCAACCTACATCAAAAAAATTAGAACGAGTAGTGGATATTGCTAAAAGTTTAAAGACTGGTTTTTGTAGAGGAAAGAGTATACCCACGATATCAAAGGCGATCCCCATAATAAACAAACCTAAAGTCAGATGAACTAAATTAGGATGAATTGGGATGCTGTATGGGAGACCATTTGCCCCTAATTGAGAACTCAAACTATCTATTAATTCTGGGTTCATTGTAAAATTCCCTCCTCGATCGCTTCCACTACTGGTACTGTATGTAACCCATATACCCAAACCAGTTTATCTCCAAGATATACCTGGAAGAAAACTATACCTACTAGCACCAACCCCAATCCCAGATATGGCATCGGCAATTTTTCTGTATTATTTGAACGAATCACATACCGCCAACCAGTAAGTGCAGCAATGATTCCTGATAGAGACCAACCAATCAAGGTATGTAAATTTAAGACTGGTTGGACTGCTTCGTAGGGTTGTGCCAGACCTGCTTCAAACTGACCAAATATTATGGCGATAAAAATAGAAATTGTGGCGAAAAACATATTCCACCAGCTTACTTCATATAAACGGTAATTATGAGTAAAATAACCAATAAGATCGCATACGAAAGCAAATAATACCATCGCTATTACGAAGTGGACAACGATGGGATGTATTGTATCTGGGTAAGGCAAGTAATGATCGTTTAATTGTGGTAGATACTCCCACATAGTCTTCTCCTTCAGTAAATCAGTAGATATGCGTGAAAAAAATGTAAATTTTACGAGTTACTACAGGCAAATATTTTCATCAATTTTTTCTCACAACTTTCTAACTGAATTTATAAAATCTGTCTGTTTTTTACCGTATCAATTCTCACAGTTTTTCTCAAAACATACTCATTTTTTTTCTTTAATCAAAGTGAAAAAGTAATGTAGTCAAGACAACATAATTTTTTTTTCAGATTTTACGGTTTGTCATAATTAACTAAACTATTTTTATTCTGAAAAGGTAAAAAAAATCATAATCCGTAGGTCTGACAATCCTGAAAATTACATATCTTTTCTATAATGGCTATATAACTTGATTTTAAGAGATTATAGGTATTTAATTAGAGGGGATTATAAGTCGGATTTTGTATTAGTAATACTCGACCTAAACTCTATAAAAGCTAGATATTTAATTAAAATTTAATATTATGATATTTTCAATCTGAATCAAATCCTGTAACTAAATTTACAGAAAAATTTAATGTTTTTTCAGCCAAATCAGTCTTGCTTTCCAGATTTTTTTATGCTCTAATTGAGATTAGCTGAAAAAGTCTTTTAGTAGGGGTAAGAGACAGGAGACAGGAGATAGGAGAAATGGGAATGAGCGAGGAGGTAGAAATAAGAATTGTCCCAAGATTGTTCTGCCCAACTATGCGCCTAAAATACTGACTTTTTGAGCGTTTTTGCCAGAAGTTATTCAGGGGTATTCGGGGGTGTTTGCGGTTTCCTTTAGTGAGCCTACTACTTTTGCGGTGGGAGATTGGGCAAACTCAATAGTAGTAGGGGAATTCAATGGAGATGGCAATCTTGACTTAGCTACAGCTAACTCTGATTTCTCTTCTTTCTCTCCTTGGAGTGGTAGTGTCTCAGTATTATTAGGAAATGGAGATGGCACTTTTGCTGCTCCTACTACTTTTGTGGTAGGAGGTCCCCGAAGATCAATAGTAGTAGGAGAATTCAATGGAGATGGCAATCTTGACTTAGCTACAGCTAACTCTGATTTCTCTTCTTGGAGTGGTAGTGTCTCAGTGTTATTAGGAAATGGAGATGGCTCTTTTTCTGAGCCTACTAATTTTGCGGTAGGAGATAGGCCAAGCTCAATAGCAGTAGGGGAATTCAATGGAGATGGCAATCTCGACTTAGCTGTGGCTAATATTATATCCAATGATGTGTCAGTATTATTAGGAAATGGAGATGGCACTTTTGCTGCTCCTACTACTTTTGCGGTAGGAGATGAACTAAACTCAATAGCAGTAGGAGAATTTAACGGAGATGGTAATCTCGACTTAGCTGTGGCTAATGGTTTATCCGATAATGTGTCAGTGTTATTAGGAAATGGAGATGGCACTTTTGCTGCTCCTACTACTTTTGCGGTAGGAGATTTCCCATTCTCAATATTAGTAGGGGAATTCAATGGAGATGGCAATCTCGACTTAGCTACAGCTAACTCTTGGTCTGATGATGTGTCAGTGTTATTAGGAAATGGAGATGGCACTTTTGCTGCTCCTACTACTTTTGCGGCAGGAGATCACCCATTCTCAATATTAGTAGGGGAATTCAATGGAGATAGCAATCTTGACTTAGTCACGGCTGACTATTGGTCTGATGGTGTGTCAGTGTTATTAGGAAATGGAGATGGCACTTTTACTGCTCCTACTACTTTTGCTACTACTTTTACGGTGGAAGATGAACTAAACTCAATAGCAGTAGGAGAATTCAATGGAGATGACTATCTCGACTTAGGCACAAGTAATTTCTCCAATGTCTCAATACTACTCAATACTACCGGACCTCCTGGCACTCCAGAAGACGATAATCTCTCTGGCACCTCCAGAAACGAATTGATTGATGGATTAGCAGGCAATGATACTATTGACGGTGCAGGGGGAAATGACACTCTTCTGGGCAATACTGATAACGACTCCCTCATAGGTGGTGCTGGTGACGATAAACTTGATGGTGGCTCAGGAATAGACATAATGATTGGTGGGCCTGGCAATGACTCTTATGTGGTAGACAACTCAGAAGATACCGTCATAGAACTAGCTGATGCAGGTAATGATACTGTCAATTCCTCCATCACTTACACTCTAGGGGATAACTTAGAAAACCTGAATCTCACAGGCAACAATGTCATTAACGGTAAAGGCAATAACCTAGACAATACCATCACAGGCAATGGAGCAAATAATCGTGTTAATGGTAACGACGGCAATGACATTCTCAATGCTGGTGGTGGTAACGATACTGTTAATGGTGGTAGTGGTGCAGACCAAATTATTGGTGGTAGAGGCAAAGACTTGCTCCGTGGCAACGACGGCAATGACATTTTCAATGCTGGAGGTGGTAACGATACTGTTAATGGTGGTAGTGGTGCAGACCAAATCATCGGTGCTGGAGGCAATGACCTGCTGCGTGGTAACGACGGCAATGACACTCTCACTGGTCGCCCTGGGTCTGAGATCTTACTCGGTGGTAATGGTGACGACATTTTAAACGGTGGTATTGGTCGCGATCGCCTCAACGGAGGTGCAGGCAACGATACTCTCACAGGTGGAGCTAGCATTGACCGCTTTATCTTCAACACTAACCAAGAGTTTGAAACCTCCGCAATAGGTATAGATATAATTACAGACTTTGATGTACAACGAGACTTGATTTTGTTAGACAAAAAAACATTCACTGCTTTAGAGAGTGATGCAGGTGAAGGTTTCAGTGTGGAAACAGATTTTGCCATAGTTGAAAGTGATGATGCTGTTGCCACTAATGGTGCTTTTATTGTTTACAGTTCTGCCAGTGGCGCATTATTTTATAATGCTAATGGTAGTGAATCTGGTTTAGGAGATGGTGCTCAATTTGCAGTTTTGAATAATGATGTTTCTCTGGAAGCGAATAATTTTCAAATTAGGTAGTAAAATTAATTGGCTAAATATTGCTACAAAATGAGCAACTAATTAGGATTTGCTGAAAAAGTCTTATGAGTGAGGGTAGGAGACAGGAGACAGGAGACAGGAGACAGGAGAAATGGGAATTATAGAGGAGGTAGTCGGAAAAATTGTCCCTCAATTTTTCTGCCATAACCATCCCAAAATACTAGCTTTTTGCAGCTCTTGCCACTGAAAAGCTGGTACTTTTTTCAACCCAAAAATGCTAAAACCTTTATATGTCAGTGCTTTTAGATTTAATCAGTAAACCCTAATTAATATCAGGGTAAGCATTCCGCAGGAAGAGCTGACTGCTAATAGGTGTTTGCGCAGCATTCCGGAGGAAATGCTTACATATCAGGAATTAGGATTAGAACCCAATTCCAAATGATTAATTTAAGCAGTAACTGAAGTAGTTAATGTTGACATTTCATTTTGTTTAATCCACTCAAAAACTCGATTCAATGCCCACCAAACATCAGGATCTTGAGCATTAGCTTGACAAGATTTACTGCTAACATGAGCTACATGACCACCATAACGAGTTAACATTAAATCAATGGCAGAATTACTCTCACAAGCAGTTTTTAAATCTGCTCCAATTGTTGGGTCAAACATTGGATCATCTTCAGCATAAATAATCAATGTTCGTTTTTTTAAATGAGGTAAAAAATATAGAGGACTTGTTGCTTGATAGTAAGCTTCTACTGATGAAAATCCTAACTTTTCAATAATAAATTCTTCATGAAATTTCCACATACAATCTGCTCGTTCTATTGCCTCTGGATCGATAAAATCTGGATGATGTTCATGAATTAACCGAACTAATTTTTTGAGGTTTTTAGTAATTCCTTTATCCAAGTATCTTCCTAAAGGAGAACTATCTAAATAAGAGAGAGAACGTTGAGCTTCTAGACTGGGGCAAATAACTGCACAACCACCAATATCTGTTTCTGCTAATCCTAATTCTGGAGCCAAACTGTCTGCTAATTTTGCACCCCAAAGTGCTAGTTGCCCTCCGAAAGAATATGCAGTAAACCAAAAATTAGGCGGACAACCCATTGCTTTTGCTTGAGCAGCAATATGAACAAAATCCTGCCCTTCATAAATGCCATCTGAAGTTAGAGCTTGTGATAATAATGCTGTCTTGCCATGGGCACGCCAATCAAATAAAATAATGGCATAACCTTGAGCATAAGCTTTGCGTCCTAATAGTTTTAAGAACCATTGATTATCTAACTCTCCTGTAATTCCATAAGTCCCAATAATTGTACCTTTTGGGTTTTCTGGAATAGCCATCCAGCCAAAAATTGGCACATTATTTGCTCCCATAAAAATTTTCTCTTGGTAAGAAAGCTTCGGAAATGTAGTAGTTTCTTCCCAAAAACGGGGTATCCAAAAGGCTGCATAAAGAGTCATTGCTAAACCATTTTTCAGGAACCACGGAGGAGTATAAGAAGGATAACCCATAGATAAATTTTAATCTGATAAAACTTAAATTTGTTGATTAGATAGTATATCAGTTGGCGATGAAATTTTATAATCCAGAATTTTTCGGTCAATAACTGAGCAAGCATTCAGCCGTCAGCACTTCAGCCATCAGCTATTGCTTTCAGTTTTAGATAAAAGCTTTACTAATTGAGTCAGAATTTATACTTACTGTAAAAGCTGGCTGAAACAGTTTATATTCATTAAAACCCCCTCATGAGAGCTGACAGCTGACAGCGAGCTAGCTGTTTGCGCAGCATTCCGCAGGAAATGTTTACTTTACCCATACTTTTAATTCTTTGAAATCTCTCAATTGCTTTTTCCTCCTTTAAAGCTAATAAAACTGATAGCTGATAGCTGACTGCTGAATGCTTACATAACTGGTCTTTATAAGTAATTCAACCACCACTTACCGAAAAATTCAGGTATAAAGCCTCTCCATTCATAGAGAAAAAAGCGGTCGATCTTCGGAGCTTCCCGGAGGGTGGGATGGCAAGGAAACCTGCGCTATATCTATCAGACCAAGAGAAGAAAAAAATCCTTTTATCCAATTCTCTTATTTATAAGAAGAGGTAATTCTAAATTCTTAATTCGCCCATTCTAAATTATTGAACTCGATGCTTTTTCTTATACTTAGCGAACCAGTCATTTCAGTTATCAGTTATCAGTTATCAGTACCTTCTACTGAATTAGAAAGCTACGAAAACCCGATATTTATAAGTAATTTAACCACCACTTGCCTCGATGCTTTTTCTTATACTTAGCAAACCAGTCACAGATAATGTATAAAAGGAAGGTTATTAACAACCAAATTAGATAAACAATTGGTAAATCATACCCAAATTCTTTTGGTTTCCAACTGATGCCTACTTGGGAGAAAGTAAAAGGTTCTATTCCATATCTAGAAAGGGCAAATCAAATAGCAGTTAGATGAATTAAGTAGATGTGTATAACATAGAAAAATAATGGTTGCTGACCTAATATAATTAATGGTTTAAAATAACGTATTTTTGTTTTTTCCAAACAATAAAGTAATAATATTGCTAGACCGAGTGTAATTAGTAAATAGAGTAGAGAAGGCGGATGATTTATGACAATCGATAAAAGATAGTAAGGTATTAGGAAAGTTAGACTGGATTGACCAAGGATTGGGGTCGCCATAAATATTAGTTGCTCGGATAATGATAAAAGCAGCAATCGTACTTAAACCGATGTTTCTTAATAGCTGAAGTCGCCGTTCTTTTTCCATTTCAAATAGTGTTCCGAAAGCATAACCTAATGCCATTACTCCGATCCAAGGAATAAGAGGATAAAGGATAAACAAACGAAACCCAGAAATTGGTTCAATCATTTTTTGCTCGTGAAGTATTGTCCAAATCCAACCAATATTTCCTAATTGTTCTGCTTGTACGTTATCAAAAAGATTATGTCCGACTATCAGGAAAATTCCAATTGTCGCAATTATTCGAGTAGGAAGATAAATTATTGCTGCTAAGAAAATCATCGAACAACCGATCGCCCACAATACTCCGGCAGCAGAAAAAATGCGACTCAGGTCAAACCTCCAGCTAAAACGCACTATTGTTAAGTCTAGAAATACTAACCACAGTCCTCGGAGCAACAAAAACCGAGAAAGTTGTTGTTTAGTTTTGCCACGTTTGAGAGAGAGATAAGCGCTAATTCCTGCTAAAAAAATGAATGTAGGCGCGCAAAGATGAGTTATCCACCGTGTTAGAAATAGAGGAATGTTTGACTGAGTAAGGTCTAAAGGATTAAAGTCGGCATTGGAAAAAAATCCTCGTACATGGTCTAATGTCATTAGCACCATTACGAGTCCACGCAAAAGGTCTATTGATATTATTCGTGGAATGCGGTCTGGAGTTTGATTATTTGCGATTAAGACTAGCTGGTTTATATTAGATTTTTCCATCGGTGAGCGTGATAAATTAGTTGCTATTCAAACAACCAACATTTTTACAATATTTTCCTTTCCACAAGATAACACCATTGGCAACAATTTCAATATTTGAAGTGGCGTTGCTGAATCAAGGTATGAAAATAAAAACTGAAGAATCTCAAATATTTGTCATTAATATAGTTTAGCAATCGCCAAAAAATACAAATCATACCCCAAATCAGCAACGCCTTTGAAGTGTATTTTACATCTGAAGAGCGATCGCTGATTATATCATGTCTGGTAGCATCGTTAGTGTATAATCAAGTTGAAGAAAAAAAGAGCGATACGGCGCTCCACCACGCTCCACGAACGCCACTATGCCAAAACGCTTTATAGAACCCATTGGATATGTCAGCATCTAGCACATATTTAGACTTTTTGTTGGTGCTGGCATAGATGGCTGCTATGGCATCATGCGTTGGCCACCGGAAAAGACCATAGCTATTAGGTTCAAAACGTCCCTCCCATTCTGCTTCCATACCTAATTTCACCAGGACTTGTAATGCATGATCGTACATTGTTGGAATTCCCAGCGGTCGCTTTTCATCCTTTCCTGGTTTTGGTATCCAGACTCTAAAGATAGACTTTTAGGTAAAAAAGGTATAAATCCAGTATTGATAAGGGTTTTAGCCAATTTTATGGCTTTGACATCTTTCCCCTGCCTAGCCATTTTTTTAGCTAGTTTATAGTCGAAAAAATGTCTACAGCAGTTTTTATTTGAATCGACCACAGTAGGGACGTTCCATGGAACGTCCCTACAAGTATTATTGTTTTGAATGTGTGGTTCACCAATCTGAAAAGCGCTGTAAGTACCATGATCTAGGAATAACTGAAGTTATTAGCCAATATAGCTTATGCCTGAAAAAATTTTTCTCTACATTTTTCTCTACAATTGTAGGTTTTGTAGGTTGTTTCATTACCTGTAATAATGAATTTAAAGCATAATCTTCAGATGAGTTGACTTGCCTATCAAAAAGAGCAATATTCATCGCTAAAGGAAGAGCGATCGCTGCTACATCTGGCTCTAATTCTTCAACTAATAAATCGATAGATTGAGGTACTCTAATCGCAGAACGAATTCCGTCTAACATATTTTCATCTAATCCCAATTGTTGTAAATTAGGACATATTTCTTCCCATTTAATTTTCTGATTTGGTTCCCCTGCTTGAATAAGATAAGCTATCAACCTTTGCAGTTTTCCTTGTTGCTTGGCTGTCATTATTTGGATCGGTTCGGTTGCAGTTATTTCTTGGGAACTATTTTGAGGTTTTTCTATATTAATGCCATCGACAATTTTTTGCCAATCTTGGTTATCGCAAGATTCTGGTTTTTCTACAGTTAAGGAAATAGTTATTTTTTTGTCTGGACTAGCATCAAGTTCGGTTACTTCTGCTTTTACTCCCAAAAAACCTAGCCATTTAGCAATTGTATGAATTAATGTTAGACGGGTTGAGTGACAGTTTGCTAATAACCGAACCTGGGTCCGAACCATGGGACGAACTATTTGTGTCAGCATTATGATTAACGTACTGTCTTAGCTATAAATTTACCTTTTTAGAGCATAACTAATTTTTCTAGAATAAATAGCAGTATTAGCTACAGATTTTTATTAATTGAGGGAATAGGGAATAGGGGTTTTGGTTATGACGTGAGGTCATCAATCTCAAAAGCGCTGATTAATCCGAATGAAAGCAAAAATTATAGAATTTTCAGCAGACTGCCAAATACCTTGATTTGGAACAGTTATTGTTTGGAATGCGTAAGTCCTAGTTCTTATTCTTTAACAGCAGATTGACTGGATACGGCTAGATAAAGACCTAGCAAAATCGCAAAAAAAGCTACCGAGTCAAATAAGGTTAAGGCTTCACCAAAAATTGCCCAAGCTGCTATGGCAACCAGAATTGACTCTAGTAAAAGAACTAAAGCTACAAATCCAGAGGAAAACTTTTTCAGACTATAAGCAAGAAGCCCCTGACCTAATACTTGGCCAACTATAGCTAGAGAAATGACAAACACCCACCCATTTACCGAATAAACGTTTAGAAGGGGACTGTTACCCCGACTCAACCTTCCGGTTTATAGAAACCGGGGATTTAAACCCAGAGCTGCTAAAAGCTGATAGCTGAATGCTAAAAGCTAATAGCTAGTTAAACATTTGCAAAACTGACTTCCTCCCCCAGGATAGAAAGTTGAAAGAAGGCAGAAGGCAGGTGGCAGAAGGCAGAAGGAACTTCTCACCAAGGGGATTGGGACTCCTCCACGCCCAAGAGCCACACCAACCGAGTGAGCGTGGGGGATTTAAACCCTTGCTCCCGACCGTCGCTCTTAGGTACCAGGCAGATTGCCTTTGACCCTCTGTCTTCGTACTTCTGCCTTCTTGTTAAAAAATAATTAAACTTTACTTTTAAGCCAAGGCTATAAGAGTAGCATACAAAAAATGTTTTTAGAGAGTAAGAGTACAGAATGGACTTAAAACCTTTCCATTTAGCTTTCCCCGTAGCCGATCTAGAAGAAACTCGTGACTTCTATTGCAATGTAATTGGTTGCCAAGAAGGGCGAAGTACAGAGCTTTGGATCGATTTCAACCTTTACGGCAGTTCCATCTCCGCTTATTTGCATCCAGAAGAGGCCACCAGAAAGATTCCGTCCAATCACGTCGATCGCGACCAAACCCCACTACACATTCCCGTGCGCCATTTTGGAGTAGTTTTGGAGTGGGACGAATGGGAAGAACTGGTAGAGCGTTTAAAAAGCAAAGGGATCGAGTTTACCATCGGACCGCGAGTTCGTTTTGTGGGAAAAATCGGCGAGCAAGGAACGATTTATTTTAACGATCCTTGCGGTAACGTTTTAGAGTTTAAAGCATTTAAGAATCCAGAACAAAGGTTTCAACCCTTCAGTGCGAAACAAGATTAATTCCCAATTTTCAAACAGAGCAAACACAAAATATTAGGTGGTGTAAAATGAAGTCAACTATAGAAAGACTAGAACATTCCTTGGCAGATATCTTTATTGCCTGCGATAACGATCGCAATGTTGACTACTCCTATGGAGGCACTCGGATGGTGAGTCCTGAAGTTGAGAACTCAGAAGCTCAAGAGGTCTGCATTTCTTTGATGCGAGACGAAAGTGCTTTTAAAAATTATTTGATTAATGCGGCATTGCGTCAAGGGGTGGTGGACTCCTACAGGAATCGCCTTCCCGCAGGTTTCCTCAATAGTAAAGTTGGTGGTGCTCGTTGCGTCATCAAACCTAAAAGTCCAGAAACTTTTTCGATCCTCACCGATCCTCTACACCCCCAATGGGAAGATTCCATTTCGCCCATATTTAAAGAAATCGGCAATTTTCTCAACCAAACTGGCGGAAAAATTAAGCTCACCCCAGACTTCGGTCGGTTTGCGGGATTGGCAGACACCCTGAATCAGTTTACGCCTCACTCATTAGGCATTCGCTGCGAGGAAGGTGGCTGCGGGGGCAAGTCTTCTTATGCGGCAACAGGTGTTATTGCTGCCGTTGAAGCAGTTGGTATCCCAGAAGGCAAAAATAATCCAGTGACGCTAATAGGTTCGGTGGGGGCGATGGGCAGCGACGTACTCGAGTATTTTCTGAAGGAAGAGTATCCAAATCTAGCAGTCTGCGATTTAGCTTACGATGATTCTACCAAGGGAATTGCTTCTCCCAAAGGTGCGATTAAATTAGCTTCTCGATACAAAGCATTTACCGTAGAATGTTTAGAACGGGGCGGGGCGATCGTAGCTACCACAGTCGGTCAGGAATTGGAAAACTCCTTGTGGGAGACAATTCCTTCGGGAACGATCTTACTATTAGCGCACAATATGGCAATTCCGGCGGGGGATGCGGGCATCAAATTGATGCAGCGGATTCAGCAACAGGGTATTTTTGCCTTACCAGGTCAAGTGCTTACGTTAGGAGGAGCGCTGACTTCCCGAATTGAATGGTTCTGGCGACATTCTAATGCTGGCATTCCTTTTGACAAACCTCTTGCTCACGAGGTCGTCAGAGCTGTTGTTCGCTTTTTGGTGGGTGAAATCAAGGAGCGATCGGCAACATCGGGAGTGACTCCTTACGAAGCAACTCTCGATTACGCTCGAACCGAGGGGAGTACGAGCAAAATTATTTAGTTCTGAATTATCAGCACTATCAAGAATTATAACGATCTTGATAACGATATTAATATAGAGCTTCAGAAAACGGTCCGCACTCTTCTACTAAAGGCTTAAATTCATCGGGCAAATTTACCTAGAATTAATTACTGTATAATACCAAGTTTGGGCAAAAGATGACAATTCCCCTATAAATAATAGTTGAGAGTCTTTTACTCCAGGTTGCCAACTCAGCATTTTTTCTGAAAATTCTAGCCCGAATTTAGAGCATACAGCGCTTTCCTTTGTTATGAGGTAGACCAATCGCGGGCAAGATCCCGCACTAGGAAACTTTAAGCATTTGTCCTGTACATCATTTGACCGAAATATGCTGTAAGAGATTGAGAACTTTTTTCAGATTTTTGATGAAATCAGTTGAATCAATAATTAGAGGTGTCGTATCGCTGAATGCCTCAACTTCTTTGAAAACGAAGGAACTCCGGCAATTCCTTAATCCCAAATCCCAAATTCCTAAATCATCCCGCAAAGCAATGCAAGGCGTTTTCTTACTTTAACAGCATTCTGGCAAAATGTTCTAACAATAATCGATGAATAAAAATATAGCCACCTCCTACTTTCTGTAGAAAAATCAACTGAGTTGCATAGTTAAGAAAACGAGTATAATTCCAAGGGATATAACCATTAAAATACAAAATAATTCGTAAAATAAAATGTTTGACACAAGCTTCCCCTCCTCCCACAGCTAATCCGAAAATTAACCCATATTCACCCCAAGCTATGAAGTACCAGTCTAATAATTTAGCAGCTAAAGTCATTACTATTGCACCAACTAAACCAAAGATAAAAGCATTTTTAGTTGACTGCCAAATTCCTTGATTGGGAACAGTTACTTCTTCTATTCCTGGACCTGTCATACCACGAACTATTCCTAGAATTAGCCCTAAGCTTAATCCAGCTATTACTCCTCTAAGTAGAGGATGACTAATTTGATTAGGAATTTTTAAATTATAGTAGAAAATAACTGCAGATAATATACCAGAAATTAGTCCGATAGTTATGCCAATAACTACTTGGTTGATAGTATATTTTCCTAACCATCTCAAAGTAGTGACTGTTTGAATAGTTTTAAATCCAAAAAAACGCCAAAAATATACAAAACAAAATGCTACAAGTAACGCCATTTTAGGCAAAGTTAAAAATCGATAAAATAGGTTCCATAATACGAAGAATATTATCGTCAAAAGAGTAATAATATAACCAATAATATAAATTTTATTTCGTAGCCAAGTTGGCTGCATTCTTTCAATTAAAAATACAGTTTCTGACTCGCTTACCATTTGCTTTGCTAACCAAATTAGCCATTTTTTTACTTTCTCTTGAGAATAGAGAATATTAACCGAACGACGCTTAAACATTCGCTCAATATAAGCATTAAATAAATGTTCCCTTAGTTCAGTATTACTGGGACTAGGTAATTCTTCAATTGATATTCCTTGATAGGCTAAACTGATAATACTTAAAATCAAAGGAGAGCGGGAAAATTCTTGCAATTTAACATCAGATTCTAATGCTTTTCTGACTGCTGCTAATTCTGAACCTGCATTTTTTAAATATTCTTGAATTTGCTCTAAACTTAAGGGCTGTAAATATATAGCTGCTTGAAATTTCAACTGACTTGCAAGAGCTTCATAATCACGAATCCGGCTACAAACTACTATTTCTGTCTGCCCGTATTCTTGACAGAATTTATTCAAAGCATCTACACAATCTTCTCGTTTTTCTCTACTAACTTCATCTAAACCATCCAGCAATAAAAGTAACTTTTGTTCTTGTATCCAAGCTTTGCTAATTTGTTGAGAAACTTGATATTTAGTATGTAATTCTATAACTAACCAATCAGCGATCGCTTGTTTTTTACCCTCCCAAGAAGACAAGTTAAAAACAACAGGTATTGGTTGAGTTAAATCAGCTTCAGTTCTATTAATTAAATCTCGTGCTAATTCTAATAAAGTTGTCGTTTTGCCAGAACCAGGTTCACCCAAAATTAATAAAGTTCGCCCCGCACCTAACTCATCAAATTTATCAATAATTCGAGTACCGGGCGGTAATTCTTGTTGGGGATTTTCTAAGTCTGACCACAGTAAACCCCAAGGACGATTTACTGCATTTTTTCGTTCTTCTAATCCTAGTTCAATTAATACTTTACCGTGCAAGGAAGTTTCTAGAACACCTTTAACCCAATAATTTTTTACCTTGTTCAACAATATCTGACTATTTCGATATTCCTGCCGATTTATTGATAAGTTAGTATCCGAATTTCGCAGATATTTACTATCTTTTACTATTCCCGCTTCTGGCAAAACATTATTTATCCAATTTAGATTAAAAATTGCTTCATAAATGCGATTATAAACCTTTAACTTACCTCGGTTATGAACAACTAACCCAGTTAATCTTAATTCTAATTGTTCAGGACTTTGATTAACTTTTACTCCTTTTGTCTGCAAAATTTTTTGATATAACAATAATAACTTCTGACGTTGATTACTTAATAAAAGGCGGTCGCGAATCGTCCGTAAATGTTGTGGTTCATCCTGACTTTCCCAATTCTCTATTATCATGCTTCGGACAAAATTTTCTACCCATTCTTTCTCCCTACCAAGGGGAATAAAAGACTCAGATTTTAGGATGAGTTGGCATAGCTTCTGAGTCAGAAAAGGTTGCCCCCCAGTCCAATTTAATATTGCTTGTAATATTTGTTGATTATTATTATATTTTGTAGCTAATCCTGTTACTAAAGGTTGAGCTTCTTTGAAACTAAAACCAGTTAATTCTATTCCACGACCAATGTTAAAAGGACTCCCAATTTTATCTCTAATTAGATCGGCAGGAGTAGCTACACCAAAAAAAGAAAAAGTTAAACGTTTATATTCCTGATTTTGCCCTCTTTTATCGTAACAAGAGCGAATCACCCTAAAAAAATCATCTACTTGAAATTTTAAACTGAGGGTACTATCAATTTCATCAATAAAAATTATAATATTTCGGGAAATTAACTTGAGAATAATCGATTGAATAAATTTGCTAAAACGCTGCCCATAAGATAAATTATTATGCTCAAACCACCAACTTGTTAAATCGAAGCGATCGTACAAATCTAAACTACTAACAATACTGTCAATTACACTTGCATACCACTGTTCGGGAGTAATGTCTAAATTACCAATTGCACTTAGATCGATACCAGCACAAATAATTCCTTCCGTTTGTAAAATTTCCATAGTTTGTATTCGCAAACTAGACTTACCCATCTGTCGAGAATTAAGAACATAACAAAATTCTCCTGCTTTTAATCCACGATATAATTCTAAATCTGCTTGACGTTTAATATAGGTGGGAGAATCAATTGGTAAACATCCACCGACTTGATATTGATAATTTGTCATAGCTTATTTTGGCGGAAAAGAAAAAATAAAAAGTTGTAATTTATAGATTTTAGCAATTATAGCAACTTTAATTTGTATGAGAATTTTTTTTTGGTAACTAGATTAGTTTTACCGAATAATTAATAATTAATAATTAATAATTAAATAATTCTGGTTTAAAGCCTCCCCTTTTAAGGGAAAAAAAAGTGCTAGGAGATTTCCTTATATTCAATTCCGTAACGGTTTTAACCATAGGTAATTATCAATTATCCATTATCCATTAATGAACGACCTAATTTATCTCCATTTTGTACAAATTATTGATGGTTTGAAATAGATAAAAATATTGTTAGATAATTATAGATAAAGTTAGCGTTCGCCGGATAGCATGATTAAAGTCAATGGGAAAATTCTGGGAAAATTCAGTATTTCAAGCTTCTTACTGAAGATATGCTCCTCGAATAGCTTCTAATAATAGACATCTCTAGAAATTAACAATACAGTCGTGCTACTGAAGTCGATCCTATTGTGAAGCTTAAGCGAGATACGGACATAGAAGAAACCCAGAGAGAACTTAATGAAATTAAGTCAAAAATTGAGGAAATCGAACAACAACTTGACTAGATATCACAACCAGGTATTACTTTTATGGATAAAAATACTGAGCTTCAAGAACAATGGGAAGTATTGTCTACAAAAATTCGTGGCTTAAGAAAAGCTATTGCTACTGAACCAAATCCTACTCATAAATTAAATTCTCAAAGAGAGTTAGAAGAGGCTGAGAAAGAACGTTCTGAACTTGAAGAAAAAATAGATTTTATTCAAGAAGATAGAATTATTTTAAATTTGAAAGGGAGCAACAACGAAGTTCATTGTGTTTTTAAAGATTGGGCTATTATCGGGCGATCGCCAACTTGTGGTTTTTGGATTGATGATGATTCTCATCAAATCAGTAATTTACACGCTGCTATTTCTTATAATTTAAAGACTTCAGATTTGTGGGCATTGGGTGTTTGTGCTTATAGTTTACTGACAGGTATTAAGCCATTTGAAGGAGATACAGAACAAGATTTATCAAAAAAAATATTACTTAGTATTCCCGAACCTCCCAGCCAAGTATTAGAAGAAATCGATCCTAATGTTGACCCTTATAATTTTGGTGTAACTCTTCTCTTAGCCAATGGCTATTTTGAGGTAGATCTATATGAAGAATGTAAACAGGTATGTGATTATTACCTCGCTATATCTAGTTATAGCTTTGAATTTTCCGATCTTAAAAAAATATGTCAATTAAATATGGATAAGTAATCATGCAGTTTAATGTCAGATATGTGCCATATAAAATACAATTTTATGGAAAGGGTTCAGTCTTTTTCAATGATACTGCTTTAATATTTGAAGGAAGTGTTAGTAAATTTTCTATTCCCTTAATACAGCCTGTCTATCAAAATGTTATCCTTGTAAAAACAATAAGGACAGTTCCTTACTCTACAATTTTCAATTACAAAAAAATAATATTATCACTAAAATGTTGTCAAATTGATTACCGTTTACCTGATGGAAAAAAGACCGGTATAAAGTTCGTTATTCAACAAAAAAAACAAAGGTTTTTCTAAATAAGCTAAAAGAATATATGATCGCGGAAAAAAATTTATAATGAGGCTATTCTAAAATAGAAGTTAATATGACAGGTATAGGCAGCTTAATAGGTGCGATTTTATGGAGCATTGTAGTCGGCTACAATGCAAGAAAAATGGGCTATTCTGGTATATTATGGTTTTTGGTTTCAATCATTTATTGGCCTTTTGCTTCTTTGTATCTACTGGCTTCATTACCTAATAAAAATCTAGACAAAAGACGGAAACAAGAAATGCTTTTACTTCAAAAACAGCTTGCACAGAGAATATCTGCACCAATAGGTAGTTCTTCCGACATATCACGTCAAACAATTAGTGACGATCCAACAATACGATCTTGACAGAGAAAATATTGCAGCCTATTATCAACAGCAATAGGTATCAAATGTCTATTGAGAGGAGGTTTCCTCATGTTAGCGACAGTCACCCGGTATAACTTTTGTAGAAACGACATCTGGCTATTTTACCTTGAAAGCGTAGATCCTCCTCTGAAGACACTTTAGCTGCTTTGAATGACGCGATATTCTGCAACATAGAACTAAATGTTGTATCTGACCCTAGTGCAGGATGGCGGAAATAACTGGTTACAAAATCCTAAAACAATTACAAATCAATACTTTTGAATTTTGACTTTTGAATTTTGACTTTTAACTTCCGCGTAGCGGCACTAACTCATGGAGAAACCCGATCTGGAGACGAAGGTGGTAAATCTTCTATTTGAGCTAAAGTTTCTTGAATACGCGGAGTTGCCAGAAACCTTTTTGCATCCTCCAGCAAACGTTCTCCCCACAAATTTTGGTCAAGATAATCAATATCTGCATATCTGCTATCTAGTTGTAGAGCTTTTTCTCCCATAGCAAAACCTTGTTGTTTATCCCCTTTAGTGTAGAGAGCTACTGATAGCGCTAGAAGTGGTTCTGCTGCCTTACTATCTAAAGAGATAGCTTCACGCCATTTTGCGATCGCATCATCCACATTTCCCATCTCGTACTCAACTAAGCCAATATTATTAATTGCAGGCCATAGATTTTTTTCGAGGGAATAAGCTTCTTCATATTGATCGATCGCTCTTTTAAATTTACCACGTTTGTAATAAGCATTACCTAGATCGAATAAAGCACCAGGACTATCTGGTTTGAACTTCAAACCTGCTCTTAACTGCTTGATCGCTTCTCCATAATCAGCTTTTTGAAAGTAAGCTCTACCAAGAACAAATCGAATCTCAGCATTACTTGGATCGAGTTCTTGAGCTTGTTCTAAAGCTGTAATACCTTCTTCTAACTCTTCCGCTTGAATGTATAGACTGCCTAATAGTGCCCAGGTCTGTTGACTATTCGGAGCTAACTCAGTGGCCAATTCAGCTCTTGATAAAGCTAACTCAAATTGTTGAAATCTTGCTAACTGTACAGCTTCCTCAGCTAAACTTAAACCCGTTTGTTCCAATTGAGCTGAGTTTAGCTGTAGTATGTGAGGAACTAATGCTTGTCCCAGCATCGGTTTCACTGTAGTGCCCCATAGGCCAAGGGTAATGAATAAAGAAACTAAGAAATTTCGATTTGGCACGGTAAAGAGTATTTATGGTTAAGAAGTTCAGTTGAAAGTATAAAGTATATAATATGATAGGATACCATTCGACTAAACTTACCCAAACTTACCCAAAACGGTATTTTGAGCTTTGGAGCTAGCTTCCTGCGCGTGCTGACGCAATGCTGCGCAAACACTGAAGACCACTGACCCCAGTCTGTAACTTATCTTCTCCACAGGTTTAAAATCCCTGGAAACTCCACCTAGTAATTCAAGTATAACAGAAGTTTTGCCATTTACCACTAAAAAATTTGAAAAAAAGTAGGGAAAGAGTATATTTAGGTAGGATTTGAGCTTCTGTTTTTACCCTAAAAATTTTATAATTTGCAGTATACTACTATTACATATATCTGATACATATATCTGAAAAAGAATCTGAAACCCTTATCCTGTACAGGTGAAAATCTAATTTCTGGAGATGTCTATTGGAAATAATATATCTATAAATAATACGTCTATAATTTCCGCTTCAGGCTTTTAAGAAATTCTCTTGGTAAAGATCCTCTGCTCTTTTTTTTTCAGTAAGGACTGTCTGATTTATATTTTTTCTTTTCTAGAGCGTGAACAGTATTCAATTAAACTATTGGTATAATAATTTCAAATTCAGTACCCTTGCCTGGTAAGGAATTTAGTTTAAGCTTTCCACCATGTTTTTCAGTAATAATTTGGTAACAAATAGCTAGACCCATACCTGTTCCTTTACCTACAGGTTTAGTGGTAAAAAAATTTTCAAAGATTCGATCTTGTATTTCTAGAGGAATACCTTGCCCATTATCAGCTATTCTAATAGTCAGCCAATCAGACTCTTTCCTAACTATGACTTCTGTGCTTATTTCAATTTGAGGTTGCCAATCACACAAGTCCAATTCAGCTAATTTTTCATTAAGTGCATCAATACTATTACTAATTAGATTCATAAATACTTGGCTAAGTTGACCAGAATAGCAACTAATCATTGGTAAATTTGTACAATAATTCTTAAGAATTTTGATACCATTTTTAAGACGATTATTTAAAATAAGTAAGCTACTATCTATACATTCATGGATATATGCTTGTTTCTTTTGAGACTCATCCATGTGAGAAAAATTGCGAAGACTATTCACAATTTTCAGCAGTTGTTCTGAGCCAAGTTTAATACCTTGAGTCGTCTCAGCTAATTCTTCTTGTAAAGAATCATAATCTATTTGTTCTTTAATTCGATTGATAATTGGAGATGGCTCTGATATTTGATCATAAGCAGATAAAAGCTTAGTAATTTCTTCTAAATAAGAAGTTAGAAATATTAAATTATTCCAAATACAGTTAACAGGATTTCTAATTTCATGGGCTACCCCGGCAACCATTCTTCCCAAGCTTGCCATTTTCTCCGTTTGAATAGCTTTTGCCTGAGTTTGTTTTTGTAGTAGATAATTCGTAAGTTTGTGAATATTTGACTGAGCGACTAATAACTGATGCACATCCAAAAGTCTATAAACATTAGCTTCTATTTCTACAACTATTGGGTCATATAATAACTCAGGCTGTCTCTGCAAAGATTTTTGTGCTGCTTCTACTATTAACGTATTACCAGGAAGAATAGATATATCTGTTTTGGAGACATGATATAAAGCTTCTATAGGTAGCTTGTAAAACATCTCCATACCATAGCGACTTCCCATTTTTTCAAAAAATAATCTTCGGGAAATCATACCAACTAATTTATCTTGCCGATCTCTCAAAATCACACCAGGCAGCAAAGGGTTGGCTTCAAACACAGTTGCAATATCTTTCCCAAGGTAGCTAGATGCAATTTGAAAGTCTTGCAGAGGTAGTTCCTGTATAGTTGACTCTAAAGATAAAAATTGACTTTTCACCTCTAAATTAGGCACAATAAATGAATCTGATATATGACTCATACAAAGCAAACATATTAAGGGAATTCCTCGTATTTTTGTATCAATAGATACTATTTATCAAAATATTCCTGATAGTTTGCTTGCACATCTGGAATATATTATCATGGCTATCTTTAACTTTTCTAGCACAATCCTCAGAAGATCATCAGATCTGATAAAAATTGCTTAATTTTATTTCTTAATAGATTTGTTTGTTTTATCTAATATGTATAGATTATGTGGCCTATATCTTGGTCACAAATAAAAAAAGGTTTAATTATTTCATTGCACACTACTTGATAGATAATAATCTATATAGTTGGATACTATGATAAATTTATGACTGTAAATGTAGGTAAATCAGTAATTATTCTTATAAAATTTAAGTAAGTAAATTGAGCAAAGTACTCAATATTGTTATCTATAACTAATACCAATTTTATGTGAGGTTGCACAGAATTACGTGTTAGGTATTGGGTGGCGCGGTGGCACAGAATTATGAAATTTATTAACTTGTATATCTTGATCTACAATCAACTCTGATTAAAATATTATTCTATGCAACTTCATATTAATTTGGTATAACTATAATATATAATTCTGTAACGATACCAGTTATTTTTTAATAAATTGGGATCAAAATTTAATAAATTGAATATATGTAAATATGTGTATGATTATAGTTAAGATATATGGATTCACTAAGCTTACCTACTTACTTAAGTAGAAATACAAGTACTCACCCGTAAGAGTTGTCATAAATCCTAAACTTTAGACCTCTCCAAAAATAACAATTTTAGAACGGTGGCGTAAGGGTTTGAGAACCTTTTCTGGAGAGGTCTTTTCTAGATAAACAGTTTGAAAATCTTGATCCACGCTGCCTTTTTCCAGAATATTTATTATATAATCATCAAAGATGGCTGCTAGATCAAATCCTCTTAATTAGCTATAAATACTGTTTTTTTCCTTAAACTTAAATAACAGCAAAATTACTGTAGGACAAAAATATTCTAGTAATGAGTTTGGAAGTCTGCTCTATAGACAATAGGCTAAACATTAGCAAGGATTTTACTTATTTAATATTAAAATTAAACTATTTTGTTATCTAATATGGATTCAACATTGACTGCGTTACAAGAACTAATAGAAATAGTAGCAAAATTACGTTCTCCAGATGGGGGGTGTCCCTGGGATTTAGCTCAAACTTCAGAAACTTTAACTCCTTACATTATTGAAGAAGCTTATGAAGCAGTTGATGCAATAAAAAGCGGAGAGAAAGAAGCAGTAGTTGATGAATTAGGAGATTTATTATTACAGGTGGTTTTGCAAGCACAAATAGCTAGTGAAGCAAATGATTTTACCTTAGCTGAAGTCGCTCAAAAGATTAATCAAAAAATGATTAGAAGACATCCTCATGTATTTGGAGATGTGAAAGTAAATAGTACAGAAGAAGTTAAGCAAAATTGGGAACAAATCAAAGCAGCAGAAAAAGGAGAAACTAATGATTTATTTAGTACAAAACTCAGTCGATACGCTCGACAGTTACCTCCACTTATGGCAGCAATGAAAATTTCTAAAAAAGCTGCTGCTCTTGGTTTTGAATGGGAAAATATTGAAGGAGTTTGGAGAAAATTTCACGAAGAAGTTGGGGAGTTTGAAGAAGCTTTACAATCTGAAGATCAGGAACATCAACAAGCAGAAATGGGAGATATTTTATTTGTGTTGGTGCAATTGGCCAGGTGGTATGATTTGAATCCAGAACAAGCTTTACAAGGAACTAATCATCGATTTTTGCAACGGTTTGCTTTAGTAGAAACAATGTGCAACCGTCCTCTTTCTGAGTATACTTTGGCGGAGTTTGAACAAATGTGGCAAAATGCAAAAGCACAATTAGCAAGGGAAAAAAAGAAGTATGTATAGCAGTTAGAAACTGGATGAAATACAAATTTATAGATAATTGGCTCTATCAGATTTTAGGTAATATTATGTCCGTTTAATAGGGTGATGAAAAACTTTCTTCTCTTTTTCCTGATTCTTCCCTCCTGACTCCTGACTCCTCGGTTGTTATTTATAAGTACTTAATTGGACATGATATAAGTATCAAGAAACTTAAAATTATTCTTGAATCAAACTTAATTCCTGTTATTGATTTTGTTGCACCAAATTAGCAAACTCAATCATCACTTTTTCATACTTTTCACCCGCCACTTCTAATAAATCAATATGACCAGCACCATCAACCCAAAAGGAAAGCTTAGGCTCATTAGCTGTGTTAAAAAGTTGTTTCCCCTGGGAAAAAGGAATCACTCGGTCAACATTTCCGTGGATTACCAAAACTGGGCAATTAACATTTTTTATCTTATCAATATTGCGAAACCTGTCAAAGGGATAAATAGGGATACGCGTCACAACCCGAAACGCAGTTGTAAATGAACTTTCAACTACTAAACCAGCCACAGACTGCCGGGATGCCAAATCTACTGAAGGCCCTCCACCAACTGAACGTCCATAAACAATAATTTGGTTTGTAGGTATGCCCAACTGCTGGATCAAGTATTCATAAGCTGCATTAATATCTTGGTAGGCATTTTTAACTGAAGGGTTTCCCTGACTTGTTCCATAACCCTGATAGTCGTAGGAAAATATACTAAACCCAATATCTCGCAAATCTCGCAACCTGGGCAAAATTTCCCCTAGGTCTTCAGCATTACCATGACTGTAGAGAATAGTATACTTTGCTTTGGGTAATGCTAAATAAACACCTGTAATTTGGACTGTATTACTAGACTGAAGCTTGACAAATTCCTGGTTTTCTTGATAGCTAGATGGACGGGGTAAAAAAATCAGCCAATCTGAGAAAAAGAAAGCCCACAAACCAACAAGGACATAGATAATTAGGGTAGATCTGATTAGCCTAAGAACAGAAAATTTCCCTATAAGTAGTCCTATAATATTTTTCTTATCCATAAGAAAGAACTGGATATTTACCTATATTATTCTATACGGAATAATTTGTAACGCAGGTCTAGTGTTGAGCTGGCTAGCATTATTTGTACTATTGCGAGGAATATAAATGCAATTAGAATTTCCAGATGACCTCAAGTATCTTGAAACCCACGAATATGTAAGAATGGATGGCGAAATTGCCACTATTGGTATTAGTGCTTATGCTATTGAACAGTTGGGGGATATTGTATTTCTGGAGCTTCCAGAGGTAGGAGATCAAATAGAAAAAGAGGGATCGTGTGGTAGTGTTGAGTCTGTCAAAGCAGTTGAAGACTTGAAAGCTCCTATTACTGGTACAGTAATAGACCGCAATGAAGAAATATTAGAAAGTCCAGAGCGGTTATCAGAAGAAGACCCATACATAGAGGGTTGGCTAATGAAGGTACGTGTTAAAGACCCTGATGAACTAGATGGAGATGATATTTATTCTGCTGAGGAGTATCGTGAAATGGTAGAGGGAGAGTAGGTACTAAGTTTATTATATACTTCCAAAAAAGAATGTAGAGATGTTCCATAGAACATCTCTACAAGGATTGGTCGAAAACGATGGAGGAGTCAGAACTCATGAGGAAAAAATTAGGAACAGGAGAAGAAAGTTTTTTTCACGCTATTAAACGGATATGAGATAAGCCTTAAATGATGAAAATTTTTCAGCATGGGTAGACTTTTTTCTGACTTTTTCTGCCTAAGTTATTTGAAATAGTATCTAGTTAAATAAGTATTTTTCAGATTATTTACCTGATCTGCGTTTATTAATTTTTCTGCCTTATTTTCTCTAATGACGGAGGAGTAAGAACTCAGGAGTCAGGAGGAAAAAATCAGGAACAGGAGAAGAAAGTTTTTTTTCACGCTATTAAACGGAAATTATATCAGCTTTAAATGATGAAAATTTTTCAGCAGGGTGTAGATTTTTTATGACCAAAAAAGAGGGTCTCAAGCCTCCCCTTAAAAGTTATCCCTTATAAGGAACTCCTGAAAACCTTGTGGGGAGGGTGGGAAGTGTGGGTGGCCAAAATATTGTCTACAGTTCTCAAAAAAATGTATTTTTCAATACACTTTTCTCCGAAAAAAGCCGCTCCAAGACATACACATAACTTGTCGATTTTGTCAATTTTTATGTTAAGAAAGATGTTTATAAAGCATAGCCTTAAAAGGGGATGAAAAAAAGTAAACTTCAGTATTTCAAGCCTCTGGCTTTCCTACGGAATGCTGCGCAAACAGCGGTCGGTACTGAAGTCCGCAGTTCCGACCATTGGAGGCTAACTGATAACTGAAATGACTTTTTCTGACTAAGTTATTTGAAATAGTATCTAGTTAAATAAGTATTTTTCGGATTATTTACCGAATAATTAAGGTAAAAATCCTCTCCTTTAAAGGAGAAACAAGCGGTCGTTAGCGCAGCTTCCCGTAGGGTGGGATGGCGTACTTCGGAGCGGCTCTGTCACTCTTCGGGTCTCCTCGCCATATCCAATCGACCAAGAGAAGAAAAAATGTTCCTTTTATTCAATCCTCTTCCTTTTAGGGAGAGGTAATTATCAATTATCAATTATTGAACTTATCTGCATTTATTAACTTTTCTGCCTTATTTTATCTGCAGAAGTTAGTGGTATTAATGTTATTTTCTTCCTCATCATAAATTGTTTTTTGTGAATTTATCTGGTCAAGCATGGCTGATATTTTTTTTAGTTAATGTGGCTATCTTAATTCCCGGATTATGATAATTTGAAGGTGATCTGATATAATAGGAATATATAAAAAAAATATAGTCGGGGTAGTACAATGAAAAAATATATATGGTTTAGTTTAACTGTCATAATCGGCTTAATACCTATATCTGTAAAAGCAGAAACATGGAATGGGGAAAAAATTTCTCAGATGATTGGTGCTATGAGTTGGTGTACAAATAATGCTGCTAAAAATCCTTCGGAAGCATCTATTTATCAGTCTGCTAGACGTGCTGGAACCATGGCACTTAAGAAGGCTATTGATAACGGAGATATAGATAGTAATGAAAGTCTGGAAATCTTAAAAAAATCAGAGAGAGAGGGAAAGTATTTTGACCAAACACTGAATCCAGAGCGTTGTAAACAAATCTGGCAAAGTGTTAATGAAAATCCAAAATTTTAGAGACTGTTTGTAAATGTTATTAAACTACAGCAGGAATTGACAATAATTAGTTCCTGAAATCTTTGTAGTTTTTACCGAATAATTAAGGTTGAAAGCATCTTCTTCTTTGAAGAAATAAAGAAAAAAAAATCCTGTTTGCCAATCCTAATCGGTTTTCAAGCGAGGTAATTGTTAATAATTAATTGTTGAAGATATGCTTCATCTATAGGACTACGCAAATAGGACGCGGACATTCCTCTATTCCCTACCCCCTACTCCTTACTCCCAATTCCGGTGCGGAATGCTGCACAAACCACTCAAATTTATTGTCAAACGCCAAAGAACTTGCTGCTATATCACCCTGGGCGATCGCTAAGGACATTGTTCATTAGAAATTTTTCCATCTGGCATAATTGTTTGACACAAAGTAGCAAATAACAACGTTGTTTTTTTATCCAGTTTTGCACCACTAAGATTCGCATTAGTTAAGTTAGCTTGACTTAAATCTGCACCTCGCAAATCAGCATTATTTAATGTAGCAAAACTGAGATTTGCTTGATATAAGTTGGCATTATTAAGTTTAGCTTCTACTAATCTTGCATAACTTAAATCAGCTTCTACCAAAGTAGAATTTGTCAATTTGGCATGAGTAAAATTAGTACCACTTAACTTGGCTTTTTCTAAATTAGCATTCATTAATTGAGAATTTTCTAGATTAACTCGATCCAGAGAAACTATTCGATTGCAATCTGCATCTAATTGTCTGCATCGAATTAATTCTGTATCATATAGAAATTGTAATAATAATCCTTTGAGTATTTTATTATCTTCTAAACGAATTGATAAAGCTAATGTATTAGCCCTAATTAAATCTAAATAATCAAATTTATCCGTATCAGTATTATTAATATTTGGTCGGTCTACCAAAATTTCTCGTATTTCTTTCAGGTAGTTTTCCCATATTTGTTCGTGGAGGCGTTTATCAGCAATTTGTTCTTGAATTTGTTCTAAATCGTAAGTAATAAAACTGGCAATTAAACCGATAAAAACAGGCAAAAATATTTTCTCAAAAACTTCCCAAGGTTCTTTCTTAGCTATAGAGGATAAGAGGTTATTCAAGTAGATAACTGGATGAACCCTTTCTGGCTTCATTGTAATCGGGTTTAACTCTTTTTCCCGATAGATTGCAAAGACAAAAATAAAGAAAAATATGAAAGTAATTCCTATAGTATATCTGAACAAAGGCAAACTATTAATTTGTTCTAAAATAGATTCCCAATTAAAAAAATCTTCTCTTGAGTCATGCTGCCAAGTTTCAATTTGAGCATAATTAACAGTACGATCGAGTACTTGATTCTGGCGTAACTTAACTACACTAAATGATACTGATAAAATACTCAAAATTCCTAAGCCAGCAGCAATAAATTTTATTTTCATAGTCAAAAAAATACTATAGTAATCCTATTTTATTTGTGTATAAAAATCTTACTGTTTTTAGGGAACAGGAAACAGGGAACAGGGAACAGGTAAGAGTTTCAGTTTTTTTATCTACTTTTTGATTTGTCACAACCAATTTAGGATTGCTATATTACAGCAATAGTATAAACTTTTACCGAATAATTAAGGTTTAAAGCCTCTCCTTTAAAGGAGAAAAAAGCGGTCGTTTTGCTACGCAACATATTTGCGGAGCATGACCTAGGAAAAAGCGCAGCTTCCCGTAGGGTGGGATGGCAAGGTCTCCTCGCCATATCCAATCGACCAAGAGAAGAAAAAATTTTCCCTACCGCGTCAATCCTCTTCTTTTTAAGGAGAGGTAATAATTAATAATTAATTGTTGAAAATATCTTCATACTGAAAAGTTTCGATTCCGTATTATTTCAGTTCCAATAATAAAAAATCAAATCAATTATCCCACAGAAATTATCAATTCTTTCCCTTTACTGCCTAACCCCTACTCCCTACTCCCTCTTTTCCGGAGATGCCTACTGATAACTGATAACTGAATTGACAATCCCAAAATTTGGCCTCTAAACTAAAAAAATTATTTGATCTCCCATGAAGTTATGAATTTTTGTTAAAACTTAATCAGAAGTTAACTCCAAGGAATATAAAAGTGGTAGCAATACACAAATCTAATACAAAGTCAACCTATCAACCACAACACCAGAATAACGGCCAGAAATCTACTAACTTTTGCCCAAGGCATATTGGCCCAGCCTCCGACGCAATTCAAAAAATGTTGACAGTATTAAGTATTTCCTCCCTAGATGACCTAATTGACAAAACAGTTCCACAAGTAATTCGATACCAAAAACCCCTAAATCTACCAAAATCTCTGAGCGAGACTGCTGCTCTTGCCCAAATCAAAGAAATAGCGTCTAAAAACCAAGTCTTTCGTTCCTTCATAGGAATGGGTTATTACGACTGCATCACTCCACCAGTCATCCTCCGCAATATCCTAGAAAACCCTGGTTGGTACACTGCTTACACTCCTTATCAAGCAGAAATAGCTCAAGGACGAATGGAAGCATTGCTGAATTTTCAAACCATGATTACAGACTTAACAGGTTTAGAAATAGCTAACGCTTCCCTACTCGACGAAGCTACAGCAGCAGCGGAAGCAATGAGTATGAGTTACGGTCAGTGTAAAACTAAAGCAGAAGCTTTTTTTGTTGACTCTAACTGCCATCCTCAGAATATTGAAGTGGTGAAAACTAGAGCGCAACCATTAGGAATAGAAGTTATCGTTGGCGACTTTCGCACCTTCACCTTTGACAAACCAATATTCGGCGCACTCCTCCAATATCCTGCAACCGACGGAGCAATTTATGATTACCGCGAATTTGTGGCAAAAGTTCACGAAGTCGGTGGTTTAGTTACTGTTGCTGCTGACTTACTCAGCTTGACTTTGTTAACACCTCCCGGAGAATTTGGTGCTGATATTGCTGTAGGTAATACTCAACGTTTTGGCGTGTCTCTAGGATATGGCGGTCCTCATGCTGCCTATTTTGCCACAAAAGAAGCTTATAAACGACAAACTCCAGGTCGTATTGTCGGAGTTTCTCAAGATTCTAACGGCAACCCAGCGCTAAGGTTAGCATTGCAAACAAGAGAACAACATATTCGCAGGGAGAAAGCAACGAGTAATATTTGTACTGCTCAAGTTTTGCTAGCAGTAATGGCAGGTATGTATGCAGTTTATCACGGTCCGGATGGTTTAAAAGAAATTGCCGAAAATATCCATAATTTAACATCAAAATTGGCAGCAGGTTTAAAGCAGCTTGGTTATCAAATTGGTAGAGAACCATTTTTTGATACTATTCGGGTAAAATTAGGTGCTGACTCTCCCCTGAAAAGTGCAAAAGAAATTATTGATGCTGCTGTTTCAGCAGGTATTAATCTCCGGAGTCTCGACGATCGAACTTTCAGCATTTCCCTAGATGAAACCACAACTAATATAGATGTGCAAAATTTGTGGGAAATTTTTGCTGGTGGAGAAGCATTACCAGACATAGAAAACATTTCCCCTCTTGCTCAGAGTTCATACTCCCGCACCAGCAGTTATTTAACTCACCCAGTATTTAACAGCTACCACTCAGAAACCGAACTATTACGTTACCTCCACCGTTTACAGGCAAAAGACTTATCCCTGACAACATCAATGATACCGTTAGGTTCCTGTACAATGAAACTCAACTCTACAGCAGAGATGATACCTGTAACCTGGCCGGAATTTGCCAAAATTCACCCTTTCGCCCCCACTTCTCAAACCAAAGGTTATCAAATAATGTTTGAACAACTAGAGGAATGGTTAGCAGAAATCACAGGTTTTAGCGCCATCTCTCTACAACCAAATGCAGGTTCCCAGGGAGAATATACAGGTTTATTAGTAATTCGTGAATATCACGCTCACCGTGGGGAAGCACATCGCAATATTTGTTTGATTCCTGAATCTGCTCACGGTACAAACCCTGCTTCAGCGGTGATGAGTGGGTTAAAAGTTGTAGTCGTCAAATGCGATAAACAAGGAAATATAGATATCGCCGATCTAAAGACGAAGACAGAAAAACACAAAGATAACTTAGCCGCCATTATGGTTACTTATCCCTCAACCCACGGTGTATTTGAGGAAGAAATTTCAGAAATATGCGAAATTATCCACAGTAACGGCGGTCAAGTTTATATGGATGGA
This sequence comes from Okeania sp. SIO2C2, assembly GCF_010692625.1. NCBI lineage: Bacteria > Bacillati > Cyanobacteriota > Cyanophyceae > Oscillatoriales > Microcoleaceae > Okeania > Okeania sp. SIO2C2. Next base: position 45,095 of record NZ_JAAHGM010000003.1, read on the forward strand.
GCGAATATGAATGCTCAGGTAGGTTTATGTCGCCCCGCAGAAATAGGAGCAGATGTTTGTCATTTGAATTTGCACAAGACTTTTTGTATTCCTCACGGTGGCGGTGGTCCGGGAATGGGTCCCATAGGCGTTCAATCTCATTTAGCAAAGTTTTTACCAGGTCATTCTGTGATTAATATTGGTGGAGAAAATTCTAGTGGAGCGGTATCTGCTGCACCTTGGGGTAGTGCGAGTATTCTGCCAATTTCTTGGATGTATATTGCCATGATGGGTGCGGATGGTTTGACTGAAGCGACTAAAGTAGCAATTTTGAATGCTAATTATATTGCTCAACGGTTGGAGAATTATTATCCAGTTTTGTATAAAGGTAAGCATGGGTTTATTGCTCACGAGTGCATTTTGGATTTGCGTCCGTTGAAAAAATTGGCTGGTATTGAAGTGGAAGATATTGCCAAACGTTTGATGGACTATGGTTTTCACGCGCCGACGGTTTCTTGGCCTGTAGCGGGAACAATTATGGTGGAGCCAACAGAAAGTGAGTCTAAGGAAGAGTTAGACCGTTTTTGTGAAGCGATGATTTTGATTCGCCAGGAAATAGAAGAAATTGAAACTGGGAAAGCAGATAAACAGGATAATTTGTTGAAGAATGCGCCTCATACTGCTGAGAGTTTGATGGTGGATGAGTGGAAACATGGTTATTCTCGACAACGTGCCGCTTATCCCGCACCTTGGACGCGGGAGCATAAGTTTTGGCCTGCTGTGGGAAGGGTTGATAATGCTTTTGGCGATCGTAACTTTGTCTGTTCTTGTTTGCCGATAGAAGCTTATAGTTAAAGAAGCAGTCAGCAGTCAGCTATCAGCTATCAGCTAAATTTGTAGTGGACTGACACAGCTAATTTTGTGCGTTAGATTTTGGGGCGGGTTTATTTTATCCAATAGTTAAACTCGTTAATTTCAAAAACAAACCTGCCCCTAGCTATTGCAAAATTTTAGATGTGTCGGTCTACTAATGTTTTTAATAATGATGGTATAGACAGAACTTCATCAAAATCCTATAATTAAAGCTATTATGTTTAATCCTCTGTCAAATTTAGACTTTTCTGAACTAAAGCTTGATTCACTAACACTAAAGGCGATCGAGGACTTACTCAATTATACAGAATCACTAATTGAACCTGCCCAAATGCCAGAGGTGATCGCTTCTTTGCATGACTTAAAAAAACAAGTTTTCCAACTTAAAAATAAAAAAAATAAACTAGGTTCTCAAATGATTCCCGCAGGTCAGAGTGATTTACGGCAAGCTTTTTATGCTCATAAGAAAGAAGCAAAAAAAATCTCCGGAATCTGCTCTTATCTGTTACTATTTTATGCTGCTGAATGCGGATTAAAAAGTATTTATTTAAAAGGGAATAACTTATCAAAAACTGATAAAATACAAAACCAGGCATTACTATCAAAAGATGGACATAATTTAGACAGATGGATAAAAGAACTTAAAATTTCTGCTAATCAAGTTGGAGCTACACCTCATTTTCATCTAGCTAAGGGCGGTTCTAGTTTAGACATAGAAAAAGCGCATCAGGTATGGCGATACGGAATTAAAATAAAACCAGAAGATGAAAAAAAGTTAGTTGAGTGGCTAAAAAATGTTTGTAATTATATAGAGGAGAATATTAACCGATGATACCTTCAGATATTCGGCTTTATACTTGGGTTGATGTAGAAGATGTTTTGCTACGAATAAAATCTGATGAATTGCCTAAATGGTTAGTTTTTGCTCGATGCTATTGGGATGAATTAAGTATCGGAATTTGTGTGGGAAAAAAAGCAGAAGCTAAAGAGTGGCTAGAAGAAATTTTTGAGCCGAGATTCCGAGCAGGTAAAACTGAAGAAATGACAGACTGTTTCATAATATTAGAAAGTATTAAAGGAGAAGAAAGAACTCTTCCTATTTGGTTTGAAGAAACGGATGAACAAGCTCCTACTCCTAAATTAATACCTAGTTTATCAAGACCAGGAGTTATTTGGTTCGAGCCTCAAGATCGAGATATTCAACCTCCAGAAATATTTCCATCAAATATTCCTCCAATTGTCGCTTTTCATTCTTTTAAAGGAGGGGTAGGAAGAACAACTCATGTCCTAGCTTTAGCTCAAGCTTTGATTCAAGAAAAAACTACCAAAAAACGAAAGGTTCTTGTGGTAGATGGAGACCTAGAAGCACCAGGAATAAGTTGGATGTTAGAGGGAAGATTGCCTAATCCTCCTATTTCTTTTGCTGACTTTTTAGCCTTAGCTCATGGAGACTCAGCTCCCACTGCTGAAGAGGCAATTAAATTAGTCAGCGATCGCCTAAAAAGTGCTTTAATTGATGGTATTTATTTTTTACCTGCCTTTCGTTCCACTAGAAAATTTACTACCTTAGAAGTTAAACCAGAACATCTCATTAAAGGTGCTAAAAATCCCTTTTTACTAACAGAAATTTTAGCCAATTTAGGAAAAGCTTTAGGGGTAGATATTGTGATAATTGACCTTCGTTCAGGACTATCTGAACTTGCTACAGGTTTAATTTTAGATCCAAGAGTTTATCGTGTATTTGTGACTACATTAAGCGAACAATCAGTGGCGGGTACAAAGCAACTTTTAGAACTAATAGCAGAGAGAGCTATTTCCACTGTAGAAGAAAATCCATTACCTGCCGTAATTTTTACTAAAGTTCCTGAAAACGAACAGTTGAAATATTTAATAGTAGAACCAGAAGAAAGACTTTTAGAAACTATTCAACCTTTTCTAGAGAAAGACCGAGAACCTGTGAGAATAATTACACCATTTGCAGAAAATTTATTAGTATTACCCCAGAGTTTGGAAGATGTCATAATTATTCTTCAACAGTCAGGAATTGTAGAAAAAATGCGTACATTTTTAGAGTGGCTGCCAATAGATGACACTCAACTCATTGAAGAGAAAAGTTTAACATCTAAAAGAAAAAGTCTTAAGGAAAAAGCTGAAAAATTGGTATATGCTGAAAGGTCTTCAGAAATCAGTGATTTTTTTGCTACTACCCCTCTAAGAAACTTAGCATCCCGCTATCAAAATAGTCTTCCCATTACTGTAATAGTTGGTGCAAAAGGTTCGGGAAAAACTTATACATTTTTACAAATTGTGCGTCGAGAAAACTGGGGAACTTTTGCTAGAGATGCTGGTGCTATTGAAGTAGATTCTCAAGCTTTAATTGTCCCCATTTTAGAATCAAGAAACCTTGACTCTAACGCTCAAAATTTAGTAACAGAAAGACGAAATAAAACTGTAGGTGCTTTAGGTTTTGATCGACCTCAAGATGCCACAAGTATTCGGGATTGGATTTCAGATAATTGTCAGACTAAACTCCATGAGGGTCAGTGGCGAAAAATCTGGCTCGATATAATGGCATGGGCAATTGGTTTTCAACCAGAAAATAAGGATGCAGGTCAGAAGTTGACTGAGTATTTAACGCAACAAGACCAGCAAGTTGTTTTTGTCATTGATGGTTTAGAAGACTTGTTCCAAAACTTTGCCGATGATAAAAACCAACAAACAGCATTACGCGCTTTGCTTCAGGAGGTTCCTCTATGGTTAGAACAGCAACCTGGTCGTCCTTTAGGAATTGTAATTTTTATTCGACGAGATATGGTAGTTGCTGCCATTCACCAAAATGCTGCTCAAATGATGGATCGTTATCGACCTTTTGCTCTTAAGTGGAGTCGGGAAGAAGCATTAAGGTTGGTAGTATGGGTGATCGGCAAGTTTAAGATTATTGAAAGGCTTGAGATTGATAAACTTCGAGAAATGGGCGAAGAGGAATTAGCTAGAGAGCTAGTTCCTTTGTGGGGTAAAAAATTAGGTAGCGATCGCTCCAAAGAAGCACGTTCTGCTAAATGGGTATTAGATGCACTTTCTGACTTCAATGCACAAATTCAATCTAGAGATTTAGTGCGTCTTTTATCTTTAGCAGCGAGCAATTCAATCAATGATACTCGATTCGAGGATCGTCTTTTGATTCCTACAGGAATTAGAGATGCACTAACAGAATGTAGTATTCAGAAAATTGAGGAAATTTCCTTAGAAAATACAGTCTTAGAAAAAATATTTACTGATTTGAACAACTTACCTGAAAAAAGCAAAAAAACTCCTTTTACAAGGGAGAATATGCAATTATTATCTTTAGAAAAACTGAAAATATTAGAAGACAATGGTGTAATTATTCGAGAAGGAGATAATTATCATATAGCAGAAATATTTCGGTTAGGATTAGGTTTTTCTCAAGCGATCGGTCGTACTAAAATCATATCTTTAGCTAAAATAGCACGTTCTCGTGCTGCACTTGACTAATATTTTTTGTAGCCAAATTTGTAGTGGACTTCTACCTCCTGTAAATTCCCCATTTCTCCTGTCTTTCCCTCCTGGGAGGGGTTAGGGGTGGGTTGTCTCCTCCCCCTACTAAAAGACTTTTTCAGCAAATCCTAAATATAGCAATCAAAACAAAGATTAGAACATACCCCCCCCAAAAATTAAAACCAATGTCTTACAGTAAATTCACTATAGAAGAGTTGCAAAAAACCTTTAATTTAACAATAGTTGAAACCGTGGGAAAATTTAATGACTTGCCAGAAATTCCACCCAGTCAATTTTTACAAGAAGCATTGCAATATTACTTACCGTTAGCAGTCGCTATTGGTACAGAAAAAGCACGATCAGAGTTAATTATTGCGCCGATTTTATTTGCAATCAAAAAACAGTTAGACAATCAAATAAGCATTTTTTCTGGTGTAGAATTTAATATTGATATCGAACAGGGATTGAATGGTTTTTGTGACTTTATTATTAGCTGTTCCTCTTTGCAACTTTTGATTGAAGCGCCAGTTGTTGCTTTGGTGGAAGCGAAAAACGATAATATCAAATCTGGTTTGGCTCAATGTATGGCAGAAATGGTCGCAGCCCAAGTTTTTAATCAAAGAGAAAATAACGAAATTCCTCTAATTTATGGGGTTGTTACTACTGGAACTACTTGGCAGTTTTTAGAGTTAGAATCTCAAACTATGACAGTTGATTTGGAAGAATATTCTGTTAAGAATTTACCGAAAATTTTAGGAATTTTAACGAATTTTGTAAGTTATTCGACCGTGAGAATGGAAAACAAATGACAATAATCCAGGACATAGCTACACAGAAGTATTAAAGAGGCATAATAAACTTAAATCTAGAATTGATAAATTTCACAAAGTGTGAGGATGGTTGGATGAAGTTGAGAAACGCATCGGTCAACACTTTATAGATATACGTTATTCTGCTATTGACCCTAATGATAAAAATTATAAAAGCTGGTTCAACACATATCAAAAGCTTATAAAATGGCTACAAAAACAAGCCAATACACTTTAAAAAAAGAGTTTAAAATGCAAGAAAACTGGTAAGTATTACTGAAGCAGAATATCAAAAAACAATACATTAAAAATCCTAAAGAGACTAAAGAGTGGATTGATGTAAATATTTCCACATCAGGTTTGCTGAATTTAACTTTAGTTAGCGATGTGCAATTAGACGGATTTGATATGAATCGTCAAGGTGCAGTATAGAACATTTATCCCACCGCTTACCATTATGAATGGCTTTGTTGCATGAAAGTGCTAGAAGCATTATAAAACAAGGGTTTACCAATAAAACAGATAAATGAGAAAGTGCTGCCCTGTAAGGGTTTCAGGATATTAGTGCAACAAAGCCATTATGAATTAATAAAGTTAACTGAGAAACTGTAAATTCAAAGTCAAGCGATCGCTCCCGGAATTCTAAGCAAGCTGCTCTAACTACAACTGAATGCTAACACAAAGCTAGGGAACAATTTCAACAACAGTTCCAGTATCTACAAAACTGTAAATCTCATCCACATCGTGATTTTTGAGAGAGATACACCCCAATGTCCAATTTAACCGTTTTTCAATCAGAGAATCCTGACCTGCTGGCACTCCATGAATACCGATTTCTCCACCAATTGGGAGTTGCCAGTTAATATGACCAGAAAATTTCGCCTGGAAATGCTCGCGCCAAGATTCGGGTCTTGGATAATCTATCCAAATAAATTTAGACGAACCTATCCCAGTAATAAGATTTTTGCTAAAAACCCTAAATATTTTGAGAGTTAAAAACGAAAAATTAAGCTTTTAAAGTATATTTAATTTCAACAAATAAGCCTGTTAAAAATAGTGGGATAGGTTCACCAACTTGGGTGCGGGTAGAGATCGCGAATATAATAAACTCCTTCAGGGGTTTTCGATCTCCTTCATAAAGTTTGTCTCCAGTTGGGGAGCTACCCAATACAATAGGATACGACTTTAGAGGTTTAAGATTAGAGAAAATTGTTAATCTAAATTTGGATTTCTCGACAAGAATTGATATACCTTCTCGGTTTGGCTCTTTTTCCAAGAGTTGTTGTCAGGATTTTTCGTAATTTAAAAGGTTTTCGCCTTTTATTGAAGGATGAAAAGATTTCTCAGACTGACAGGAGGAAAAACACGCTACTGATAGCACTTCTGTCAATGGCATTAGGAAGCCAAACTTAGTGATTAGAAAATAAAATGTAACCCCTCCTGCTAAAAAAACAAAGAGTAATTGTAATCTTTTCTTTATAGGTACTTTGAGCTTCATAATTATGTATATGCCAAAATTGTGTATTTAGTATTTTTGAAATCCTCTAAAAAGAAATTCATTACAAATATCCCACCGCTTACCATTATGAATTAATAAGGTTAACTCAGAAGCTGTAAATTCAGAGTAAAGCGATCGCTCTCGAAATTCTAACCAAGCTCCTCGAAAATTCGTTTTAGTTAAGTCTCGAAAAGCTACTGTTACATGGGGAGAAAAAGGGCGAATTTTAGAAGGGGGATGTACAATTCCTAAAGTAGTTTCTGTAAATTGAATTAAATCTTTTTGTATTTTTAATAGTTCTGGAGTTTTGACAACATTAATATAGATAACACGAGGTGGAAAAGCAGAAAACCCAGACAAAGTAATGGGAAAAACAGAGCAATTTTGAGCAAAAGTCTGTAAACACTCCTGCAAAACTGCTAAATTTTCAGTCGGCCATTTAAAAGGAGGTTGTAAAGTAATATGAGGCACCGATTTTAAAGCATGACTGCTATTATATTGACTAGCAAAATATTCCTTAATTTCAGTTACTTGATTTTGAATATTTTCAGGTGGCACAAGAGCCACAAATAATAAACGTTTTGATTGACCCATAAAATTCAAAATTTAAAAAATAAAATGCCTTGGTTTGCCAAAATAGAAAAAGGTATAGTCGAAAAAACCATATTTGACCAGTATGTACCAGACCATATAGCTTATGTCCAAGAATTAATTGCTAAAGGACATAAAGCTCAGACTGGTTACTGGAAAAAACATCAAGGAGGAATGTTACTATTTGAAGCTTCATCTATGTCAGAAGCCCAAAAAATAGTGGCCCAAGACCCTCTCATCAAAAATAATTGTGTCAGTTATGAAATTTATCAGTGGTGCATAGTTGCAGAATGAAAATTTGTGTTATAGTAATAAGTGATTCGGACCAGCGCGGCTGTAACGCCTAAACCTTGTCAGGACCGGAAGGTAGCAGCAACACGGGATGCTTATGGTAGGCGTTGGCTCCGGGTCACCCAACTAAATGTCACGAGGGGTCTCCTGTTATACCTGTTAATCCTAACGAGAGGGAAATAACGACCCGCAAAAAAACGAGTAGCGTTCTTTAGTTGACAAGGTAGCTTAAGCCTTCTAAGTTCAGGCAAGTTAGGAGTAGCGGCAATACGCGCCTGACTGCTGAATCTAGACAACTCAAGATGTGGGGTTCAACTGGTGAAGTTCTGGTAATTCCGTATTTGAGGTAAAATTCCCTGAAGGTTGATTAACTATTAGACTTGTCGCTTTATAACTATAAAAAACTGCTAAACCCTTATCATGTAAGGATTTTAGCAATTTCCAGTTCAAAACGTATGGAATTACTACTGTGTCTTAATTTGAGCGATTTTTTCTATCTATTTAGCGACAACTCTATTGTTGATTTGCTAATATTTATTCACATAAATTCATATACGTTGATATAGTTATACCGATATAGTTGCATAGATTGTGCTATAATCATGTGCAGACAGAGTAGTTTATGGTGCAAAACCATGCCACTATGTAACCGCTATCCTGATAAGTTACCCCTAGCATGGTCAAGTAATTGAAACTTCTGCGAACGTCGATAACCAAGACGATGTAAGTGTTTAAAAAGCGTCTACAGGTTTTCTTGTAGACTTTGGGAGATACCCCCTCAGTAGGCGATCTTGCTGTGCATTGTTAACATTTGTTAGCAAAATCGTATCGGAAACCAGGTGAGTACAGAACTTTTAGTACAAGACAGCGGTGGGTCTCATCGTTGCTGCCTGTGGAGGCTTAGACATTAGTCAGCCAGGGAAGCAGGAATATCCATCCGTGAGGAGGAGAAACTTCCGCTATAATAGCGAGATTTAGCGGGAGATAACGTCACTTAACAGGAGCCAGGATATATTATGGATAATTTCGGAGGAATTATTCAAAGGGCGGTTTATCTAGGAGTGGGATTAGCCTCTTATGCAGGAGAGAAAGCTAACCAAAAATTGGCAGAACTAAGAACAGAGACCCAAAAACTGGCAGATGAGATGGTTAAGCGTGGTGAAATGACTACGGAAGAGGGTCGTAAATTTGTCGAAGATATGATGAATAAAGCTATGCAAAAGCCAACGGTAGAATCATCTCCAGAAACAGGACCAAGGGAACCACGTCGTATAGAAATTCTTTCTGAGGATGACAGTTCATCAGAGTCAAACCAAGAAGTAGATAAAATGCGCCAAGAAGTGCATAAGCTACAGGATGAATTGCGTCGGCTACAAAAAGATTAAATCTTAGGCCAAAATTAAGCTCTGCTCCAAGAGTTTAGACACCCTAAGTTTAAAGAGAAAAGCTCAAACAGATAATCATGGAAGACTGGTCAAAAAACTTGTTTGAAGTAATTGAAACTGCTGCATTAGAGGTAGAAAATTTCTTCAATGAAATGTCAGAAGAAATTTCTGAAGTATTTGATGAGTGGGGAAAGTTCTCGGAAGAGATTACTGAAGAAATACGTACTAACTTTATTGTAGAGATAGATGAGTATCTAAATGATTTAATAGATCCTATTATCGAAGTATACCTGGACTTAGATTTTGATGTGGGAGGGGAAGATATAGACTATTTTGTTGATCGTGTAGAACCAACAGTAGAAGAACATCCAGCTTGTAGGGGATGTAATAATTATCATGGTCAAGTTTATGGTGGAAATTTATTAGTTTGTGGAATGCACCCTTATGGTGTAGAGGGAGAAACTTGTCCAGACTGGGAATCAGATAATAGTAATTTGAACTAAACCAAAGTAGTAAATTTATTGGAATCAAAATTTTACGATTAATTTAGTTGTAAATTGGATCTATTTAGAAATCAAATTATTTTGACCATTCAGAGTTACTCTCTAAGCATTGAAAAACTAAAGAGACTTTACTCCTAAATGAAAGATCGAGGAAGTAGAATAGTCAAGTTATGAGTGAAGTAAATTTAGGGACTCTTTACATTGTTGGCACACCAATAGGTAATCTAGAAGATATAACATTTCGAGCAATTAAAACCCTACAAACAGTAGACTTAATAGCAGCAGAAGACACTCGCCACACCAACAAATTATTACAACATTTTGATATCCAAACTCCACAATTAAGTTACCATCAACATAACCAACAAAGTCGTATACCTGAATTAATCGAAAAATTACATCAAGGAAAAACAATTGCTCTAGTAACTGATGCAGGAATGCCAGGAATATCTGACCCTGGATATGAAATAGTAAAAGCTTGTGTTGGAGCAAATATATCCGTAGTACCAATACCAGGAGTAAGTGCAAGTATTACAGCATTAAGTGCTTCTGGACTACCTAGCAATAAATTTATATTTATCGGTTTTTTACCAAGCAAAAGTAAACAACGTCAACAAGACTTAGAAATTTTACCCAACTTACAAGAAACCATAATTTTATATGAATCTCCTCATAAGCTAAAACAAACCTTGGAAGATTTAGCTAAAGTATTAGGTAAACAGAGAAAAATAGTCTTAGCTAGAGAATTAACAAAACTCTATGAAGAATTTTGGCGTGGTACAATTGGACAAGCAATTATTCATTATCAAACTAATCAACCAAGGGGAGAATTTACCCTGATTATTGCAGGAGCTGAACCAGATACACCAGTAATATCAGAAGATACTATTAAAGTAGAATTACAAAAACTTTTAGAACAAGGAATTTCGCGATCGCAAGCTAGTCGCCAACTGGCCTATCAAACAAACCTGTCCCGTCGCCAAATTTATCAAATAGCTCTAAAAATATAGTTAGGGTTTGGGGTAGGAGACAGGAGACAGGAGACAGGAGACAGGAGAAATAGGAATTTAGAGGAGGCAGGAGTAAGAATTGTAAGAATTATTTTTATGCCCAACCTTGCCTAAAATACTAACTTTTTGAGCGTTTTAGACGTGATACCAGGCACTGCAATTCGACCCCAAAAAGGCACTTGTTTTTTATATGTCAATGCTTTTAGATTTAATCAGCACGCCCTAGTTATCAGCATTAAATATTAAGAAGATCAAAAAAAAAATAGGAAGTCATTATCGAAAACAAGATAAGATTGTATAACTTGAGTTCAACCTCAAATTTACCTAAAAAAATACACTCAAACATGAAAGTTTTCAAGGTACTGCAGGTTTCTGTAATTAAGATTACCGAGTCTCCGCTGAAGCTCTGTATTCAAGCAGAGGGACTGAGTGCAACTTCCGGATGGACAAATCCTCGTTTAGATAACTCAGCCGATCCTAATCCAGATGATTCTGTCCTAGAATTTAGTTTTGACGCTGATAAACCATCAGATGTTAGTCTTCCACGCTTAACGCCAATTATGGCTACTGTGGATTTTACACCGACTAATGGTGCAGATGCAGTAATTGTTTCAGCCCGTATTAATTCCATTACTGTTCATGCTGGTGAGTTTATCACACCTGGCCAGATAAGCTCTCAACCTACAACATTGGCGTATGGAGAAGAAGAGCCTCAATTTACGACACAGGCAGTAGGGGAGGAAGGTCCTCAACCAACGACATTGGCATACGGAGAGGAAGGCCCTCAACCAACGACATTGGCATACGGAGAGGAAGGTCCTCAACTCATTTCACAAGCTCAACCGACGACATTGGCATACGGAGAGGAGGAAGGTCCTCAACCAACGACACAGGCACTAGGAGAAGAAGGTCCTCAACCAACGACACAGGCACTAGGAGAAGAAGGTCCTCAACCAACGACACAGGCACTAGGAGAAGAAGGTCCTCAACCAACAACACAGGCACTAGGAGAGGAAGAACCTCAAGCAACGACATTGGCATATGGAGAAGAAGGTCCTACTACTTATGCTATAGGTGAAGAGAGTGGTCCGTTTGGTCGGTACTAATGATTAAATCAGGAGATGGTGGATGTTTGCTAATTGCAGGTGGGGGGTTAGATCCGAATCTAACTCGACTAATTGAAATTGCTAAAAGTCAACATGTTCCTGTTTGCGAATTATGCCATGGGCAAGAAGAGAGTCCAGAGTTTTCATGGCATCTTACCCAGGGACAACCTAGAATAAAAGACCGAGTTGTATCGGCAACTGGAGCGTTTATTCGGTATGACGTTTTTGGTAATTTGAGCGCTCCCAAATCTGGAGCATCACAACGGGCGTCGGGTTGGTATCAAACCCTCTATGGTTGGTTACTCTCACAACCTAAGATCCGTTTGTTCAATCGTAACCATTTACCTGCAGTTGGCAATAAGGCAGCAATGCTAATTTTAGCCCAAGAGTTAGGGTTGCTCATCCCTGATACTTTGATTACAAACGAAGCCGAGGAATTAGGCCAATATCCTGTGGGGAGTGCAATTGCGAAGCCAGTTGCAGGGGGTGATTTTTGTTATTCCCTAGAACAATTGTATTCCTCTATCCAGTTTAGGAATGGTTGTGCAGCTATGCCAGCTATTGTCCAAAATCGATTAGTTGCGCCAGAAATTCGGATATATATAGTAGGAAATTATGCCTTTGCTTTTGAAATTCGTAGTCAGCATCTAGATTATCGGGTCAAACCAGATGCGGAAATCATTCCTCTTGCAACACTGCCAGATGAAGTGGAGCTATTACGAAAGTTTATGGCCAATTTAAGGATGGATTTTGGAGCTGCTGACTTCAAAACAGATCCAAAAACGAAGAAACTTGTATTTTTAGAACTAAATAGTTCACCTATGTTTGTTAGGTTCGATCAAGTGGTCAAGGGGTCTCTATGTGAGGCGATGATTCAGACCTTGATAGGATAGGGGCAAACTACAGAAGAAAAAAATGGACATAGTTAGAAATTTACTGTAATATTATCAGATTACATCTACATTATATGAGGAACGCGATCGCTTTTTGGTATAAAAAACTGTGAACTCAATAGACTCTTTCCTGAAACGCTTTGAACACTTTGGCGTTGAGCTTGGTCTGGAACGCATCTACCAACTCTTAGATAACCTAGGAAACCCTCATCAACAAGTACCCATTATTCACGTTGCGGGGACAAATGGTAAAGGTTCTGTCTGTGCTTACTTATCTTCGATCCTCACAGCAGCGGGATATAAAGTTGGACGTTACACTTCACCCCATTTAGTAGACTGGACAGAACGTATTTGCCTTAACGAACAACAAATTTCTCCGACTAAACTAGAAGAGTTATTGGAAGAAGTAGAAGCAGCTATTAATCCAGAACAAGCTTCACCCACTCTGTTTGAAGTTATTACTGCAGCAGCTTGGTTATATTTTGCTCAACAAGAAGTAGATGTAGCAGTTGTAGAAGTAGGTTTGGGAGGAAGACTAGATGCCACAAATGTTTGTCAGCAACCAATGGTAACTGTGATTACTTCAATTAGTTGGGAACATTGGCAAAGGTTGGGTCCAACTTTAGCTGATATTGCTGGTGAAAAAGCGGGTATTCTGAAACCAGGATGTCCTGCAGTAATTGGGCAACTACCACCAGAAGCGGAAAAAGTAGTACAAAAACGGGTTAATGATTTGGAGTGTCCCGTAGTTTGGGTGAAACCTGCTGAATTATTAGAGGGGAGTAGAGAAAATGATTCTCTGCCAATGGCTAATTATCAAGGTATTGAATACCCACTCCCATTACTTGGAGATGTACAGTTAATAAATTCAGCGATCGCTATTGCGACAATTCATATCCTGGAAAAACAGGGTTGGCAGATTTTTCCAGCAGCAATTAAAGAAGGAATAGCTAATACTAAATGGCCTGGGCGTTTGCAATGGACAAAATGGCAAGACAGTAAATTATTAATTGATGGTGCTCATAATACTGCTGCTGCCCAAGTATTGGGGAGATATGTCAAGACACTGAGTTACCCATCCGTAAGTTGGGTGATGGGTATGCTTTCAACTAAGGAACATTCAGAAATTTTTCGCGCCTTGATTAGACCAGGCGATCGCTTGCACCTAGTTCCTGTGCCAGACCATAGTTCAGCTGATACGGGTCAGCTTACTACTATAGCTAAGAATATTTGCACAGAATTAGCATTCTGTCAAGCTTACCCCAATTTAAGAACCGCGATGGAAGAGGCTGTGGTTGACAGTGAAAATCTGATTGTTTTATGTGGTTCTCTGTATTTATTAGGACATTTTCTAGCAACTAGCGGGAACTAAAGACCCTACTACTGAAATTTCTGTTTTTGTGTTTGTTAAAGACAGGTATTTATGAAAAATTGCCTCAATTTTTTCTGGGTTTATTGGTTTATTTATAAATTCAGAACATCCTACAAACTGAGCGCGAACTCGATCAATTATACTGTCTCTCCCAGTTAGAATTACTACCGGAGTATTTTTTAAATGAGGTACTCTACGAAGTTGGCGACAAATTTCATAGCCATTAGCAATAGGCATTTCTATGTCTAAAAATATTAAATCTGGTTGTATTTCTATGAGACTAGACACAGCTAATGTAGACTTTTGAATTCCTATAAATTGATAGCCTCTTTTTGTAATAATTTTCCCCATAATTTGACTAATTATGGGGCAATTATCAATACAAACTACTAATTTTTTCTGGCTCTTTATAATAGTTTATGGTAATGATTAATTTTGTGTTTGAATCTCTTTTGCTTAACTTTTTAGTGCATCAATTTTCACTACATATAATGCAGGTAGATCAGGCAAATCAGTCAATTGAATTATTTCTTGACTCACATAATTCATCAAGATTTTAGTCAGACTTAATAAATCCTGCTTCAAGTAAAAAGCCAAATCTCGCAATGTTAATTTTTTACCGATTAATGCCTGAAATTTTTGGTAGATCGGAGTATATGTGTGTTGTTTTAGAGTTTCAGGTTTGTTCAATAGAGGTGCTAAATTGGGAGAGTAGTTGTGTAAATTTGCCTCACACCAACCTTGCCATATTGGTTTAACTTTGGTTAATATGGCTTTAAATGCTGGGGTAAAACCCTCTGAAATCTGTGCTTATGTTCAAGATGACAACTTAGGTATGGGGGGCTTAAAAGCACTCAGACAAGCTGTAGCACAGGCACAGGTTGAAGAGAAAATTTTGCGTGTTTATGACCAAGTTTTAGAGTATAAAGAAAAGGGAAATCAAGACAATCCTTTGCTTAGTCCTGTAGGATTTTATCCCCGTAATACTCTTTATGTCAGGGAAGGTTATAACTCATTAAAACAGTGGAAAAAAAACACGAAAATAAACTTTAGATTAGTCGTTACAGCAGGAACTTCTGCTAATATCACACGATTTATTAAGTTAGCTCAATACAAAGGAGAGGATTGGGCCATTTTATCCCTGTCATCTGGTCATATAGAAGAATTACAGTTCGATAGTGCCTATCTTCGTGCCCATTCCCTGTCTTGGTCGATTGGATATGGCGAGGTTTCCTCGCCATCCCACCCTACGGGAAGCTGCGCTAACGACCGCTGGCGTCTGTCGCCGACGCGGGGTCGCACCGCTTTTGCCCTCTGCCTTCCTTCCACCAAAATATAAGTATTCAAGCAGACATGATATTATAATTTTATATAGATACAACAAATAATTAGTAATAAAAACACTTCTTTCTCCTGGTAAATTCTTTGATCCTGACTCCTCCCTAATTATTTATAAATGTTTAACCGGACATAATATTACTACTTTAAGAATTCCCAATTTTCAACCTGAAAAACTATAAATTATCCCATTCAAACGCCGCATCAGCGATCGCCTGCTCAACAGTTTTCTCTGCTAACATAGCTGCCTGTAAGTTTTGAGAAATAATCTGTTTCAACTCATTCAAATTTTTAACTGTTGGAAGTAAAACTTCTGCTTTCAGCATTTGATTAGCACTAATAATTCGAGCTTTATCTTGAGTAGAAGCATTAGAAGGAAGATTTTGAAAATAACTATTCTCTAAAGTCTGAGTTATAGAAGGTAGAACATTAGTCTCTTGAGTAAAAGCCGTTTGATTTTGATTATTAGTAATAAACAAAGCAAATTTCAGCGCTTGGTCTGGTAGTTTAGTATTACTAGAAATAGCTAAATTCATTAACATCATACTTTTTTTACCAGTTTCACCTGTAATTTGAGATACAGGTTTTGATACTTGTCCAATCTCTGGTGTATCTTCAGATATTACCCCAATAACTTCTGAACCAGAAAACAACATAGCTATTTCTCCAGCTTGATATAAATCAATACCAGCTTGACTTCCTTTTGTCAATACCTCCTTTGGTAATAGCCCATCTTGATATAGATCGACCCAATACTTGAATACTGCCTGACCAGTTGGGGTATTAAAAGCAGCATTTCCATCAACATCTATCAGTGTCACTCCCATCTTGCCAAAAGATTCTAGTACCTCTGACAATTCTTCCGGTAGAAAAGAAATAAAAAATGCGTACTTATCAGTTTTTTCTTTAATCTGTTTAGCCACCTCTGCTAACTCTGAATAATTTTTGGGAGGTTGTTCTAGTTCTGCTTGTTGAAATAGCTGAGAATTATAAATAGTTATATTTGTTGTGGCATACCAGGGAATACCAAAACTTTTACCATTAATTTGACTAGCCTGCCAAAAGTTAGGTAAATATTGATTTTTTACCGAATCTGATAATATAGTATCCAAATTTAACCAGGCATTAGTTTCAGTTAATAGATATGTAAAACTTGAGTTAAGATTAACCACATCTGGAAGAGTATTTGTCAAAATAGCACTCTGAATTTTCTTTTCCATCATTGACCAAGGTATATCAATCCATCGTACTGATAAATCTGGATTATCAGTTTCAAAATCAGTAATCAATTGATTAAAATAATTCGTAAATTGAGGTTGAAGCTGTATCGTCCAAAACTTAATTTCTTGAGTATTTAAGTTAGGAGAGAGAGTGGTGCAACTAATCAAAAATGTTAAGATTAGTCCGAAGATAGCAAATAGTCTAAAACGTTGCCATTTAACAATGTAAAACATTTGATGAAATCTATAAAAGTATCTGAAATATAGTTATTTGATTGAAGTTATGATAATTTTTGCGCCTTCCATTATCAAGGAAAAATAAAATTCTTATATAATTTAAATTACTATCTTTTTGTCTATTTATAGTAGAGGTTTTATCAATATATAAAATTTAAATTTGAAAGGTGATTCAGGAATTAATTTGGGGGGGAAACAGTTAATAGCTTATAGCAGTTTTCATTAACATAGAATACAGAGATTTTGGCTTAAAGGCAGAAGGCAGAGGGCAGAAGGCAGAAGCAATGCAAGTCTACCTTTGTGAACACCGCTATAAATTGAGAATAGTAAAAAATTATAAGATTAGTTTTTAGTAACTGAATCTCAATAATTTTCTCGTTAAAAAACATTGTTTTAGATTAAATTTAAGCTGTAAAATGATACTTTTTAAAATCACTTAACTGTCTATAAAATATAAGCAATCTAGTTTTAATTTGGAAAGATATAAGCAAAATTAATTACATAATTTTATGGTAGACTAAATAGCTTATACAAAATTAAAGTGAAGTTGTATAGAATAATATTTTAATCAGAGCTGACTGTAGAGCGAGACAGAAAAGTTAATAAATTTCATAATTCTGTGTCGCCTCACGTAAAATTGGTATTATACCTAACGCCCAAAAATGAACACCTAATCCTAACCCTGTGTCGCCTCAGATAAAATTGGTATTAGACAAATATTGATTGTCTATTAACAAGTCCATCATTGACTCTTCACTATTGAGTTATCAGTTCACTGTTTCTCACTCCAATAGACAATTTTTTTGCTAATTAAACGGATTTAATATTAATTGTTTGGAGTAGATTAGAATCAAGAGTATCCCGGACTTCTTTGAGCACAGAATTGGCAAATACAGTTTCAATACTGAACCACTTTTACCAATCGCTGATAACTGCTCACTTTTTTTAACTATATTTGGTTTTCCCTTGGCCATAATTGGGAGATACAGTTGAAATGCCGAAACACTTTTACCGATTACTGATAACTGATTCAAAGCATTTTTCAGAAATTAATGCTATTCTTGGAAAATGGAAAAAATCAGCATAACAAAAGTTATTAAATACTAAACACTAACTCTTGGAAAACAAAAAATCATAGTTAAGACTTTTGGTAGTTAGTATGAGTATTTTAATAGAAATCTGATAATAAACACAACTAACTATACCTTAATACTTAATTAACTTATAGATAGTATTGCCAAGATGATCATCATCAATTTATCAATAGTTTTTAACATTGTATTTCCAACCCTCACGTTTATTTGAAAAATTAGTGTGTACATTTTTGGTAAATCAAAATCCCCATCATACACCAGAATTTCGCAGTTCCTCTGCAGGAGGCGAACTGATTCAAAACTGCCATAATTTCTAGGTCTAGTCATGGCAAATTTAGAAAAACATATTTGTATTAAATTAAAATTAGGATAACTATGGTTAATTACTTAAAAAAATTGTTAAAAAAAAAGCAACCAGGAATAGGAGTAGAGATAGGCCCAGAAAGAATTAATATTGCTGAAATCCGTCAACAAGGAGAGCAATTAAAGTTAGTAACCCTTGCCACAGCAGAAGTGCCAGAAGATGTATTTTTAGAAGGTCAAATAGTTGATCCCCCTACAGTATCAGAGCTAATAGAGTCAGCTATAGAAGAAAACAATATAAAAACCAGAAGAGTAGCAACAGCAATTCCAGGCAGAGAAGCAGTAACTCGTGTAATACCTGTACCAGCAGAATTAAACGACCAAGAATTGCAAGATTATATGAATCAAGAAGCAGGTTTATACTTACCATTTCCCAGAGAAGAAGCAGATGTAGACTACCAAAAATTAGGAATAATAGTAGACCCAAATGATGATTTAGAAAAAGTACAAGTAGCCTTAGTAGCAACTAGAAAAGAAGTAACAGATAGCTACATAGAAGTATTCACCCAAGCAGGATTAGCAATAGACGTTTTAGAAGTAAGTAACTTTGCCTTAATCCGAACAGTAAAAGATATACTTCAACAATATGGACCCCAAGAAGCAACAGTAATAGCAGATTTAGAATTTGACAGTACTGAACTTGCTATCGTAGTAGATGGAATACCTCAATTTAACCGGACAATTCCCATTGGTACTTATCAAATGCAATCTTCCTTAAACGAAGCAATGAACTTACCTCCGACCAGAGATACTACCGAACTACTGGGAATGACCGTTCCAGTATTAGATACAATGGGAGTCACAGGCAACGAACCCAACCCTGGAACTAATGCCTTACTAAAAGTATTAGCAGAATTAGGGGATGAACTGCGACGCTCAATAGATTTCTATCTCAATCAATTTGAAGATTTGGAGGTGGCACAATTATTATTAACAGGATCGGGTGCAGCAATAGGACAAATAGATGACTTTTTTATGCAACGTTTAAGTTTACCCGCATCCAAAGTCGATCCAATAGAAACTTTAGCCCTAGAAATAGAACAAGAAATTCCACTAGAACAACGTTCCAGTCTAGGAGTCGTATTAGGTTTAGGATTAAGAGAGGTTTAAATTAATTATGTATGGCTTAGATATAAATTTTCTTAACGATCGCCCAGAATATAAAAAAGATATTCCCAAACCAATAAGTGGTGGTGGACTATCACTAGAAGACCCCAGACCAATTCTGATTGGGGCAGCAGTAGCAGTAGCAGTTAATGGTCTAGTTGCAGGTGGATGGTTCTATCTCAATCGAGTAAACACCAAATTACAGGCAGACCTAGACAAATTAAATGCCGAATTGAGCAAACTAAACACTCAAATTAAAGATATAGAAGCAATCAAAGAAAAAACTAAGACATTTAAAGCAGAGGCAAAAGCCTTAGCAACAGTTTTCGACCAAATTAAACCATGGTCAGCTTTATTGGGAGAATTTGGCACCCTCATACCTAGCGGGGTCAAAATAGCTAGTATAGAACAAAAAGAACCAAAAATAGTTGCTCCAGCAGCACCTCCAGCAAGTAAAAAAGCTCCAAAAAGGGATAAAAAAGAACAGGCAGCAGCACCCCCAAAACCAACAGCAACTATATCATTTTCTGGGACAGCAGATTCTTATGGTCAAATTAATGACTTTTTATTGCTACTGCAAAACTCCCCATTTTTCCAAGGAGAAAAAACAAAACTAATTAGTGCTGCGAAAAAACCTAATCCAACCAGACTAGAATTACAAGAATCTAGGTCAACTTTAGCTCCGGATATACCAGAATTACCACAAGTAGTTGAATATAAAATCGAAACAAATCTCAGCCCCTTAGGCGCATCAGAATTATTGCCTCAATTAAAAAGTCAAGGAGCAATTGGATTAGTAGATAGGATAGAAATATTAACACAAAAAGGAGTATTTTAAAAATGGTAGTAGCAAATGAATGGAATCCAGAATTAGAAGAACAAGAAGCAGAGGGTCCGAAAATATTCGGTATCTCACTCAAAGACCCCAGATTTATCGGAGCAGTTATTGGCGTTGTCGGATTAGGAGCAGCAGGGTTTTTAGGATATAGTCATTTCAAACCAGCAATTGAAAAAAGTGCGACATTAAGAACAGAAATAGAGACAGCAAAAAACACTATAAAAGAACAGAAAAAACAAATAAAAGAACGACCAAAAGCAGAAGCAGAAAGGGCAGAAGCTGAGAAACAAAGAGAAGACGTAACCAGCTTATTTGCCAGTGAAAAAACCATGAAAACTCTGCTGTACGATATGAATAAACTGATCGATCAAATTAATACAGGAATTAGTAATGAAGACCGACAAGCCAAAATGATTAAATTTGAACCAGTGGAGTCAAAAGATGGCAACTATATAGTTAACGATAATTCATTAGGACCACTGGTAAATGGTAAATTAAAGCGACGAGAATTTAAAGTAGAATTTGAAGGAACTTATGCCCAAACAAGAGCCTTTATGATTGCTTTGGAGAGAATGCAAACATTACTGGTAGTAAAAAACTTAAATACTAAACTACAGCAAGGAAATCAGATTATCGAAGTTGAATGGAGACAAAATAGATTTATACCAGTCAGGCAACCAGAAAGTAGACTCAAAACATCCTTTGATATGCACGCTCTGTTGGCCTTAAGCAAACAAGAATCATTGGCTAAACCAGAACCTGCCAAACCAGAAAAGCAAAAAAAGAAAAGATAACATAATTTGCCAAATACTATGGTATCCTATGTTGTTATATTTATGTAAATTTGACAGTTAGTGCTTGGAAGGGTGGGAAAAGTAGAAAAAAGAAAAATTTGAAAGGTGACAGTTCCAAAGCTGTGGATAAAGCCCTATACTCTAGCCAAATACATAAAAAACGACGGTAGAGAGTTAGCTAGGCGGATTTATCCCCTGGTTGAATAACGACACGGGAGTTTTAACCCGAAGTAAAAATCTGCTCTGAAAGTAAGCTCACAGGTGGATTTTTGTCTACCCCGAGGAGTCTAGAAGTCTGTTGACAGGCTGGAAGTAAAAGTGGATTTGTCCCTTTTGCGGTGTTTTTTTACACAGAATCCAGGGTGTTTCAACCCCTGGAGATGTCAAACCAACATTTTCCTAATCATGGCCTAGCGTGGAGTGAGGACAGTGAAACAGCAAATTCAATTTAGTAGTGGACTGTTAGGAGGGGTAGCTGCGGTAATCATCGCCCAGACACCAGCTTTTGCAGTTACACAAATTACCCAAGTCCAGTTAAATTCAGCAGAAGGGGGCATGAACATTGTCCTAGTGACAAACAATGGCGATCGCCCCGAAGTTTTCTCAGTTAATAGAGATAACTCTTTCGTTGCAGACATAATCAATGCTCAACTGAGGATTCCCGAAGGCAACAAATTTCGGAAAGATAGTCCAGCACCTGGCATAAAATATGTAGAAGTAATGCAGGTAGATGCCAACAGTGTGCGGGTAGTCATCCAAGGAACAAAAGGCCCTCCCAGAGGCAGAATAATTCAAGGGGGGGGGCGAGGAATTATTCTGAGCGCTGCTGCAGGGTCAGGAGAAGTAGCTCAGGCATCCACACCTAAACCTAATAGTTTTCCCCCACCCTCAGAAGCATCTGAACCTGCCCCCCCACCTGTACAACCAGAACCTACTGTAGTACCTCCAAGAGAAACTACTACAACCGAACAACCAAAGGTATTATTACCTGATTCTGAACTCACAGGAGACGGTTTCCCCACCCTACCAGGACAACCATCCCCCAGTGAAGTCCCTCCTTTTCAACCACGAGCAGTAGCACCACCAGTAGGTGACATAGCAATATCCAATATTAATCCCTCAGTAGAAGTTATAGATTTAGGCACACAAGAAAGAATACCTCGTTTAGTTTTGCGAGATGCTCCAGTCAGAGATGTTTTAGCTTTACTAGCTAGAGCTGCCGGGTTGAATGTAGCCTTCAGTTCAGGTGGGGAAGAAGAAACTGGACCTAGTATTTCCCTAGATATTGAAAATGAGTCTGTTCAAGATGTTTTTAACTATGTTCTGCGTCTAAGTGGTTTGCAGGCCAACCGAGTAGGGAATACAGTATTTGTGGGGCAAGAATTACCAGCAGAAGCCAGAAATGTTGTAGTCCGTTCTTTCCGCTTAAACCAAGTTACTGCCCAAGCTGCTGCGGGTTTTTTAGTTAGTATGGGAGCTGAAAGTGCAGTTGTGACAAGTCAGCCAGTAACTCAGGTAAATACAGTTAATATTCCTGGAACTAATCAGGCAATTACAAATACAGAAACAATTGAAAGAACAGTTATTCAGCCTCTACGCTACGACCCCCAAGATGCTCCTCCGTTGTTAAAAGGTTTACAGGTAGTAACTGATAGCCGACTTAATAGTGTTACTTTAGTAGGTCCACCACAACAAGTAGAGATTGCTGCGGCCCAATTGGTACAGCTAGATTTGCGACAAAGGCAAGTAGCTGTAAACGTAAAGGTTATAGATATTAACTTATCAGCAGAGGAAAACCTTAATAGTAGTTTCTCCTTTGGGGTTAATGACAGTTTCTTTATTAACGATAATGGGGCAGCATCTCTAAACTTTGGTAGTCTTCAACCTGCTAGTATTACACAACAGAATGCTACTAACCCTCTTTCCCGCCCTGTCACTGGTAACCCAATTTTGGGAGACCCATTCTTTGATAGCCAACGTACATTTGAAGTTCCAGGTACTGGTATCCCTAACCTTAATCAGGGTAGAGGAACTTTCCTCAGACCTATAGCTCCCACCACAGGTGAACCGACAAGAGTTGGTATTGATGATTATGAACCATCAGAAATAGATGTTGATGATAATGGGGTAATAGATGTGGAATTAGGAGATGCAGAATTTGGCTTATTCCCTCAAATTTTGTATCCAAGGCGATTTCTCGGTCAATTAAGGGCTACTGTGAGGACTGGTAATGCCAAGATTCTCACCGATCCAACTTTAGTGGTTCAAGAAGGAGAAATAGCTAGTGTCAGACTTGTAGAAAATATTGTCAGAAGTATTGACAGTAATTTTACAGATGATGGAGGTACGAGTCGAGAAACTAGAACTGTTAGGTTTGAAGATGTAGGTTTAACCCTAGCTATACAGGTAGAGAGAATAGACGATAATGGTTTTGTGACTGTAACAGTAAATCCAGAAGTAAGCTTTATTTCAAACAGGGTGCCAACAGACGCTGATAATCAAAGTGAATTTGGTACAGAAATTGCCAGGCGTCGGGTAGAATCCGGTAGAATTCGCCTGCGGGATGGACAAACTCTGATTATTTCTGGCATTATTCAAGAGCAAGAAAGAACAATAATAGATAAAGTGCCTATTTTGGGAGATTTACCCATCATTGGTTCCCTCTTCCGCAGCAGCCAAAATGACAATCAACGAGCAGAGACAATTGTCCTACTAACACCTCAAATATTGGATGATGGCGATCGCTCTTCTTGGGGTTATCGATTTAATCCTAGTCCAGATGCTTTGCAAATGATGGAAAGGGGTCAACCAAGGCCACGCTAAAGTTAAATTTAAGGGTTGACTAACTATTATCTATTTGCTCACATATATTCACATAAGCTCCTATATGTATGCCAAGATAGCATTATGGGTTATGTTCCACCCCAGAAAGCCGTAGAAATACTTGGCTTGCATCCTAACACACTACGCAAATATGCAGATGAAGGCAAAATCGAAATTATCAAAAACGAAGCCGGGCAAAGATTGTATAACGCACAATCTTACATCAGAGGTGCAACTAGAACTACCCTTATTTGCTACTGCCGAGTCTTATCAGCAAAACAAAAAGATGACCTCAATAGACAAGTTGAGTTCATGCAAAACCAGTACCCAAAAGCAGAAGTTATCAAAGACATCGGCAGTGGACTCAACTTCAAACGAAAAGGTCTTAGAGCCATACTGGACAGACTCTTGCGAGGGGATCAGCTCACAATTATTGTTACCTGTAGGGACAGACTTACCAGATTTGGATTCGAGCTTATACAGTATTTGGTCGAACAAAACGGTGGGGAAATCCTGGTTCAAGGGCAAACTATATATTGTCCAGAATCAGAAATGGTCGCCGATGTTCTCTCGATCATTCACATATTCTCCTGTAGAGTCCACGGACTTAGAAAGTACAAACAAAAAATCAAAGAAGATTCGGATTTACCTAAATTGTGAACAAAAGCAACTACTCAGACAATGGATAGGTGTGGCTAGGTTTACCTATAACCGAACCGTTGAATACCTTCAGCAACCTGATACCAAGGCTAATTGGAAAGCAATCAAGGGTGGGATTTTGAAAAATTTACCTGAGTGGTCTAAACCTGTTCCTTACCAGATAAAATCTATTGCTGTTCGTGATGCTTGTATAGCAGTTAGAGAAGCAAAAGTTAAGTATTCTCAAACAGGACAGGTACAGCAGGTAAAATTCAAATCTCGTAAAAATCCTATTCAGTCTTGCTACATACCTAAATCGGCAGTATCAACAAAAGGTATTTACCACACTAAACTAGGTCAAATTAGATTTACAGAACCAATACCAGAAGGTTTTGGGGATGGCAGAATAGTTGTGCAACGAGGACAATATTACCTTTGTTTGTCAGTGGATTTACCAAAGTACAATCTGGAGAATCAAGGACGAGTTGTAGCATTAGACCCCGGAGTTAGAAACTTTTTAACCCTATTTTCAGAAAATAGTTTTGGTTGGATAGGTTCTGGTGATATAGGCAAAATCCAGAGACTTTGCTATCACTTAGATGATTTGATTTCTAGGCTAACTAAAGCTAAGTCTAAAACCAAGCAACGGATGAAAAAAGCAGCTAATCGAATGAGATTGAAAATTAGGAATCTTATTTCGGAGCTGCATCACAAAGTTGCTTTATTTTTAGTTCAAAATTTTGATGTGATTTTACTCCCAACTTTTGAAGTTTCTCAGATGACAACCAAATCAAGCAGAAAACTCAGAAGTAAGTCAGTGAGACAGATGTTGAACTGGGCGCACTATAGGTTTGAGCTTTTCTTAAAGCATAAAGCTGCTGAATATAACAAAGTAGTTGTAGATGTAAGTGAAGCCTACACTAGCAAAACCGTTAGCTGGACTGGTGAAATCCTCAACAATTTAGGTGGCAAAAAAGTTGTGACTGGTAACGATGGTTTTCGCCTCGAACGCGACTTAAACGGAGCGCGTGGAATTTTGATCAAAAGCGTGGTAGAAAAATTTTCTACCACATTGGGAGATACCCCCTCAGTAAGTTAATCTTACTGTGCATTGTTAACAATTGTTAGCAAAATAGTATCGGATGGTGTATATTTATCAGTTTGAACCATCCCAATTTTGTTGATTGAAAAACCTTCGTCTTACATTACCTTCAATAGGTTGGGTGCGTCTTGCCAAACCATTACCTGTAACAGCAATACATAATTGTGTGATTTCTCGTACTGCCGATCAATGGTTTATAGCTATTATAGCGGTTTTCAAATAGATAGACTACAGTGGCCAAAGCATTCTCCTACTGTCTGCTCCCTACTCCCTACTCCCGTGCACCAACAGAATTTTGTAGTCTACTTAAATGAAAAGTGCTGTAAATATGAAGTTGAGAAACCAAGTATTGAAGCACAAAGACCTACAATTGGTGTCAATATTGGAATTAAGGAATTAGCCGTTTGCTCTAATGGTAAGGTGTTTAAAAGTCCAAAAACTTATAGACCCATGAGTAATATCATGTCCGGTAGCATCGGAGCGTGTATAAAATTAAGGTGACAATAGGATAAAACCTTCTGCCTCCTGCCTCCAGCATAGCTGCCTTCCTTCCAGCAAAGTCTAATTATTCAACCGGACATGATATAAGTGTTTAAAACACCTACAGTGTCAAGTGAGCAAGAAAGTGAACGCTGCCAAAAATATTCTCAAGAAAGCACTATGTACGGTGGGGCACACCGGAACCTACCCTTGGGGAGATTGGCCTTCTGGCTGAGTTGGAGAAATTCTGCGAGGTGATGTTGAGTCAGTGTTCGCGCAGCGTTGCGTCAGCGAACCAAGAATCCCCGCATTTTTAGACTGGGGAATATCAATCTGAATACTATATAGCAATTCCCATAAACAGTGAGATACAAAATTCGTTTGTTTGAGGCAGTAGGGAGCACTAGATAACTATAATTTACTTCCTAAAAATGAAAATTCTGTACCGACCAATATTAGTACTTTTGCCAGACTACTTATTCTTAACAATGGTGTTGGTTGTAATTATTTGATTACGAATTATCCGTATTTACACTTAACTAAAAGCTTCTGCATTTACAGGATTTCAGTAAACTTATCATCAAAAAATCTACTGAACTCTTAGATTCTTCATCAAATCTTTACATAAATTCAAGTAATTCCAGAGTAAAATTAATAGTTAGAGTATAATCTAATTTTTATACTTAATTTAGCTTATAAAGATTAGTTATGGATAGGACTAAGATTGTAATAAGCAAAAGTTATAAACTAGAGTGAGTATTACAAACTTTAATCTGTATTTCAGATTTAACCTAATTCATAACGCATATTTTTAGGTAAATACGGACATTGAGCATATTTTTATATGAGTTAAATTTACTATCATAATCTCAAAAATATTGGTCTAACAAATCTGTTCAAAATTGCAATTTAATTCTTATTGAAATATCTATTCTACTAAGCCAGATATAATCATCAATTATTACAAAAATCTACTTTATTGAAGAGCAAGTTAAATTAGCTTATAATTAATTATCAGAGGGGATTTTCAAGAATGTTAAATTATAATTTAAACTCTTTATCAACTAATAATAATCATCAATCGGCCAAACAAGAACAGCGACTTTATCAGCATTTACAAGATTTAGCTCGTCAACAAGACCCCGAAGAGTTAATTGGTAATTTTAGGGCTCTATTTATTGATGCTTCTGGATATTTTATCCCTGAAATATGGCAGGTAATGGAAACAATTATTCATGCCGATCCTGATGAAGAAGAATTTCATAATATTCTCAATAGAAGTTGCTATATATTAATTAACTGTTGGTTACAAAACCCACAACTGCAAAAATCAATTCCAGAATTAGTAAGTATATTCCAGGTAAAACCAAATAACCTGCCCTCTTGTTGGACTTCTAAACGTGTACGCACTTTAATTAGCAGTTTTACTGAGACTGAAAAATATGTTGCCTTACAACGTTTAGCTAAGATGTTTATCAGGGAAACTCAAGAAAATACAAAAATTGCAGATCGGAAGTTAGAAAAATTAATTGATCGATATCCATATCTATATGAACATTGTTTTTTCAATGATGAGAGTACTGATGAAGAGCAACAAGAAATTAAAATGATTGGAAGAAGACAACAGCAAAAATATGAAATAGATTTGTCTAAATATATCACTTATCAAAGGTTGCCCAGGAAAAGCAATTCTATTGAAAATCCTACTTTAATGAAAGACGAAGAATTAAATGAAGTAGTTAAGTATTTTACCAAAAAAGTTCATGGTTGCCAAACATTACGAGACCAAGCTCAACAGTTTCAAACTTATTGTGATTTTACTTGTTCTTATGGTACTTTTAAAGATGGACTATATGAATACTTAACTGATACAATCGATCCTGGTTATAGTAAATGTCAATTTAATCGCAAATTATATGATAAATTACAAAATACTTGGTCTGATAATAATACTCAAAAACCCAATGATTCTCTAATTTTAGGTACTTGCAAAAAAATGTTAGATTTTCTAGTTGTTGAGAGTCTTGAGCAACCAAAACATTTTGTTTTTTATGACCTGATTAATAATCTTGGAGCGACAATAGTGATTGGTATGTTCTTGAAGATTGTACTATTTTGTCACCAAGCTAAACCTTATTTAGAACAAAAATTTTCTATTCTTTTTAATCATTATCAAGGAGCTACCACTGGTAAAGTTTGGTGGTTAGTGAAGTCCATGGAAACTCTTAATGTTGCTTTTAGCACTAACTTAGTAGGGATAAATCTATGGTGTTTTTAACTATTTATTCGGCGTTGCACAGTGACGAATGATTACGAGAATTGAGGAATTTGCCGATGTTTCAAATCATAGATCAGCAAGGGAATTGATCTGTACCAGTTTCATGTCTGTTATGAAGACTACCGTGCTGTTGCCTCTATTGACTTAGAGCATGATGCAGCAGATATTGACACGAAAATACAGTGTCCGTTATTGGTATTGTGGGGAGAGAAGGGAGTCATATCAAATCCGGTAGCATCGGTGTAATTAGATTGGGGGATGGGGAGATGGGACCCACCCCTCGCCCCTCCCCCTCCCAGGAGGGGAATGTGGGGAGATGGGGAGATCGAGAAATATTTGGTAATGGTTGAAGATGAAACATTTTTTTATACCGAATTAAACGGATTTGATATCATGGGAAAACTTTATGATGTTTTGGAAACCTGGCGAGAAATAGTGATAGAAGGTTTGTTGCAAGGTCAAGGTTTGAAATGCGGTCATTTTATGCTGGAGGAAGTGCCAGATGAAGTAACTCAGGCGTTGCTTGATTTTTTTAGAGGATAATTACAGGGAAGCTATGAAAATTGTACCCGACTCAAATATAATTTTGGGTAGGGCGATCGCCCTACCCTATAGTCAGTTATTAGCTAGTAGGTTGGGTTGAGGAAAGAAACCCAACACGGGCGTTATTATTGTTGGGTTTCCTACGTCAACCCAACCTACAGGAATGACAAATATTCAATTCGCTTCTTTAAAAACTAAATAAATGAAGCAGTTTGACCCCACTCTCCAGTAAATACAAAAGAATTTATCGGTTTACGACTGCGGGGAGAAAGTTCCCTCTCTCGTAAAGACTCAGGCAAAATATCGGGTTCTCCTGGATAACCAATAGCTATAGCTGCTACTGGTTCATATTCTGCTGAAATTTTATATAATTCCCGTGCTTTATCAACATCAAAACCTCCCATTTGATGAACTCTCAAACCCATTTCTGTTGCTTGAAAAGTTAAGCTGGCAACTGCTAAACCTACATCGTGAAAAGCGTGTCTATTTGGTTGATTATTTCTGTCAAAAGAAAGTTTCGCAATGGATAACATTAATACAGGAGCAAGACCTGCCCAAGGTTGATTTCCTTCTACAATACAACTAAAAAGACGGTCATATTCAGTGGGGTTTTCCTTAGTAGCAATTATGAAACTCCAAGGTTGTTCATTGAAACAAGAAGGAGACCATCTTGCTGCTTCTAGAAGTGAAAGTAATACTTCTGAGGAAACCATTTTGTCAGCAAAAGCTAAAGAACTCCAACGTTGTTTTAATAACTCATTAATTGGATATTGATTTTTTGCAGGTTTTTCCATTTTTTGAATTTTTAATAACTACTTGAGGTATCTAAATAATATCAAAATTTGTTGCTGCTTATATCATCTTTAGTTGAATATTACATTTTAGAGGGAGGAAGGAAGAGAGCAGAAGTAAAGTAGTGGCGTGACCACCTAAAATGTTACAAAAGTAGGGGCGGGTTCCAGGTTAAATTAATGGGGGTGACAAATGATGAGATAAATTCGCCCCCGCACCAATAATAACTGAGCAAATTAACTGTTTCGGTCTAGTATTAGGGTCTGGTTCCAGGTTAAATTAATGGGGTTACAAATGATTTAGATAAACCCGCCCCCGCACCAATAATAACTGAGCAAATTAACTGTTTCGGTCTAGTATTAGGGTCGGGTTCCAGGTTAAATTAATGGGGGTGACAAATGATGAGATAAATTCGCCCCCGCACCAATAATAACTGAGCAAATTAACTGTTTCGGTCTAGTATTAAGGCCGGGTTCCAGGTTAAATTAATGGGGGTGACAAATGATGAGATAAATTCGCCCCCGCACCAATAATAACTGAGCAAATTAACTGTTTCGGTCTAGTAGTAAGATTTAAAGGTAGTAGCTCGTCTAAACTAAAATTGTGAGTAAAACCCAACGCTAAAATCCCCCCCAACCCCCCTTTCCAAGGGGGGAGAGGTCTATATTTTCTAAAATTTCACCACATTTTCAAGCTAGGCGAGCTAGTAGAATGAGGTAAAATTTGGTTTTAATTTTCAGGGAAAAGCTAATCTTTATATTACTAAAGAATAAAAGAATGAACGGACAGTTAGAAAAATCTATTGTTTTAATTACCAGTGCTAGCGATCAATCTTTCAAAGCAGATGTTATTGGTACTGGGTTTGCTTTTTATCAAGAAGAAAATTACACTTATTTGCTGACTTGCGCTCATGTTGTTGAGGATGTGGGTGGTGAGGAAAATGTATTGGTAAATAATATTTCCGCAGAAGTTGTGGCAATAGGAGATACTCAGGGTTTTGATTTGGCAGTTTTGCGAGTCAAAGAACTTTTGTCTGTTCTTCCTTTAGGATTAATGATGTTACCTGGAGAGCTAGAAATAAGTTTAAAAATTTCAATTCCTGGTTATTTTCTTTGGGGTAAAAATAAGGTGCGTCGTCGCAAAACAATCAAAGGAATTATGATGGTTGAAGTTGGTGAATAAAAGGCATTCCAGATTATCAAAAATGTGGGAGAAGAAGTTGCTATTGGGAAGCTAAAAATAGAAGCTGGTAAATTGCAAAAAGGTTATAGTGGAGCACCTGTTGTAGATTTAGAAACAGGTTTTGTTGTGGGCATAACTACTCACATGGAGGGGAAAAATGAAGAGGAAGGAAAGGAGGGAACGGCAATATCTATTGAAGCTTTGAAGAAGATTTGGCCTGAAATTCCTCCTGATGTTTTTCATTTTTACTTGGAAAAATTTGACGTAATAACTGTAAATATGAAAGGCGAAGAAATTAATCGTCATTCCCACAAAGCAGCATTTTTCACTGAAGATTTGGGTAATGGTGTGATGTTGGAAATGGTAGCTATTCCTGGAGGTACTTTTACGATGGGTTCGCCAGAAAATGAAGAGGGAAGAAATTATTGGGAAAGTCCGCAACATAAAGTTACTCTGCAACCTTTTTATATGAGTAAATATCCTATTACTCAAAACCAATATCAAGCAATTATGGGTAAAAATCCTTCTGATTTTCAAGGGGGAAACCGCCTAGTAGAATCTGTGTCATGGTACGATGCAACAGAATTTTGTCAAAAGCTATCTCAGAAAACTGGGAAAAACTACAAACTGCCGAGTGAGAGTCGGTGGGAATATGCTTGTCGCGCAGGTACAACCACACCTTTTTATTTTGGAGAAACTATAACGTCTGAGTTAACTAACTACAATGGCAAATATATTTATGGCAAGGCATCTAAAGGTAAATATCGAGAAGAAACAACAGATGTAGGGAGTTTTCCTCCTAATACTTTTGGTTTATACGATATGCACAGCAATGTCTGGGAGTGGTGCGCTGATGACTGGCATCAAAACTATGAAGGCGCCCCTACTGATGGTAGTGCTTGGCTAGAAAATGATGGAAAAGAACATTATCCCGTACTGCGTGGCGGTTCCTGGAACTATAATCCTAATTTCTGCCGTTCTGCGATTCGCTACTTCAACATTAGGCGCGACATCCACATCAACCTTTTTGGTTTTCGTGTAGTATGCGATGCCGGGAGAGCTACATGAAGTCAGTAGGGGCGAATGGCATTGACTAACGTCAAGCTCCGCTAACGCCCTCACTCGATTTAGTGTCCCTGCGTAAGTCCTGATAATATTATTGGTAGTCCTGCATAGTAATGTTAGATAGTAACAATCAATGTTTACAGGGAGTACGGGAGCAAGATGCTCCCACTGTTGTGCTTCCTAACAAAAATAATTACAATGCAGCACTATTCCTATTTTTTATTGTTTAAGATTTTCAGAATTTACGCAAAACCAATATATCTAGGGCGAACGGCCGTTTGCTTGCACATACTTCGTAACGTCCCTACTTTATTCACACTCCCATTTTTCGGCGAATAAAACTCTCTACAGATTCCATTTTCATCTCAAATATTCTCTCTAAATTCTCAATTTCTTCTGGAGTGCAGAAAAATTCATTTGCCAATAATACTCTTAAAGTACCTAGACTTTTTTGTAACTCAGAATTAAACAATCCCACAGTATTTCGTAATCCATCAAACACAAATAAAGGTGGATTAATAACTATCGGTTCCCGGTTAAAAACTTTGCTAAATATCTGAGAAATTTCTCCTCTAGAAATAATTTCTGGTCCACCTACAGGCAAAATTTGATTACAAGCAGCTTGTACAGAAACAGAATCCACAGCAATTTTTGCCAAATCATCTGTACTAACTATTGAAGTGCGATTTTTGTCATCTCCAATAAGTAGATAAATTCCTGTATCTTTAAATCTTTCTGCCAGTGGTAATAAATTAGAAGCAAAACCAGAAGGTTGCAAAATAGTATAATTTAATCCACTCGTTTTGAGATATTTTTCTACCTCTCTTTTTGCCTTAAAAGTAGGTGAATCTTCATATCCTCTTTCTGCTCCTAAGACGGAGATAAATACAAAATGTTTAACACCAACTTTCACCGCACAATCTATCAGTTCAATATTAGCTCGGTAGTCAATTGCTTGAACATCATTCGCCCCACCATGAGCGCTAATAATATATTCAATTCCTTGACAAGCTTTTTCAATATCCTTGTCTATTTTTAAGTCGCCTATGAAGATTTCAGCTCCACGATTTTCTAATTCAGAATAAGAAGAATTTAGTCTGGCAAAAGCACGGACTAATATTTCTCTTTCTCTCAATATTCTGATTATTCTTTGCCCTAAGTCTCCGGTTGCTCCTGTTACTAAAAACATAATTATTTTTTGTTGGTTATTAATAGTTTAATTGGAAAATTTACCAAATAAAAAACTTAGTATTAGCTATAAATAATTGAGGTATAGTTTTAGATCCCCCCTAACCCCCCTTAATAAGGGGGGAACTTTCAAAGTCCCCCTTTCTAAGGGGCATTTAGGGGGATTGTAAATGTACCTCATAATTGTGGAAATTGCTATAAAGGAAAAAGTCCCCCTTTCTAAGGGGGATTTAGGGGGATCGTAAATGTACCTTATAACTATGGAAATTGCTATAAAGGAAATGGTTTCTATAATTACCTAATTATTGCTTCAATCTTCCCTTCTTCCTCCTTCCTTCTTCCTTCTTCCTTCTTTCAAAATTCCACAATAACTGGCGTATGGTCGCTAGGTTTTGGTAATTGTCTTGGAGATTTGTCAATTATACAACTTGTGGCTTTTTGAGAGAGGGGCAAACTCAGATAATGATGGTCAATACGCCAACCACGGTTACGGCGAAAACCTGCTGCTCTATAGTCCCACCAACTGTAGTGACCTCCTTCGCTGGTAAACTGGCGAAAAGCATCTACTAATCCCAATTTGAGAATTTCTTGTAAAGCTTGGCGTTCCGCATCGGATAATCCCACAGAATTTTTACAACCTTCTGGGTCGTGAATATCTCGGTCTTCTGGGACAATATTAAAATCTCCACATATACACAAGTTTGATGATTTGTCAAGAACAATTTTGATATATTCTTGCAAAAGTTTCAACCAATGAAGTTTATAATCATATTTTTCACTGCCAACACTAGCACCATTAGGAACATAAAGATTCAGAATACGAACATTATTTACTACCCCAGTAATTAACCGTTTTTGTATGTCAAAATCTCCCACTTTATCCTCACCTAAAATAGGTGCAAACCCACTACTAACATCTTGCATTGGGGAAAGACTAAAAATTGCTACACCATTATAAGATTTTTGACCAGAAATATAAGTATGATAGCCTAATTCTTCAAAAGGCGATCGCGGAAAATCTTGGTCAATAACTTTGGTCTCTTGTAAGCAGAGAATATCAACAGGATTTGTTTGTAACCATTCTATAACTTGTTGTTGACGAGTTCTAATTGAATTGACGTTCCAAGTAACTATTTTCATAATTTAAAGAAGGAAGAGGGAAGAAGTAAGAAGGAAGAAGGAAGAAAGAAGGAAGTTGGAAATATTAAGGAAGGAAGAGGGAAGAAAGAAGGAAGTTGGAAATATTAAGTAAGAAGGAAGTTAGAAAGTAAGCATTCAGCTATTATACCAATTTGATAAATGTTTGTTACAAATGGTAGAAGTAAGAAAGAAGGAAGAGGGAATAAGGAAGAAGGGGTAAATATTGAAAAAATAGGGAAAAAAAATAGACATAACTATCTCAAATGAACTGGAGTCGCTATTTTTAAGAATATCCGAGCAATATCTACTTTTTTGTAGCATTCTTTTTTCAAATTGGTATTAGCTGTCAGCTCGAGCGCAAAAGGAAGGGGTTTTAATGAAAATAGACTTTTTAGCCCGCTTTTATAGTTAAATATAAATTATGCCTCAATTAGTAAAGCTTTTATATAAAACTAAAAACAATAGCTGATTGCTGATTGCTGAAGGCTGTTTGCGTAGCAGTCAGCAGGAAATGCTTACGTTAGAAATATTAAGGGATGCTATTCTTTTTCATAATTTTAATTATTAGAAATCTCCAGAAAAGAGAGAACAGGGAACAGGGATTATGAATTTAAAAATGTAATAGTTCAAATACCTCCTAACTCCTAAATTCTAAATTCTAACTTTTGACTTTTGAATTGAAAATTCTAACTTTTGACTTTTGACTTTTGAATTTCAAAACCTCCTAAATTATAAATTCTAACTTTTGACTTTTGAATTTTGAATTGAAAATTTTGACTGTTGAATTGAAAATTCTAACTTTTGACTTTTGACTTTTGAATTTCAAAACCTCCTAAATTATAAATTCTAACTTTTGACTGTTGACTTTTGAATTTCAAAACCTCCTAAATTATAAATTCTAACTTTTGACTCTTGAATTGAAAATTCTAACTTTTGACTCTTGAATTTTGAATTGAAAATTATAAATTCAAACTTTTGACTTTTGACTTTTGACTTTTGAATTGAAAATTTTGACTTTTGAATTGAAAATTTTGACTTTTGAATTTTGACTTTAAAAACCTATCGCCCAAATTGCCATTGCTCTGAGATAATGACTAGCTCGAAAAGTTCCGTCAGCAGTAATAGCTTCTGGGGTGCGAAATTGTAGACCATTTTCATAAATTTGTCGCACCACCGCTTCAGTTATTTCAAAAGCTTTATCCTTCATTCCCATTTGCACCATAAAAGCAGCTAAACCAAAATTAATTCCCGTCCAAACTTCTAATGGATGGGTAGCATCAGGATTTTCTGGAGAACCATCAGGTAATACTCCATTCACTGCTCCAAACTTGCCATTATGAAACTTTTTAAAACAAGAATTATAGACAGTATTCAAAGCAGAAAAAGCACATTCATTAGGTACAATATCCGGCAATTTTAATAACTTAGCATAAAATTGACCACATAATTGATCCGCCATTACCACTTCCGAATTACTATCACTATCCAAACGATAAAATTCCCCATTCCATAACTTCTCTTGATAAACAACTAATCCTTTTTCTAACCAACTTTGATAAACAGAAATTTGATTATTAATAGCATCCACAGAATTTTTATCGACCTCAGACTGAAAACCTTGAGGTGGATAATAAGGAATTTCTCTCGGATGCTCAATTAAAACTTTCCCAATAGCGATCGCTGCCTCCAAAGCAGCTAACCATAACCCTCCACAATAAGCGCTCACTCCCCGCAACTGCCAATCATCAAAAGTTTGGTCTGGCGCTCCCTCATTTTCAGGAATACCATCATTATCCTTGTCAAAAGCCTTAAGATATGCTAGTGTCTCCACCACAGCAGACCAACATTCCCAGAGAAACTCATAATCATCTGCACCAGTCAACAGAAAATCCCGATAAACCTGCAACACAAAATCACTAGACAAATCCTTCCATTGATTGCAGTCCTGATAACTGGTGTAATTTGTCTTTTCCCAAGGATGCTCATTTGGTGCCCCCAAATCATGGGGTGTTGCTCCTGCTATCTTTCTCACCGCTGATGCTTGATTATAACCAATAATTCTCGGTGTATCATCCGCCGTCGATATTGCTCGTGCAAACGCTACTAACACCGATTTTTCCAAATCCGGCCACAACATTAACAGCCCAAAAGAACCATATAACCTCACATCTAAACTCTCATACCAACGATAATCCAAACATTCCAGAACAGCAAACTGACCTTTAGGAGCGTCTTCGCTAGCAGCACTCCAAATAGTTCCCCCACTCGTGAGGTCATAAAGTTCATTAAACAAAGCCATCTTAAACCAATTAGGCAAATCTTCCCGTTGTAGAATCGGATTTTGCCAAGCTTCAATATTCTCGCGCCAGGTTTGATAATGTTTCATGGCAGTACGAATCATCGACCAAGCATTTTTGCCATTGCGACCATAAAAATCAGTATAACGGCGATAATATGAAACCCCCGCACCAAACTCAGTCACAGGCAAATCCCAAGCTAAGAAGAAAGGAATTTTTCTGCTTCTCCCTGGTCTGATAGTGAAACGAACCGATATCCCTACTCCGATTTGCTCTCCTTCTTGTGCAGGTAGTTCATTCTCTTCATCCATCAGGGTTCCGTCTATTGCAAAGTAGCGCCAGATATCTTCTCCATTGCCAACAGGGTTCCAGCGCGTGTGATAGCTAACTTCAACACCAGCATTAGTAAAAGTCGCGATCGCCATTTGACCTTCCCCTTCTGCGGGGTCATCAGCAATGCTCAACTTAGTCATTATGCAACCGATACGATGGAAATCTTCCACTAATAAATTAAAGTTGTCCGTACTTTCTCCCCACCTTGGTTTGTATTCATAAACTGGACTACCATCATCTCTAACTTGCACTTGTGGTGTTTTCACAGAATTGGTAAACCAACCGATGGTATTTTGCCAAGTGAGCATAATGCTGAGAGTGATGGGTTCATCGGTGGGGTTGTGAGCAACCCATTCAAAGATGGCAACGGGGTAACTGGTTTCTTGATAATTACCTGCCCAAATAGGGGAAAATTGTTCGCAGCTTAATTGTGCGGTAAATACGTTTTCATAGACAAACCAACTGCGGGGATAAAGAGCATGATAAGTGCCAGTATGTAATCCTGCTTTTTGTTTCGGATACCACTGCCAAGTTGAGAGACTGCCATCAGATGGTGACTCGGTAGATAAAGCATAAGCTTGCTTGTGGCCTTTTGTTTCTTCAAAAATGCTAAATTGACAGGCAGGTAGATTTTGATAAATGTGTTCGCCACCGTCGAGATGCCAGAGATTAAAATCGCCCCGTGGGGAACGACCGATGGCACCTGCACCGAAACCTCCGAGGGGCATTCCGTGCCAGGGGCCATCATCAAGGTTACTGCTATAGCGCACTGTGTAAGGTTTGTCCCAATTGAGACCAATGGGACGATTCCAGGTATAGGGGGGAATGTTAGGGGTAGGATTTGGATTTATTCGTTTCATGCCCTATATTTTATTCAGTCAAAAGTTAAAAGTCAAAAGTCTAGTACATTGCGTAGTCAGGAGAAAGGAGTTGTCGGTAACGGAGTTTGTCCAGTTTTTAGTAGGAGTCAGAATAAGGAAGAAGGAGTCAGGGAGACGGTTTGGGAGAAAGGAGGCAAAACCCTCAAAAACCCAAAAGAACCCAAAAGCGCTAAAAATTATTAAAACACCCGCAGCGCAGGGAGTCAGAAATGCGCAGTGCTCAGAAGTTGTGGTACTGAATGCGCGAGAATGTAAACCCGAGTCAAGCGAAAATAGAAAGAAGGTAGAAAAAACTTGTTGAAACTGGTATAATTAAATGCAAAAAGACCACAAAACAAAAAGAAGAGGTCCAACTAATGAAACACAACCCCCAAGGTCATCCAACCCGACCCATGCAATCTTCATCCCCCCAAATTCCCACCTCCTGCAACCCCCAAGGTCATCCAACCCGACCCATGCAATCTTCATCCCCCCAAATTCCCACCTCCTGCCATGATCTTGTGCCAATGTGTGACGAGGACTTGGATGCCGTTTCGGGCGGCAAATATGCATATGCGAACAAACATTACGGCCGGAAATATTAAAAAAAAAAGAAGAAATAGAATTGATCGTGAGTTAAGGGGGAGCGCTAGGGAGCGCTGCTAGTCGTATATTAGTATGTATTATGTATGTGTGTGCGTGGTTCTTCCGCGCTCGCCGCTCGCTCGCGCTCTGGGGCGACGGGAGGACGGGAGGTGCTGTGCCGCTCTATGCGTGTATGAACAGTACCACACTCGCTGGTTTTATGCTAGGTATTGGCAGAAGCTAGAAAGTATAAACCATTTAAAGGCCGAAACTTTTCAGGTGATACCTGGCACGAGGAGAGAAGTCAGAAGTTTGTTTGCGCAGCATTCCGCAGGAAAGTCAGAAGTCAGAAGTGTTCGGTGTAGTTGCCAACTGACTGATAACTGATAACTGATAACTGTTAACTGAAAGGACATGGGCAGACCAAAAAGAGAATTCAAAGCAGATTATTCGTACCACATTACGACTCGGTGTAATAACAGAGATTTCAACCTCACCCGCCGTGAGACCAGAGAAATACTGTTACATATCATCAAACAAGCACAAGAAAAATACCCATTTAAACTGTATGCCTTGTGCATCATGCTCAATCATGTCCATTACTTGATGGAAGCAGAAAATCCTGTGTCATTGCGAGCCGAACGAAGTGAAGCGTTTGCGGAGCATTCCCGAAGGGAAAGCAATCTCAACCGTCGAGATTGCTTCATTACGCTGACGCTCCATTCGCAATGACTAGGTAGTAAATGCACTGGATAAATTGGTATTCTGCCATGTCTTTCAACGCCCTCCTTAACCGCAAAGGACACTTTTGGGAACAAAGGTAAACCTGCCATGGCTTCCCCAACTCTGACAAAGAAAGGGCCTTAAACACCATCCGTTATATTCATGCCAACCCCAAGGCAGCAGGGATGAAAGAAGGCTTTTTATACGACTTTTCTAACTATGGCACTTATGAACAACTAACTACCGATGGTATTACTCAATGGCATCCAGCCTTTTTTGAGTTAGGCCCATCCTTGTCAGAATGCGCCGATAGATACAAAGGTTTCTGTCGGCGTTACAAACCAAAGAAAAAACAAGCCCGTAATAACTGGGGTAAGAGAATATTGAGGGGGATATTGAGCAAAGTTCCTAAAACTAAGGTATCCCCCGGTCAAATTCCCTTACCTATTGTATGGAAAAAATTGTCAAGATTGAAATTCCAGCGATCGCCAAAACAGCGATAGATTTTATTAAAGCGAATCGTTTTCCCTATTATTCTGTGGAGTGGTAGGGGCAGGTTTAGCCAAAAACATTGATATTGACCAAGAAATTAAATAAACCCGCCCCCAAAACCAACGGGTGAAATAGGGGGCGGGTTTAGCTAAACCTTTGAAGGGATATCGATTTCCCTTGATGAACCCGCCCCTACAATTCAATTTTTTTAACGTTTAATATTCATACCGCCCTTAACATTGATATTGACCAATGAGTTAAATAAACCCGCCCCCAAAAACAACGGAAGGTAGGGACGGGTTCAGCCAAAAACATTGATATTGACCAATAAGTTAAATAAACCCCCCCCCTGGGGTTTCATATCAAATCCGGTTGAATAGTCGTCATTGCGACGATAGGAAGCAATCTCCGCGCACCCCTGAGATTGCTTCCTTCCACTCCGTTCCAGTCGCTTCGGACTTGGGTATAGTAATTATCAGGATTTGATATCATTCCCAAATCAATAAGATAGGTCTAGAGCAATACTACGAGGGAGCGTAATTGTTTGTAGTTGGGCTTCAACCCCCTCGTCCGCCCCAGACAGTAAAGACAGGAGAAATCCTGACTCTTCCCTCCTAACTCTAACTCCTAACTCCTGACTCCTGACTCCTGAGTTGTGTTAAAATTCCCTCCTGACTCCTGACTCCTGACTCCTCCGCTGCAGCAAAAAATTCCTCCAATGCTGCTAGATAGCGATCGCTATCTACTTCTGCCAGGTCATTATGTCCAGCATTTGGTATCAACA
This sequence comes from Okeania sp. SIO2C2, assembly GCF_010692625.1. NCBI lineage: Bacteria > Bacillati > Cyanobacteriota > Cyanophyceae > Oscillatoriales > Microcoleaceae > Okeania > Okeania sp. SIO2C2. Next base: position 85,218 of record NZ_JAAHGM010000003.1, read on the forward strand.
GCAGTTTTTTCGGTTCGGGTGCAGCAGCAAATAATTGTTGACTCATGGTTGCAGGTATAGTTTTATCGTTCACACCATGAATAAATAAAACGGGCATTTCCAATAATTTTACTTTGTCAATGAAGTCAAATTTTTGGGTGACCAGTAAGTTGAGGGGAAATATCTGGATTCGACGTCTGTGTCTGTATTTAGCCATATCTTTGATAGAAGTAAAGCAACCTTCAGCTATTAATCCTGCTGCTTGCGGTTGTTGTAAGCAAAGATTAGCAGCGACCGCTCCTCCAAGAGAGTATCCATAAATAAAAATTTCTTCTGGTGAAAAGTTTTTTTCTTGAGTTAAATAATTCCAAGCTACCAATGCATCTTCATAAACAGTAGCTTCTGTGGGAAACCGTCCTTTACTGTTACCGTACCCCCGATAGTCAATCATAAATACCGAAAATCCCAACTGATATAGTTTAGCAACCCGCTCGAGATTGTAACTATTTTTCCGAGCTGCCATGTTACCTTTAGCACCATGTAGAAAGAGAATAACTCTAGAATTGCTATTAGTTTGAGGAATCCACCAACCAGATATTTTTTCTGTCTGTTTGTGAGAATTTGGAATTGACAACCAAACTTCTTGATATGGAAGATTAACAGTACCAGGAGTTGCTAATACCGATGGTGCAGGTTCAAATATCAATCGGTTTTGCAGCAATCTTAGCAACACAAAAGCAGAAGTGTAGATAGTTGCTAAACTTATTAATAGAAATTTCAAGAAAGTTTCAAAAATAGTCATTAGTTAAAAGTGAATTTCTGATTTACAATAGTATCAGCTATTAATAAAATAATTTTTCTAGAATTCTAGAAGTGGAATTTATCTAGATCCACCCCAAATTTTCGATATTATAATTTTGCCATAAACATAAATTTGATTGCTGCCCAGATAACGGGGGAAAAGTTATAGATCCAGGAAAATCAAAACGGATTTTCAACTGTCTACTTTCTGCACAGCCTAATAACTAAGACTTGATTATTTTCTGTAGTTGTTTAACTGCACGAATTAGATGAATAAAATATGGCCTAACTATATCTCTGTTTAAGTCTTGTAATTTATTTACTTGTTCTTGTAGTTCCTCAATTTTATTAGACATAGAAGCATAATTTGTTGATTGTAAATTATCTCCTAAATCCTGGTGTAAATCTGTAGTTAAATCTTTTAATGATTGTAATTCCTCATCAATATCTGAAAATTTAGTATTTATTGTGTCCCAGTCTTCTTTGGTAATTGTATTAAATTCAAAATCTGATTGATTTTGAGAAAAATTTATGGGATATTCTGGAGTTAATTCAGTAATTTTTTCTTGTGTTTTCTCTGAATACCGATCGACGGAATCAATATCTATTCTTAGTTCTTCTACCTCATTGTTAATATGTGTTTGTATTTTTTCTTCAAATCTTTTTCTATTAATTGAATTTAATATTAATGCCAATGTTATTGGAGGTGCAACAAACGAAATTTTTTCCCATACTAATGCAAAACCTGAACCAACAATTGAAGCCCCTAAAGCAGTATATTCTGCTATTTGTAGCCAATGAGGCTGACTTTGGGAATTATTTGAAACTTTTGATGATGTTTCTGTGTCTTCCATAAATCAAGATCCCCATTGAATATGTTAGGTTTTATAGTCTAATAGTAGACAATACAATATTTAGGTAAAAATTTTATCATAAATTATTAGATAAAATTTTATTTTAACAAATCTTTATATTTATTTTAAGGTAGTTGAGTTGAATCAAACAAATAGTAATATAAGTAAAGGCTATTTTCTGTTTTATAGGAAGAAGCAATACTATCTCAACAGCCATAGCCCAATTTGATGAAGATGGAAAAGGAAAAAAAAGTGGGTATAAAAATTATTGAAAGCTTTGAAAGTAGTTTCACGTTAGAACAAAATGCTCAACAAATGTTATTCAAATTATTAACAAGTGAAAATTTTATTCAACAAATTACTTCACAATTACCATATGAAAAATTAGAATTTACTGAATTAATATTTCAACCAATTCCCTATAGTAAAGAAACACCTAAAGGAATGGCAAAAGAATTTGAGCAGTATCACGAATCCAGTGACTATATTATCATTAACGTTCCGCCCAACTTCATGTTTAAAGCTAAAATATTTCAACCAAGCCGTCTCTGCGCCATCTATAAAATCACCAGAGATTAATCAACTTTTATCAATTCCGAATTAATTAACATTACCCTTGAACAGGAAAATCTCAAATAATGACTAATACCGAAATTCAAATACCAGAACTGTCAGAATTAGAATATTTACCTTATATTGATTCTCAAGGAAAATTACCAATTTCTTTACAAGGAAAAATTGGTGTTTATGGAATTTTTGATCGGGATAAAAAATTACTATTTGTAGGTTATTCTCGTGATATATATCAGAGTATTAAACAACACTTAGTCCGTCAACCTCATAGTTGCTATTGGCTAAAAGTACAAACTATTGAACGTCCGAATCGTACTATATTAGAAGGTATAAAAACTGCTTGGATTAATGAAAATGGGTCTTTACCTATAGATAATGATGGCGCAGAAGCAAAGTGGAATCAGCCAATAGATGCTAAACAAGAAATGACAGAAGCAGAAGCAATACAATATCACGACCCATTAACTGATGAAGTTGCTAAAGAAAAACTCTTAAAAAATATATCTAGGCGAGTTGAAGCTAATATTTTAGAAATATTAAAAACTAGAGGTTTAGAAGAAAATATTCGCTTTAATCCCAAGCTAAAAACCAGCGGTTTATTAGATTTGAAATAATTGATACTATTGGGATGAATATTTGCTGCAAAGTAAGCATTCAGCAGTTAGCTATCAGCTATTAACTCATTGTAAGTATTCAGCTCTTAGCTTTTTAATCAATGAAGCAAGCATTCGTTTAACTTCTATTACATTTTTAATCAGAGAATGAACTACAAGAACGATGATTTTGAGTTCAATTGATACAATTCTACGGTGTGAAGTGTAGATGTTTCTCAAGAGCTGATAGCTAACTGCTGTTTGCGCAGCATTCCGCAGGAAATGCTAAATGCTTACGAAAAATCTATATTGCTTCATAAGTAAAAATCTTTGAATTTCAAGACCATAATGATTAAAACTATTTATTTCTTCTTCCTTGAAAAATGAAATGGATGGACGAATAAAAATTTCCCCAGATGATTATCAGAGCTGGTACAATATGGGAGTAAATTTTAGTAAATTGGGGAAGCATAAACAGGCTATTACTGCTTTCGATCAGGCAATAAAAATTAAACCAGATTACTATGAAGCCTGGAATAATCGAGGTAATTCCTTGAAATTAATAGGTAGATTCCAGTCAGCTTTAAATAACTTTAATCGTGCGATAGAGATTCAACCAAATTATTATTTAGTTTGGTATAATCGAGGTAATTTACTCAATAATTTAGAACAATATCGAGAAGCGATAACTTCTTTTGAGAGAGCAATAAAAATCAAACCAGATCTATATCAAGCTTGGTACAATGTTGGAAATACTTGGAGTAGTTTAGGACATTATCGAGAAGCAATTGAAAATTACAAACAAGCAATAAAGTTTAAACCAAGTTTATACCAAGCTTGGCATAATCAAGGCAAGGCATTATTTGAATTAGGAAGGTATCAGGAAGCCTTGAATTCTTTTGAACAAGTCATTAAGCTTAAGCCTAATCATTATATAGCTTGGAATTTTCAAGGAAAAACTTTATTTTATTTGGGGAATACTAAAAGAGAAATTATTAGTTATGAGAAGGCAATAGATATAAAAGTAGACTATCAGGAAGCTTGGAATAATTTAGGTCAAGCTTTATCTAATTTAGGAAATTGGGTTGAGGCGCTCGCTTGTTTTGACCAAGCCATAAAAATTCAGTCAGATTATTCTTTGGCTTACTATAATAAAGCTCGTTGTTATGCTTTACAGGATAAGCTATATTTAGCTATTGAAAATTTAGAACAAGCAATTAATTTAGGTGCTGGTCAACCATATCGAGAAATGGCAGAAGCTGATGCTGATTTTTTTAAAATTAGCTCAAATCCTAACTTTAAAGCTTTAATTAAAGATGATTTAATTGATTAATTAGGGTTTGCTGAAAAAGTCTTTTAGTAAGGGTAGGAGGTAGGAGACAGGAGACAGGAGACAACCCACCCCTCGCCCCTCCCCCTCCCAGGAGGGGAAGACAGGAGAAATGGATCGGGAGCGAGGAGGTAGGAGTAAGAATTGTAAGAATGATTTTTCTGCCCAACTATGAGCCTAAAATACTAACTTTTTGAGCGTGAAGAGCTGAAAACCAGGCACTTTTTTCGACCCCAAAAAGACACTTGTCTTGATATGTCAATGCTTTTAGATTTAATCAGCAAACCCTAATTAGCTATTACCATTCAGCTATCAGCTAAAATCGAGGGGTATAATACCAGTTTAATAAATCTTTGCTACAAATATTTAGGTTACTGCTATTGAGTCAACCCACCCCTCGCCCCTCCCCCTCCCAGGAGGGGAATACAGGAGGACCGAGTTGTATGGGAATAGGTTTGATACCATTTTTTATTTAGTAATTTATCTTTTTCGTCCAATATAGCAATCCTAAATAAGTTGTGACAAATCAAAAAGTAGATAAAAAAACTGAAACTTCTACCTGTTCCCTGTTCCCTGTTCCCTGTTCCCTAAAAGCGGTAAGATTTTTATACACAAATAAAATAGGACTGCTATAGATATTTCCTACAAATTATTTTAATACTGCTTATTATTTGTAACATTCTTTTTTCACCCTTGGTATAATACTAAATCTCCAAAGTTTTACGACATCTTAATATCATGTTCCCCCTCCGGGGGAGCTACGCTAACGGACGGGTCATTTATAAATAAAATTTAAGAACTGACAGTACCGAAGAAATGCTAAAATTATCTTGAGTTTTCTCCTTTTTTTCCTTCTGCCCTCTGCCTTCTGCCTTCATTTAGAATAAATTTTTATCTTTGCCAAAGTCGTCGCAAAGCAGAACCGACTACATCAGAATAACGCAATTCTCCAGACAAAATTTTCGTCATAATAGTAGTAGCACGAGGTCGCTTTACCCCTACTTGATAACCAATATGTGAAAAACGAGAAAATCCTTGAGCTAAACGTTGTGCCCAAACCATATCTTTACCCCATTCTTCATTAATTATTTGAGTGTATTTTTCTAAAGCAAATAAATCCCCATTTAGAGAATTATGAATTGCTGTTGCTGCTTTAATACCTGTAAACATAGAAGGACGAATTCCTTCAGCAGTAAAAGGGTCAACAATACAAGCTGCTTCTCCTGCTAAAACAGCATTTTGTGTATGTAATTTTTGATTCCCATTCCATAAACATAAAGGATGACCAAACTTCTGAATATTTTGAATATCTACCTCAAACATTGTGGCATATTCTGTTAGTAAAGCTGCAAAATTTTGACCGTGTTTTCGCCAAAATGTACCGACTCCTATTGAATATCCATCAGCTTTAGGAAAGTTCCAAACATAGCCATTATTTAACATTCCAAACTCAAAATAAGCACTATCAATTTGCTGATTTTCAACTGGTACTTCTATTTCCATCGCCCCACCTGAAAAGCGTTTACGATTGTTAAAACCAAACCATTTTGCCATGGAACCTTTAGCTCCATCAGCAGCAATTAAATAACGACCAATAAATGATTGATTATTGGTGTTAACTTGCCAATTATTGTGCTTAAATTCTATACCTATAACTTTAGTTTTATCTCTAATTTCTGCTCCCTGTTTTTGTGCTTGCTGAACGATAAAATAATCAAAAACTTCTCGGCGTACCATCCAAATTGGTTCTTGATTTTTTAGGTTAACTTCTACTAAATCGCCTTTTTTCCAAGTATAACGAATGGAATTTATTTTCAGAGAAATAGCTGGTGTAAAATCAAAATCAAACCATTCTTGAACAATAGGAGAAACTCCACCTCCACAGGGTTTATATCGAGGTAAAGTTTCTTTTTCTAAGACTAATACAGAACGTCCTTTTTTTGCTAGATGATATGCCGCACTTGCTCCTGCTGGTCCGGAGCCTACTATTATACAATCAAACATTATAATTAAGGAAGAAAGTAAACATTCAGCCGTCAGCTATCAGCTTATCATCCATTGCTTTTAGTGCGCGATCAAAGCTTGACTTAAACCCCGCCTTAAGAGCTATCCCTTACCCATAAGTCTTGAAACCTTTGTGGGGAGCAGGGGAGTAGGGAGCAGGGGAGAAAGGAGAAAAAATCATAGTAGTTAAGTAAAACTACTGAAGTTGTCAAAAAAAAGTATCTTTCCATACATTTTTTCTCCCGAAAAAGCAGAACCAAGACTTACACATAACTCCTCTATTTTGTCAAGCTTTATGTTAAGAAAGATGTGGGTAAAGCATAGCCTTAAGAGGCGGGGTCTTATTGCTGAGAGTAACAGCTAATAGCTGAATGCTTACGGAAGAAGAAAAAAGAAATATTATCTTTAGTTAGAGTAACATGGAGCAGTATAGTTTAGGAATGAGCTGGGAAATTGAAAAATTCTAAGTTTTAGAGAAAATTTTGCCCCCATGATACTTTTTGGAGTCTGTTTTATTTAAGTCCTATTATTTGTCCCTTAATGATGCAACGGCTGTAAGTTAGGCTTCCATTCTTTTTAAAGTACCAGCTTTCTCAGAAACAGGGGAAATAGAATCAGTATTAGGTTTAACATTGTATTTCACCCCACGATAGGTCAAATTATAGTGGGGTTGCATAGTGGGTGCGTTCTTGACCTTACTGAACCGAAATTCTACACCGCGATACTTGCCTGTTGCTACACTAGGAACTACTTCAACAGTAGTAGGATTATATTCATAACTAATGCCACGATAAATAAGTTTCATCAAATTTGCCTCTTAAAGTTTCCCTTGTGAATAATTAATACTAAATTCAGTTTAGCTAGACTACAAATAAGTAAACTAAAATCTATATACATATATCAAGCTTTTGTCAACTCAGATGTATGGTATATAAAATTATATTTACTATGACTCTAATGATAATCTCAGAAAAAAACAGAAGCAATAGGAAATTAAAATCTTCATCAGACCTTCATAAAACTAGGCTATTACTCTGAGAATTTACTGATATCCATGCTAGGAATAGGGATGAAATTTTAGTATTGTCAGGAAGTTTTATGCAATGTCCCTAATGCTTCAACTGATACCGTCAACGGTTACTCATCCATAGGTATTTACAGTTGAATCAACCCCACTTCTCAAATTAATTGAAGCTTTTCCATCTTGGTCTATTTGGGAGAAGGCTAGGTAAAATCAAGGATTTTCGCCTAATCTATGTTTAGTATTCTATGTCATCAAACCACCAAACTCACCACCCATCGAGTAATCCATCTGGAGGACGCTACAAACCAGGAAATCAGTATCTTCATCAAATTTTCATAAAACTCGTCCACTATTCTCACAAAACAAGCAAAGTCGGCATTGCTGAATTAAGGTATGAAAGTAAGTTTATCGGTAATAGGGAATAGGGAACAGGGAACAGGGAACAGGGAACAGTTAATATTAACAAGTAGTTCAAACAATCCCAAATTATCAAATCATACCTAGAATCAGCAACGCCGCAAAGTCTAATAATTGCTATCATCATAATCTCTATGATTCACATCCCTACCATCAGGCCCAATCTTCCCGTACCTCATCCATTTTGGCTCCACAGGTCTAGCTTCAATAGTAGGTTCGCGGTCGTAAAAACTGGGTCTGTCAGGAAAATCTTTAACAGGTATATCCTCAACTACCTGTTTCATAAACTGTCGCCAATTAAAAGCTGCCGTACTACTCACACCCCAGGTTGGTTTATTATCATCATTCCCTAACCATATTCCAGTTGCCACTTGGGGAATATAACCAATAAACCATAAGTCTCGTGCATCCTCAGTTGTACCCGTTTTGCCTGCTACAGGTCGGTCGTACAAATAAGCATTCGTACCACTACCATATTTAACTACATTTTCTAACATCCAGGTAACTATTGCAGCACTGCCACGGTCTAAAACCTGCTTTGGTTGAGCATAAGCTTCATAAACAACTTGACCATTTTGATTAATTACTCTTTTAATTCCGTGAGCACCAATAAACTTACCCTCTGCTGCCAAAGTAGCATAGGCATTTGTTAACTCTAATAAATTAACCTCCCAAGTACCCAACGCCATAGAATATGTAGCCTTAATCTCAGATTTAATTCCCATATCCTCAGCTAACTTCATCACAGGTTCAAATCCCACATCCATCAATACCTGTACCGCTACCACATTCACAGAATAAGCCAAAGAATCAATCATCGATCGCCATCCAGCATACCTTTTACCGTAATTTTTTGGTTTATAACCATCCACTGTAAAGGGTACATCTCGATAACCATCAGTGGGAGGAAAACCAGCAGCAACCGCAGCAGCATAAACAAAACTTTTAAAAGTCGAACCTGGTTGACGTTGTGCTTGAATAGCGCGGTTAAATTCACTCTCGGCAAAATCTCTACCTCCTACCAACGCCTTAACTTCCCCGGTGGTAGCATCAATAGCAACTAATGCTGCTTGATCGAATCTTTGGCGAGCACCATCAATATCAACAGCATCTTGAATTACCTGTTCCCCTATTTCTTGCCAATTGCGATCCAATGTAGTTTCTATTGTCAAACCACCTGCTTCTATGACTTCTTGAGAAACATATTTCGGTAACTCCTTCTGAATATAGTTAGCAAAATAGGGAGCTTCAACTATCAAACGTTTTGGCGCACTGGGTTGTACTTCTATTGGTTTAGCGATCGCTATCTCAGCTCTCTGTTGAGAAATCAAACCTGCTTCTTGCATTACCCCCAACACGATATTTCGACGATTTTTAGCTGCTTCTGGACTTACTAAGGGTGAATATTCACTGGGTGCTGGTGGCAAACCTGCTAAAGTTGCCATTTCTGCTAAACTTAGTCCCGAAACTGGTTTACTAAAGTAGACCCAGGCAGCATCAGTCACTCCATAAGCACCAGAACCGAGATAGACTATATTCAGATATAATTCTAGAATTTCTTCTTTGGATAACTCCCGCTCCATTTTCCAAGCTAGCATTGCTTCTCGGAGTTTACGCCAGATAGTTTGTTCCATATCTAGGAAAACCATCCGTGCTAACTGTTGTGTGATACTACTACCTCCCTGCACAACATCTCTGGCAATTAAGTTGGAAACAAGTGCTCGAATAACTCCCTGATAATCAACTCCTGTATGTTGATAAAAGCGTCTATCTTCAATAGCAATAAAAGCTTGAACTAAGGGAGCAGGAATATCTTCTAATTTAATTTTTTCTCTGGTAGCAGGTCCTGTTTGTTGGATAATTTTACCATCGGCGGCTTTTATTGTTAAAGTGCCGTCTCTACTATAGGAAGAAATATCGGCAATATCTGGTAAACTTTGCTTTAATTTCAGCCAAGTTATTCCACCATAAATGATCATACTACCTATTCCGACACCACCTAATCCTAACCAAAATTTACGACGACCTAAAATTTCTTTTATATTTTTTATATTAACTGTTCTGGCAATTTTTTCTACAACCAACTTTGTTCTTTTGATGCTGTTTTTTCCACTACTTCCTTGAGAGATATTATCTATTCTTTCCTGTTTTTTTTGGTCATCAACTTTTGGTGCTTGTAAGGGAGATTGAAATTTTTTACTCAACATTTTTGATACAGAGTAGAAATTATTATTTTTCCTAACTTTAGGCTTTATATATTGAGATTTTTTAATAAAATCTTGCTCTGTTTCTGATAATATTTCTCTTGTATTTTCAATTTTTTTATCTTTCACTTTATCCTCTTATACCAATTTGATAAATGTTTGCTACAAATACGCACGGTTGTTTCTAGTAGTCAGGGCGAATGGCCATTTGCTGACGCAGAGCTGCCGCTAACCCCCCTACAGTAGCCAGATGGCCATTTACCCGAATAGTAGCCAGTAGGAATAGCTTCAATATCATTTTTTAGGGTCAAACAATATTCTTTTTCTCAAAGATCAATCTGACTTCCAGTATTTTAGTTGACCCAATTATTGATAACATTCTTTTTTTAAATTGGTATTATATCAAGTTTCATTACTATTACAGGACTTACCCAGAGACTCTACATATAGAGAGAGCGTTAGCGGAGCTTTGCGTTAGCAAATACCATTTGCCCCTACATACGGTAGTTTAAAAGTAAGTTTGCCAATTAAGAGCTGATTTATAAAGTAAATATTAAGAGGCTGAATTCCTTGCAATACAAAGGTTTTTGGAGTTATAGTCCAATAATACCTAAATCCCTGAGAGTTAGATGACATAAGGGTTTTAGCTAAGTTTACAAATCAGCTCTAAATCTACATGACAAATAGTTGAAAGTCGATGAGCAATAACCAAGCTAGTACGTCCTTGAAAAAGATTCTTTACAGACTCTTGAATTAATTTTTCTGACTCAGAATCTAAAGCTGAAGTTGCTTCATCTAAAATGACAATTTGGATTTTTTAGCAAAACTCGGGCGGTCGCTATTCTCTGTCTCTGTCCTCCTGATAGTTTCACTCCTTGCTTGCCAATAATAGAGTTATAACCATCAGGAAAATTCATAATGTCGAAGCAGGTTCTTGTCCTACAAATAAGACTCATTTACCTTGGCTAGCGTATCGTTTAGCAATGGCAAATGCGATAGTAGTTCGACCCGTACCACCTTTTCCCAAAAATGTATAAGTAATGGTCATTTCAGTTATCAGTTATCAGTACTTCCGGCTGAAGTCAGAACCTTGAAATACTGAAGTTTATTTTTTTATCCTCTTAAAAGGGAAGTCTTGAGACCTTATTTGTAAGCATTCAGCTATTAGCTGTCAGCTCTCAGCAAAAGTAGAGGGTTTTAATGAATATAGACTGTTTCAGCCAGCTTTTATAGTAAGTATAAATTCTGACTCAATCAGCTATTGCTTTTATCTAAAACTAAAAGCAATAGCTGATGGCTGATAGCTTACCCTTATTTTTGGGTCATTATTTATTTATCAAAAGTTTAGAATCAAGGAACATTTACATTTTGTAACTATTTAGTTTATTTGAAAAAATAAATGATACTCTATCTAGTAGTCCACCATAGAAAGAAATTATGATAGGTAATTATATTCTAATATCTAAGTATTTCCAGAAAGGCAACTTCTCGAAATAATTTTGGTGGACTACTAGAACTAATTATCTAATTTAATTTATAGATTCAACTCATGTCCCAAGTCTATACCAAAGATTTTGAAATTCAATGTCCTCCACAACAGCGGACCTGGAGAAAAATTTCCCAAGAAATTGCCAACTTTCCCTTACCAGGTGTTCCTATTCGCTTGATTTTAACGAAAGTTGAAGGTGATACTCTCACTTTTGAATCAAGCTTTATCAAAACTGAGAAAAAACCTGTTTGGTCATCATTACTAGACATTAATATTCGTCAACGGGTTTCTAATAAACCGTTTGTAGCAGTTAGTATCATTCCCACAGGAGTAAGAGCAGAAATTGGTGGTTTTGCGGGAGATGCTACTCCCAGTACCAATCTGTTAGCAACCGCTTGTGACTATCTGGTAACAAATCCCAATGCAGTAACTGCGTCGGATATCTATTTCGCTCAGGATAATGTTCTCTATCTGGAAGGAAATCTGATTTGTCAATTACTACTAGGCAATATTGGAGTCATTCCAGAGAAGCGCAAAAACATTGCTGCAATTATAGAAAAGCCTAAAGATGAACGATTTTTAAACAATGTTATTAATGCTCTCAATGGCTTGCGAGCGGTGGGAGGAATTAATATCGACCCTGTAGTTGTAACTGGTGGTCCTGTGGAAACCACCTGTACCTATTCCCAGTATGGTAATGCTTCCGGGGAATTTCAAGGTATGGACGAGTTGATGAAAGCTCTAGATGTGGTAGAAAATTCTTCAGTTGGAGCAGTGGCTTTAATGACCACTTTGCAAGTAGATGACAAAGTGCGTCAAGCTTACTACCGAGGAGAATCTATTGCCAATCCCTGGGGTGGTGCCGAAGCCATTCTAACCCACATGACCACTAATTTTTATCCCTTTACTGCTGCCCATGCTCCCTTATTACTGGAGTGGGAACATACAGGATTTGGTAAATTAGTAGATCCCAGAGATGGTGCAGAATTAATTTCTAGTGCCTATCTATGTTCCCCTCTCAATGGTTTAATCAATTCTCCTCGCCCCGTAAGATTTGATACTCCTGTAGCAGCAGGTGAAACTAGGATATCCGTAGAGAATATTTCCGCAGTGGTAATGCCAGAAACAACCGTAGGAAATATACCTTTCTTAGCGTCTTTAGACCAAGGGGTTCCCATAATCTTAGTTAAAGATAATACTACGAATTACGATATTACTCCTGAAAAACTACAAATTGAAACTCAGGGACACAAGATATATCGTGTCAATAGCTACATGGAAGCGACAGGATTACTGTTAGCTTTACGGAATGGGATTGCGGTAGAAAGTACAATTCGCCCGATCCCACAACTTCAGCCGATTTTTCTGTAAATTGATGAATCAAATATCTTCTACCTATAAGTTGATTGCATCCCACAATCAGGATATTCAGATTAGCCTCTATACTCCTGCTCATCAAGGTATTAAAAGTAATGGTCATCATCTAAGTGCAGAAATTTACCAATATGATGCCCCATTTCTGACTCGTCCTCGTACTGAAAATATAGAGAAGCATTTCTCTAAGTTGTATGGCACAAAACATACTTTCTGGCTCACAGCAGGAGGTAGTCAAGGAGTTTTAACCACTTGTGCTTTACTAGGTACTCAGTATAAAAAAGTGGCGATCGCCCTCAATAGTCATATTTCCACTATAAACGGCATCATCTTAGCAGGATTAGAGCCTTATTTTATTGATTCTGAGTCGCTGATGCCTACTACTGATGAGGTAATTACGGCTTTAGAAACGAGTGGCGTATCAGCACTGTTACTAACTCATCCAAGTTATGAAGGGGTAACTATCGATCTTGCCACCATCGCTAATTATTGTCAGAAGCATGGGATAGCTCTAGCAGTAGATGAAGCTCACGGTAGTCATTTTCCCTTTCTTGACGAACAATGGCAATCGGCAATTAGTGTTGGTGCAGATATAGTTTCCCATAGTATGCACAAATATGCCGGAAGTTTAGTACAAACTGGTTTGTTACATTTACCTAAATCTTCCCAGTTTAGCACCGAACAAGTGATGGGGGTTTTACCTTTGTTTGAAACTACTACCCGCAGTAATTTGTTGATGCTGAGTCTTGAAGATGCTATTAATAGGGGATATTCTGAATCAGGCAAGGCTTTATTTAACCAAGCGATTCAAGAGTGCGATCGCTTGCGTAGTCAGTTAGATAGTTATGGTACAGTTTTAAGTTACGATCCTCAAGTGCAAGATCCTTTGAAAATCTATTTAAAAAGCGATCGCACTACAGGAGAAGAATTAGCAGATTTGTTGTACGAATATGGCATAGATGGGGAGTTTGCTGGTGAGGAGGGATTATTATTAATATTCTCTTTTCATCACAATCAACGGGATTTTCAATTTATGCGGGAAACTTTAGCGAAAGTTGTGACAATTTTGAGGGAAAAACCAGTAAAAGAGGTTTTACCTGATAGCTATTATTGTCGGATTCCTATGATGAAAATGTTACCCAAGGATGCTTTTTTTAGCCGTAAACAAAAGTTACCTATTAGGGAAGCATTGGGGAAAATTAGTAGTTGTTGGATTAAGAAAGTTCCCCCAGGAAGTCCTCTTTTAGTACCAGGGGAAGAAGTTAGTAATTGGCATCTGCAACGTTTATCCTCTGACACTTTTGTGGAAGTAGTGAAGGAATAATTAACTATGGTGGAAGAACAAGGGAAGGATTTTTTAGAAGCAAGACCTTGGTTATCGGGAATTTGTGATACCAAAAGTACCGAAGAACTGGAAAAAAAATACGATAGTTGGGCGAATAATTACGATGCAGATGTGAAAGATGATTGGTCTTTTATGCCTGTAAAAATAGCCCTAACCTTAAGCAAATTACGACCTAAGAAAGATGCAGAAATTCTAGATGCAGGTGCTGGTACAGGATTAGTAGGTGAAGAGTTAGCAAAACAGGGATTTACTAATTTAACTGCTGTGGATTTATCTGAAAAGATGTTGGAGATAGCTAGAGAAAAGCAAGTGTATAAAAACCTATATCAGGGTAATTTAGAATCTGCTTTTTTGAGTAATTCAGTAAGCTTTGATGTGATTATCACAGCAGGAGTTTTTGCTTATGCCCATGCCGGAGTTGAGGTATTAAACAATCTATTCGGTCTTTTAAAGGAGGAAGGAATTTTATTGTTGACTATACGGGAAGACTATCGCCGTGAAATGCAGACAGCCTTAGATAAATTACCCTGGACATTAGTCAGTGAAGAAAATTTTACGATCTATGACGAAGCCAAGTTGATGTATCTTCTGGCTTTTAAAAAGAAGGAGTGATCGCTAAGTTATTTGAAGTTAATTTACTTATTTCAGACTTTCCTTATACACACTCCTACCTACAAGCTCCATCTGTGAAGTACAATTTATACAAATTTAGATAAGCTTACCCTGTAACTTATAGTTGTTGATTTCAATTAAAATCCCATGAATAATATGAATCAATCAGAATTAAAACTTGGCTTAGAAAAACTAAAGCAAGATTGGGAACCAAAAGGTTTTAAATGCGAAATTTATCAAACAAATTCTGTGGAATCTTGGTCAAATCCAGGTCATAAAACTGACGAATTTATTATCCTTATAGAAGGAGAAATGGATATTTATTTTCAAGGTCAAACTTACTATCCTGCTATTGGTGAAATATTCAAAATACCTGCTAAAGTACCTCACGAAACTAGATATGGAAATTCCACCTGTCTGTATTGGATCTATGCTTTTAATTGGCAGTGGCATGAAGATGGGGTTGGTATTGAAGAGGGGAAAATTAAGATCAGCAGAAGTTAAATCTGTTTGAGGAGTGATCGAAATGAAGAATCAAAGTGCTGATCAATCCATTAGATCTGATCAAGAAATTTCACAGAATAAAAGACTTGTCAAAATTTCTGAGCGAGAAGATATCTGCTCCCTTCCCAAGGGGATTTGGAAACCTCTGACTGAAAACTATCATTTACAAACCTGGAAAGGGATACCAATGGACAAAAGTCCTATAGAAATTGCCCTTTATCCAATGCTGATTTACGAACTCCAAGCAAAGACAATTATTGAACTTGGTGCAGATACTGGAGGAAGTGCAGTATGGTTAGCAGATCAGTTGAAGTTATTTGAGATTGAAGGTCTTGTCTACTCCGTTGATATCGATTTATCCTTACTTGATGAAAAAGCAAAAGCCCAACCCAAGATAAAATTTTTGGAAGGTGATTGTAACCAGATCGATAAGGTTTTATCGACCACACTGCTTTCTACACTTCCTCATCCTTGGTTGATCATAGAAGATGCTCATGTTAATTTAGTCGGTATCCTGGATCATTTTCATAAAAATGGTTTACAAAATGGAGATTATTTAATTATTGAAGACACAAATAAAGCTTTATGGGAGGCTTGGTCAGATTGGGAAGATCAAGAATTTATTGAACGGATGAAGAGCAAAATGGGCTTACTGAGAAGCTGGCTAATGGAGCATCAAAATGAGTACCTAATTGATACTTACTACCAAGATATGTTCGGTTATAACGGCTCAAAAAATTGGAATTCGATGTTAAAAGGGATTTGAATAAAATGATAAATGAATCGAGAATAAATGAGATTAAAAACACTTGGGTAAAAAAGGGTTTCAAGTGTGAAGTTTCTATCACTCCACCTGGAGAATATTGGTCAAGTGATGGTCATGAGACAGACGAAGTAATTATCCCGTTGGAAGGAGAATTAGAATTGTCTTTACGAGGTAAAACTTTTCGCTCCACCATTGGAGAAGAAATAGTTATTCCTGCTGGTGAACCTCACACATTTAAGAGTGTTGGTAAAGTAGCTAGTCGTGTCTATTGGCTCTATGGCTACGAGCATGAATAAGGTTTTACTGGGACTCGTGTGAGTAATTAAAAAATTTAAACCAATCAAAATGAACCATGACTTAGTATGTATGTGTGCTGAATATACCCCCATTTCCCATTCCTCACTCACTTACATCACCAGAATGCATTCAACTCAACTGGGAACCGCCATATCATGATGAAATTAAGTGTATCTGAGCAAAAGACTGTTGAGAATAAGCGGTTTGTGAAAATTTCCGAACGCGAAGATCGATGTGATATTCCTAAATCCACTTGGCGTCCTTTAACCGAAAATGCCTATTTACAAACTTGGAAAGGGGTACTTCTGGAAAAAGATCCTATGCAAATTTCTTCTTACCCCATGCTAATTGATGAGTTAAAACCTAAGACAATTATTGAATTAGGTGCATTAAAAGGAGGGAGTGCAATTTGGTTCGCTGATAATTTAGAATTATTGGGGATTGAAGGTGAGGTTTACTGTGTAGATAACGATCTTTCTCAGCTTGATGAAAAAGCCAAAACAGACTCTCGAATTAAATTTTTAGAAGGTGATTGTCGAGAAATTAGTGCAGTTTTACCTACAGAATTGCTTGATAATTTGCCTCATCCTTGGTTAGTCATAGAGGATGTTAATGATAATCTAATTGGCATTCTGGAGCATTTTCATCACAATGGGTTGCAAACTGGAGATTACTTAATTATTGAAGATACTAACAAATTTATGTGGGAGGTTTGGTGGGATTGGGATGACAAAGAATATATTGAACGAGGAGTGCGGAAACTGGATGACTTTAGAAATTGGTTAATGAAACATGAAGAAGATTATGATATCGATACCTTTTATCAAGATATGTATGGATACAACGCCTCTAAAAATTGGAATTCTTTTTTAAAAAAAATCTAAAAACGAAAAAGTCAATGACCATCAATCACAGCCATCTCAAACCAGATCGAGATATTGAATTGAGTGCAAACCAATCATTTGTTAATGTTGCGGGTAAACGGTTCTACTACATTTGGTTGCGTGATAATTGCTTAGATTCTCAATCTCGCCATGGCGGTTCTTGGGAAAAACTGAATGACATTAGCAAGCACAAGACACCGCCTCAACCTTTATCAATTCAAATACAAGATAATAATCTAATTATTGACTGGGATGAAAATCCTGCGCATCGCAGTATTTTTCCAATTTCTTGGTTGCTCAATAATACCTATGATGTTCACAATACAGAAGAGATTGAAAAACAGGTTATTCTTTGGAATAAAGCATGGCTGGAAACCAACTCGATACAGAAGTACGATCTCCAATCCTGTAGTCGGGAATCTTGGATGAATCAGTTGTTGCAATTAGGATTTGTTGTTATTCGTAACATACCCTTGGAAGAGTTAGAAAGTTTTTTGGTATCCTTGGGACCAATTCGCAACACAGAGTATGGAACGATTATTACTCAAAATACCAGTTTAGCAGAGAGAGATATTGCGGCGACAAGTAATACTTTAACACCTCACACCGATTTAAGTTTCTGGTGTAATCACAAAGTAACAGAGTTTTTGTATTCCGTTACTAATGATACTATTGGTGGGGAATCTTTAGTGGTTGATGGTTTTTCTGTTGCGAGGGACTTTCGCAAAGATTGTCCTAATTACTTCCGGATTTTGGCAGAAACTCCAGTTCCTTTTTGCCGAGTAGAACCTGAATATCAATATTCTTTTCGTCCCAAACATTCTATAATTGAACTGGATCGCGAAGACGAAATTGTTGCCGTGCGTTTTAGTCACAAGAACTGTACTCCCATTCTTCCTGCCGAGCAAATAGAGGCGTTTTATCAAGCCTACATCACCTTTTCTCACTACCTGAAAAATC
Source organism: Okeania sp. SIO2C2 (assembly GCF_010692625.1). Classification (NCBI taxonomy): domain Bacteria; kingdom Bacillati; phylum Cyanobacteriota; class Cyanophyceae; order Oscillatoriales; family Microcoleaceae; genus Okeania; species Okeania sp. SIO2C2. The sequence goes on from NZ_JAAHGM010000003.1 coordinate 103,228, forward strand.
CGGATTACCAATACCGTTTCCGACTCGAACCAGGAGATTGTTTGCTCATGCAAAACTTTAGGATTCTGCACGGAAGGACTGCTTTTGAAGCAACTTCAGGAAGTCGAGAGTTTAGGGTTGGATATATTGAATGGGATTATGTTCTCGGGCGGTACTTTTATCAACGTGAGTTTAATCAAAAATTCAGCCATAACAATTGAATATAACCAACAAGCTTTAAACCAACTTAGCACTAAAGGAAGAAAAGAATTAAAAATTATGAAACACCTCAATATTGATTTTGAAAAACTAAAAAATGAGTGGGAAAATAAAGGTTTTAAGTGTGAAACCTATGAAACACCTCCTGGAGACGATTGGTCCAGTGACGGTCATGAGAGTGATGAAATCTTTATCCTTTTAGAAGGAGAATTAGAAGTATCGTTTCAAGGAAAAACTTACTACCCTACTATTGGTCAAGAATTTCGAGTTCCTGCAAATGTTCCTCATACGTTTAAAAATCCTGGAAAAACAGCTAATCACTTGATTTGGCTTTATGCTTACCAATGGAAAGATAATGTTAGCGGTGCTAAAATATCGGCTAATTAGGGCTTGCAGAATCACCATATCCATTCTGAAAGTAGATCGTCCTTTGGGCTATTGATACATGACAATAATTCATTCGGAAAATCCTCTGGAATTATTGTCATGTATGGGTTAAATTATAGCGGTTTTCAAATGGGTAGCTCAAATCTTTGTAGGTTATATTCCTATCCGACTGGATAATTGTTTCCATCCAAATGAAAAGCACTATAAGCTAGTTTCGAGAACATCAATAGTTGCAGCAAGCGCCGTATGAATTGCCCCTTGAATTGAAGCATGATTAATACCTAGATGTTCCCCGGCAAAGAATACACGGGGATTACTTATAGGATAAGGTTGACCAAGAAAAGGTTGATATCTCTCTCGTTCTCCTGGAGCAAAATAAGCATAAGAACCAGAACCAGGATTATTATCTTCATCCCAAATACTATGAACAATATCATCAGTATATTGTTTAATCTCAGGATGAAGTTGGGAAACTTCTTCTAAAGTTAAATCTGTTTTAGCTGACTCATCTAAAGTAACAAACTTTCTAGAATTATCTTCCCAACGATAAGCAGCAGTTAATACAGATGGCTGATAGGAAATATCTTTATTCTTAGCCACAAAATGAGGTTGAGAAAAGTTATTTGCATCTAATTGAGCATTATCGCAAGGATACCGACACTTTTCAATATTTAAGTCTGTAAAACTGCCCCCACCATAAATATTTTCTGTAAATTCCCAAGGACGAGCAGTGCAGTGTAATAGACTTTTACTAGAACTACAATAACCTAAATTGTTAAGAGCTTCCTGTTGTTTGCTAGGTAAAATAGGGTCAAAATTAATCTGAGCTAAAGCAGTAGTTGGAACAGTACAAATAATATAGTCAAATTCTGCATTCTGTTGCTGATTAAATTTATTCCAGTCAACTCGAACCCCTTTATCTGTCATTGCTATATTTGTTACTTTGGCTTCAGTCTCGATTTTTCCTGATATTCTTTTAACCAAAGCTTTAATTAAAATATCCATCCCTCCAATTAATTCATATTGTTCAACTTGATGCCAAGCAAAGAAATCAATTAAACCATTTAATAGAGAAACTTTTTCATAATGGATTGCTCCAGTAGCATGACCTAGTAATTGAAAAGCATCAGGAGAAAGATGACTACGAAAAAAGTCTGTAACCGTTAAATTATCCCATTTTCTAACTCGATCGCTGGTAAAAGTTGGCGCAAATAATTCCCATTTCTCCTGTTCAGAGAAAGAATCAATTAATTCTGACAATAAGCGATCGTAAATTACCCCAGGGTCTTCTTTTTCATCAGGGGTTAAATTATAAACAGAAAAAAGTTCTTGGTAACTATCTAAACGAGTTTTCTTTCCTCTCAGATAATAAAAAGTTGCGGGATTGTAATTAATAAAAGGTCTTTTTGGTAACTTAAACTTATCTATATAATGTAAAGTGCAACCATGACTTGTAGGAATCCGCATCGCACCTAACTCTCCATAAGTTCCATCACTAAAATAATGAGTCTTAATCCTTCCCCCTAGACGAGAATCAGACTCTAATAAAGTAACTTTATGGTTTAGTTGACTTAGTTCATAAGCACTAACAAGTCCCGCAATTCCTCCGCCAATAATTGCAACTTGTTTGCGAGTACCACCCTGGTCATAGGGAATAAGAGAGCCAGGATGACTATACAAGCGCTCAAAAGAAAATGGACAATCTAAGTCTAAAATTTGGTCGTACATTATATATTCGACTTGAATTAATTTTAATAAATCATTAAAAGCAGCATCGGTTTATCCCTCCTGAGTTAGTGCTAAAAGCAACATTAAGCTCTTCATCAATACTCTCATCCACGTTTAGAAGTCCAACAAGGGGGCAAGTTATTTGGTTTTACCTGGAATATATTGACTAACTACAGTAGCCAGATGGACATTCGCCCGTACAGTGGCCAGTAGGAATAGCTTCAATATCATTTTTTAGGGTCAAACAATATTCTTTTTCTCAAAGATCAATCTGACTTCCAGCATTTTAGCTGACCCAATTATTGATAACATTCTTTTTTTAAATTGGTATTATATCAAGTTTCATTATTATTAATATAATTGCGCTCCTTCTAAACCTTAACTCTGATTATTTTAGTAAGCATTCAGCTATTGCTTTTTTCTCCTTTAAAGATAATAAAGCTGATAGCTGACCGCTGTTTGCGCAGCATTCGGGAGGAAATACTTATTTATTTTCAGATAATTGTAGTCCGTAGAGATAAGCATATCTCCCCTCTTGAGCAATTAATTCTGCATGATTTCCCATTTCCACAATCTTACCTTTTTCAAGAACTACAATTAAATCTACATCACAAATAGTTGAGAGTCGATGAGCAATAACTAAGCTAGTACGTCCTTGAAAAAGATTATTTACAGATTCTTGAATTAATTTTTCTGACTCAGAATCTAAAGCTGAAGTTGCTTCATCTAAAATGACAATTTGGGGATTTTTTAACAAAACTCGGGCGATCGCTATTCTTTGTCTCTGTCCTCCTGATAATTTCACTCCTTGCTCGCCAATAATAGAGTTATAACCATCAGGAAAACTCATAATAAAGTTATGAGCATTGGCCGCTTTTGCTGCTGCTTCAATTTCTTCATCTGTCGCATCTAGCTTACCGTAAACAATATTATCTCTTACCGTACCGTAGAGCAGTAATGTTTCTTGAGGAACAATGCCAATATGCGATCGCAATGAATTTAAACTTACATCTCTTAGGTCGTGTTCATCAATTAAAATCCGCCCCTTTTTCGGGTCATAAAAACGTGCTGCTATTTTAGCAATTGTGCTTTTTCCAGCACCGGAAGAACCTACTAAAGCTACTGAAGTTCCTGGTTTAATATCTAAGTTGAAATCCTCAATAACTAACTCTCTATCTTGATAACCAAACCCCACTTCTTCAAATTTGATATTACCCTGAATAGAGGTTAAATTAATAGCATTTTCCTTATCAATAACTTCCAGTTTAGTATCTAGAACTGAAAAAATATTTTGAGCTGATACTGTTGCTTTTTGAATCATACTTATTAACCCATTAAACCGACTAATTGGTTTATTTAGGAGGGTGACATAACTCAAAATAGCTGTTAATTCTCCAATAGTCAAACTACCAACCATTACTCCCCAAGAAGCAAAAACTAATGCAATGACATTACCTAGTTTATTCAGGGTATTAATTACTGGTGTAGATATAGCTAAAAATCGAGTTGCCTGGAGATTTTTCTCCATATAATTATGACTATATTCACTAAATCGGTCAATTTCATACTGTTCGTTACCAAAAGATTTAATGATTGTAATATTCGATATAGTGTCTTGTAAATGATTGCTAATTATCTCTCTTGCTCGATTCGTATCTTGGAATATTTTTTTGAGTCTTTTCTGAGTAAATTGTAAAAGATAAATTATCAAAGGCCAAGTCAGGGCGATCGCTATTGCTAGAAGCCAATTACTGATTAATAAATAAATAAAAACGACAATAAAAGCAAAGCTATCAATTAGAATTGCGATTAAATTAGAATTCAGTAATTGCCCGACTATTTCTACATCTCTTCCCAATCGTAATATTAATTCACCAGTACGTTGATTTTCAAAATAACTAATGGATAAGAATTGAAGATGTTGATATAGCTTTATGCGAATACTTTTAATTGTGTTTTCTCCAAAGATTTTTATCGCATACAATTGCAAAAAAGATAATATACCTCCTACTAAACTCATCAATAGGATAAGTGCTGCTACCCAAGGCAGCATATTGAATTCTTTTGCGGGAATTATTACATCAATAACATAGCGATTAATTTGGGGAATAAAGAAAGTAACAAATGAGCCAAAAATTGTTAAGACTATGCCTAATAAAAATGGTGTTTTATGTGGCAAACCATAGGTAAATAGGCGCAGATATAAATTCTGGGTTTCTACCTTTTCTTCTGATTTTTCTGGTTCAACCTGAGTAGTAATTTTGTCTATTGTATTAGCTTTTATCATCACATCAGTTAAAAGTTAAAAGTAATTTATGATAACTGATAACTAAAATGACTGAGTAGATTATTGTCGTAGACCGACATATCTAAAATCAAGTCAAAAGTTAAAAGTTAAAAGTCAAAAGTTAAAAGTTAAAAGTAATCTCTGATAACTGATAACTAAAATGACTGAGTAGATTATTGTCGTAGACCGACATATCTAAAATCAAGTCAAAAGTCAAAAGTTAAAAGTTAAAAGTAATCTCTGATAGTTGTAATGGTAGGAACGGGTTCAGGGTTTAAATTAATGAAGCTCAACATTTGACAACATTTGATGAGATGAACCCCACTCCCCACCCCTCACCGAAGCAGAAAAATTAAGCAATTTTTACTTCTACCTCCTTTATAATTCCCCTGACTCCTAACTACTCCCTACTCCCTAGGAATCTGACTGATAAATTTGCCGTAATTGCTCGATAGTTTCCATAGTTTTGAGAGAGGCGAGAATTGTTTATAAAACCTGAATATTTTCAATAGCATTAATCTCTGAAAATATCTCCTTTCCTGATTCACCAAATTTCAATTCTAATCCTAGTTATATTCCAGAAAGTATTCCTCTTTGTTCGCCTCGTTGTTCACCAATTTCAATTCCTCGTTGTTCACCTCTTTTGACTATTTCTGTGGTTGTCCTTAGTTGGAGAATATTTATTAATACCGGATAAATAGGTTTTTTGTATTTTTATTCTGCTAATGTGGCATAAGCATGCATCCGAAGTGGCATTTCTGTGTTGTACCTTACAGCAGTTTTCTAGTTGATGAGGTACAAAGTTTTATTGCTCTAGGCAACAGCTCCGGAAGGTAACAGGCAACAGGGAATATAGAAATAAATAGTCTTATAGCTGTACCTCACTATCCTCAAAAGTGCTGTAATTGAATTTCATTCACAACAAGAAACTCTCCATATTCTTGACTAGAAACACGCAGCAAAACATACCTTTCTCGACTTACCCACTGGAAGTCTGAAGAAATAATTTCTTTGACAGTAACATTCGGAATTTAACTCACCCATTCTACCCAATGACTGGGGGCAATTCCAATTAGACGTTTACTGCTAATATCGACTTTTTTTGTTTTTTTGTCATTCGATGAAATCTAGTTTATTCTGTCTGTTGAAAATTCAAAAAATAGGGAATAGGGAGTAGGGGGAAATAATTGATGATTTCTGTGCGATTGATTATATTTAAACTCCGCCCTTAAGGGTGGGGTCTTATTAGAGAAGTCTAATAGTAGGGGCGGGTTCCAGTTCCAATTAATCATATCAACATTAGAAAATTTTTAACCTTCTTGCTTCTTACTTCTTGCTTCTTCTTATTAACTAATAACTGAAAAGACTAAACTCCTGCATGACCCAGAGCTAAACCAGTAATTAACATACCTAATACTAAAAAAGGTTGGGCACTTGCTTGATATTTCACATCATTTTCTAGAGGATTTCTGAGAAAGTACATATCCTGAAAAGTAATCTGAGGAATTACCATCAATAGCAAAATTACAGCATACAAATTTTCTTGAATACTAATTAAATAAGCTGCCACTCCAGCTTGAAAAATATCAATCATTAATACACAAATCCAAGCCGCCGTACCAATGCCAAACATAACTGGTAATGATTTTAAACCCAACTCTTCATCTCCTTCCACACTCTTAAAATCATTAACTACTGCAATCCCTAATCCAGCAAAACTATAAAACAAAGTCAGAATTACAATAGTTAAATTTAACTCTCCAAATAAAGCATGACCAGTCCACCAAGGCAAAGCAATATAACTAGAACCTAAAGCATAATTTCCTAACCAACCATTTTGTTTTAACTTTAGTGGCGGTGCTGAATAAATATAAGCTATAAATGCACCAAATAAACAAAGCACAGTAATAATTGGAAATTCGTGACCAGCAGATAAATCTAGGAGATACGATAAACCAACTCCTGCTAGTAACAACACAACAATTTGAGTTACAACTTGAGGAATAGAAATTGCACCAGAAGGAATTGGTCGATAAGGTTCATTAATAGCGTCTATTTCTTTGTCATAAAAATCATTTAAAGTTTGTGTATAACCTGTCATTAAAGGTCCTGCTAATAACATACAAGCAGCAGACATTAAGAAATTTTCTAGATTCCAGCTATAATTTCCTGAAGATGCAGCTCCACAAACTACTCCCCAAATTAAAGGAATCCAAGTTATCGGTTTCATTAATTGCAGGCGGATTTTCCAAATATTAGTTTCTCCACTTGCTGCACCTTTCATTCCTAATAGTTGTCTGGTTTTAGCAGTGCTATTTTCTTCTGTTTTTGTTTCTTGATTAGTCATTTCAGTTATCAGTTATCAGTTATCAGTTATCAGTACCTCTATGGAATAGGGAGGCCAGAAAATCCTGAAGTTTCTGTTCTCTTAGTCCATTGGATATGGCAAGGTTTCTTCCCCATCCCACCCTTCGGGAAGCTGCGCTAACGACCGCTTTTCATACCCTTAAAAGGGAAAGGTTATGACCTTACTTTTTGGTCAAAGTAATTTATATACTAAGTTTGAAAATGTTTTGTGAGAAGTTTTTCAACCTACTTTTTTGAAATTACAACAGTTTTTATTTTAGTAGACTACTGTAGGGACATTCCATGAAAAATCCCTACAAGATTTTGGTTTTGGTTGTGTAGTTAATATCTCTGAAAATTACTATAAACTTTTGAGCAAAGCAAAAAATCAATTTTTTTTCCTACTCCCCGTCACCCCATCTTCTCTACTGCCTACTCCCTACTCCCTACTGCCTCTAAAAAGAAATAATCAAATAACCATCTTGAAACTTTGCACCAGTCACAGGTTTTCCGCTAAGAGGAGGTGGAAGGAAAATATTTCTTCTTTGGTCTCCAGCTTCAATTGTTACTTCTGGTCCATATTGAGTAAGTCCAATTTGTTTTTTATCAAAACCAGGCAAAAATAAACTTACTTGACTTTTTTGAATATCTATGATAATAGGCTTAGGAGCCTTAACTGCTTGACTAAAATCTGGCAGAGCATCCATTAGAGGTTGCCAATCTTCAGTAGAACGACGGGGAATCGGAGTTACGGATAATGGTGCAAATTCATCAGCAACATTATCCGCTAAATCTGCTTGATTGAGAATTACTCCCCCTACAGTCAGATTAACTTGTTGGGCACTTCCCCATAAATATCTTGCTGTGGCGATCGCTGCTGGATCTTTAGTAGTAACTAAGTATGCTGCTACCCTATTTGGGTCAGCTATAGTAGCTTTAGCATTATCTAACAGTTCATTGATTTTTTCAGTCGGTTGAGAAAAATTATCCCCTGTCCAATCAACATTTAGAATAGCACTACTAATAGGTTGAACAAATGGAGAAATAGCTTTGTAGACATCTGAGTCGAGAAGAACTTGACGGAAGCGACGAATATACCAACTCATAATTTCCGCCGAACCCAAAAGTCGTAAAGTCTCCTTATCTCCTGTGCCATCATAAATAATTACATCATATTCCCCACTAGTACTATATCCCCGCATAGTATTAATCGTCAGAATTCCTTCTACTCCTGGTAATACTCCCAGTTCTTGACCATATACCTTTTTAAAAAAGGGTGTACGGATATATTCAGCTTCTAGTTTTTTCAGTTCTTCCCAACCGCTTTCTAGTAAACTTGCTGCCTGAATATTGACTGCTTTGAGATTGGAGTCTATTTCTGTAGGTTCTGGGCCAATATTAGCACCTAATAACAAGGATAATGCAGGAGTTGGTTCTTGTCCGACAAATAAGACTCGTTTACCAAGGCTAGCGTATTGTTTGGCAGTGGCAAATGCAATGGTAGTTCGACCTGTACCACCTTTACCCAAAAATGTGTAAGTAATGGTCATTATTTATCTATCAAAAGTTTAGAATCAAGGAACATTTACATTTTGTAATTATTTAGTTTACTTTAGAATAATACTTTAGTTATAATTAATTATCTGACACTTGATATTTATAGATTTAGCTGATTTCCCAAGTCTATACCAAAGATTTTAAAGTTCAATGTCCTCCGCAACACCGCACTTGGAGAAAAATTTCCTATACTGAACAAATGATCAGCAAGTTTGAATTGCCAGTCTAACCTTTGTCTAGCTATTAATTGATGCAGTTTAGCTATTTTGCACTTGAGAATCTTCCAAGAATCGCAAAACTTTGTGCTACTCCAAGTCCATTGATATGTTGTACAGATCAATGGACTTGCTGCTTTATGATTTGAAACATCGGCAAATTCCTCAATTCTCGTAATCATTCGTCATTGTGCAACGCCGCTAGCTGAAGTAAAGTATCGTACTGTTCTGGTTCTAAAACCAGTCGGGGATATGGATTTTGTGTCATCTCATTTTTATTTAAATCTTTTTTCCTATATAGAAAACATAGCCATAAAACTCTTTATATTTATTGTACAATTCAGCTTCATGCCGTTGATTTTCTACAAGTTCTTCGGCAGTTTTATTGCCTACATATTTTTGCAAAAATTTTTCCTGTGCAGAAACTTGTGGAGCATAAAAATTTTCAGTCCAACAATATTCAGGCAGCACAAAAGTAGCAATTGGAATATATCCAGCTTTTTCCATTTGTGTCACTTTATTTGAAATAGTATCTATTTCTGGATATTCACGATTCCAAAACTCATCTATTTCCACAGGTCGTTCTTGAGTGAACCATGATGCTTCTGAAATGGCAACGAAAGCTCCTTTCTTCAAAAATTTATGCCATTCATTTATACCTCGTTCAAATCCGATATTATAGATTGATCCTTCTGACCAGATTAAATCTAATTCTTCATTCTGAAAAGGAAGGTTATCCATTGAACCTAGAATACCATTAACTCTATCCTGGAGATTCAATTTCTGAGTATTAATATTGAATATATCTATAAAGATGGAAGACAGATCGATAGCTGTAATATTCCCTGACGTATTATTAGCTATTACCATTGTCTGACCTCCGGTACCACAACCTATATCAACAATTTTTGATTCATTTGTCAGATTATCAATAAAGCTTAAAGCTTTAATAGTTATTTCAGGACTCCCTGGTCCTTGTCGTTCCATTGTCGAAAAATATTCGTAGATTAATCTCAAATCAAACTCGTGAATGGATTTATATTCATTACTCATGTTTTTTCTATTTTCTCTAAAAGTTCTGTATTTTCAGGTATTGGAAAAGCTTATATAATTTAATGCGACAACATTACTAGAAATATTCAGAAAAGAGGGAGTAGGGAGTAGGGAAAAATAATTGATGATTTATGTACGATAATTGATTTTATTTTTGATTATGGGAGATGTCTACAGCAAATGATGAATAAATTTTAATCTCTTCTTATTTTCAATCAGAATATCATTTTTGGGTGTCGGTGAAGCGCGTGTATTATTAATATTAATTATCTAGGAGTCAACCCACCCCTAACTCCTCCCAGGAGGGGGATGACCCAGTCAGGAGGAAAGAAAGAAGAACAAAGAGTAGTAGAGGGAGAAAGTTTTTTGTTTGTGCTCTTATCCGGACAAGATATCATAACCTCTTTTCACCAACGCCCATTTTTGGATACTTAGTTATAAATCAAATATTTTTGTAGGAAATTTCCATATAACTTCCCTACTCTTCCCTCAACAAAATTCACCGCTCTTTATACTGTTAATTTGTAAGCATTACCACAGGTAATGCTTACGTTAACTTAATCATTAACATGAAGAGTAATCTTGTTATCTTGAAGTTTCTCTGATATCCAGCGCTCAAATAATTCACCGTCTAATTTTTTCCTGATTTCAGGATTATCTAAAGAGGCACCTTGTAACTGCTCTAACCTAAATAAACTCCAAAACTTATTAGTCTGAAATGGTCCTAAAATCTCTCCTGGATTAGCTGTATTAACACTATTTCTCAAATCTTCTGGCAAACTACTTAAACTAACAGCACCCATAATACCATTAAAATTTTTATCATTTGTCACTGAATATTCCTTGGCTAAATCTTCAAACCTGCTACCTTCTTCCACAATTTTTCGACGCAAAGCATCTGCTAATTCTTGATCTCCCACCACAATTCTAGATAAAATCACATAATCTAAACCTGCTTTCCGTTCATTAAAATATGTTTCTATTTTCTCTACAGTAACTGAGTCTTTTAATTGCTTTAGTTTAAAAGAATTTTCTATCTGTGATTCTAAAGCATTATAGTTAATTCGATTCTGTTGTAACCATTCTTGAAATTTTTGTTGGTCTTCCAGCTTTCTTTGCAATCTAAAATCAATAATTGCTTGTTGAAGAACTGCTGGATTGACATTAATATCTTCCCTAGATTGCAATTCTTTTTCTATCACATATTGACGGACAATTTCTGTGACAAAAGATTGTAATTTTCCAGATGCTTGTAAATACCTTAAACCTTGCCCCCAAGATAATTGTTCTTCACCTATAGTTAATAGTGGTTTAGATTCCATTTTTAATATTCCATTCTTTAGCTAATCTTGCTCCAGATTTTAGTCTATCTCAACTAATCATTTTTTCAATCTGCCTTTACTAAATCTTTACTGAATTTTTTTGAAGAAGGAAGAAGGAAGAAGAAAGAAGGAAGGACTGAAGGACTGAAAAAGTGGATGGGGATAGTCAACGACCGACCACTTCCTGTCTACAAACCCCAAGTAATTGTCCACACCCTGTAGACGGCGGGGTATTAAACCCAAAATCAAAAGATAATACGTTTTAGTTAAATTACTGAAGTTAGAGCATATGAGCATTTCCTGCGTAATACTACGCAAACAGCTAGCTCACTTTCAATAGACTGTTTTAGCCAATTTTTGTAGTAATATTTGACTCTGACTTAATTAGTAAAGCTTTTATCTAAAACTAAAAACAATAGCTGATAGCTGATAGCTGACGGCTGAATGCTTACTAGAGCATAGTACCAAACTATGGCTAATAAAATTGCAGCGATCGCCCCGATTAAAGTATTGATAATATTTACTATTTCATTGGTTAACCATTCAAACTGAGATTGTACAGTTGCCCCAATCACACTTTCTAAATTAGTAGCAATAAAGGCTGCTAATACACAAAAAGCTATTCCTGTCAAGTCAATTAAACCTACAGACCAACCAACCAGAGCGATCGCCACGGAAGCTACGATACCAGCTAAAGTCCCTTCTAAACTCACAGCACCCTCGGTTCCCCGTGGTACTGGTTGTAGAGTTGTAATTAAAAAAGTCCGCTTACCATAAGCTTTTCCTACTTCACTAGCACAAGTATCAGAAAGCTTAGTGCTAAAACTAGCTACATAACCCAACATTAGTAAAAATGGTAAATTTTCTATGGGAGGATGATTCGGGTATAACAGACCAATGATCCAAACTCCCACAGCACAGATAGCAGCAGTCAGAGCTGAACCCCAAACATTTTCTGGCCCTCTAGCTCCTTCTCGCTTTTCTGCAATTCCGGTTGCCTGTTTTTGGGCCATTCCAATGCGTGTAACACCGGAGCCTACTAAAAAATAAAAGGCCACCACTAGATATCCAGGCCAACCCAAACTACCCCAAATTATTACTCCTAATATCCAAGCATGAAGTATTCCTGCTGGGGTTAACAATTTTTTAGGGGCAAAATAAACGAGACTGAGTAAGATAGTATTTAAGCTGATAGCTATTAGCCAAGGATTTATAGAATTAATTGCAGAAAACATATAGCAATATGATTTAAGTTATGGGATTATTGGAAACTTTTAGGGAACACTTAACTGGGAACAGAGAATAAGAAAAAAACGTATCAGATAAATATGATAACTACTATATTCTATCCTTTTAAGGAACATCTCTATTCTCATAACTGAATTCCTGATTTCTGTAGTATCTACTCATTAGAAACATCTGTTGCAATTTTAACTTGAAGAAAGAAGAGTATGGAAAAAGGGCAAGGGTCATTTCAGTTATCACTTATCAGTACCTGTCCAATAAGGAGGCTTTAAATCTGGAATATTCTCTTTTTTTATACACTTAAAAAGGGATGTTTTAGACAACAATTTATCGGTAAAACATCCGGAAGTCCTTGAATAAACTCAAATCCACAACGGAATGTTTCTTATTCTTTTTTGTTGAAATTTTATCAGATGTTTTTGGTCAAAAATATATTTGTCTATTATTAGGAATTAAACATGAACCAAGTTCTTTTTCACTTAGCTTTTCCCGTTAATAATATTGCTCAAACAAAAGATTTCTATGCTGATGGTTTGGGTTGTGAAGTTGGTCGAGAATCTCCAAATTCTGTGATTTTAAATCTTTACGGTAATCAAATAGTTGCTCATGTTGCTAAAGAAACTTTAGAACCGCAAAAAGGAATTTATCCAAGACATTTTGGTTTAGTTTTTACTCTAGAAAGTGACTGGGAAGCTTTATTGGAACGTGCCGAAAAAAATAATTTGAAATTTTATCAGCAACCTAAGCGAAGGTTTACAAATTCTCCTTTGGAGCATCGTACTTTTTTCTTGGAAGACCCGTTTCATAATTTGCTAGAGTTCAAATATTATTGTCATTCAGAAGCAATTTTTGGCTGCAATGAACATCAAAAAGTTGGCGATGCTGTAGCAGTTTAAATTAGTCTAGTTGTTAGATGTGGGAAAGTTATCAAAAATAGACTTATCTAACTTATCTAATAGTTCATAAAAATATAGTCAAATATGACATATCTTTATTTTGCAGGTGTTACCCTAACTGGGTGAACTACAACACCACGCCAGTTGCTTCAAGTCGGGGAACCCGCCCAACGCACTGGCTTCTCTATCCCATAGTCAAAGACAAAAGGGAGCTGCTTTTTTCATGATTTTCAAAGAACCATTAAAATCAGCATTAATTAATCCTTTGCTGGCGGTGCAATACAAACCTCTTTTTACTCTTTTTCCTGAGAAGGTGACATGATTTTTCTGACCTTTGTTGTAAACTGGAATCAAATCATTATCTATAAAACTTGCTTTTGACGTATAAGATTCTTCTGTAATAATTATATTGATCCCTACAATCTTGGCTTTATAAGATAACATTTCGATTAACCTGTTATAGGGAACAGATACAAAATTTTGATTATTTCTTTTACCTAAATTTATCTTCTGTTTCCAGTATTCATTGTGCCCTATTATTAATGTTCATATTTTCTGATTAATCAGGGTATTAATAATCAAACGAAATGATTTATGAAGATAATCATTAATTGTGAATTCTCTTTTATTGCAAAGCTTTTTCAGCCTCTTACTTGATTTATTTTCCTGTAGTTGAGATTGTAGGAATCTTTGAACTTTATTATAGTATTGATTTATAGATTTTAACGGTCTGCCATTTATCACTCTTGGGTTTGATTCCGACTTTATTAAAAGTTAATTTAGCTAAATTGTTTAATCCTATATCAATACTGGCACAACGTTTTTTTCTAGCTCGTATTGTTTTTCAGTCGCTTCATAAATCACCTCTATTACATAATGGTTAAGTTTAGGGACTAAAGGAACCTGTTTAATTTGTGAAGTAGGTACTAAAGTTTTTAGATAAATTCCAGTTTTACTTGGATTAATAATTTCTTGCTAATGAATAATTACTTCTAAGTGGAGAAGGAGACTTTAAGAAAGCGGTTAGCACTCAGCAGTCAGCAAGATTATTTTCTAAAGTGAACGAAGGGGATTTTAATCCCTCCTAATTCTTCATGTTCCACCCTTACTGAATGGAGAAGTACGACGGTATTATGTGCTTTGGCAAGAATATATTTGCCCTCTCATTGTATTAGAATTTGTTTCTGGAGATGGTACTGAAGAAAGAGACAAAACTCCACCAGTAATATCGGATTTTCAAGAGCATAAAAAAACAGGTAAGTTTTGGGTTTATGAACAAAGGATTAGAATTCCATTTTACGGCATTTATGAAGTTAAAAAATATGCTGTAGAATTATATAGTTTGACTTCTAATGATTATGAATTTGTAGAGGCTAATGAACGGAGTCATTTTTCTATTCCACAGTTAGGTATTGAGTTAGGAATTTGCCATGGGAGGTATAATCAAGGTAATTTATTATTGACTGGTGAAGAACTTGCTCAACAAGAATATCAACGTGCTGAGAGATTAGCAGAAAAATTATGTCAAATAGGAATAAATCTAGACCAAGAATAAAAATAAGAAATATACAAATTATTTGGAGCGATCGCTTGCTTTTTATCTCGAAATATAGTGAATCAGCAAATATATCTTTTCAGCAATTCCTTGGGACTAAAATTAACGGATAAAATTGAGATTTAGTTTTGACTTTGGATCTACTTTTAATTCCTCAACAATTAGTTTCAAAACTTTTTCATCTGATACCATCCAAGCATGAAGTAAAACATTTATTTTGATGTCTTTACCCACTGGTATTTGAGAACTTCTAGCAGGCAAAATCATCGCATCATAAGGAGTCCAAATAGAGGTAAAATTTATCTGCTCTAATAAAGCAATATCCTGGTTTAAATCTTCCAGAAAATCACTTTTCGGACGCATCTGAGTCGGTGCTGCTAAATTTAAAGCATAGCCTGTTAATGTGCCGTTGTGTGGAGAAGAAATAGTAATAAAACGTTCTACTCTCTCTATACCACCTAATCTTTGAACATAATAACGACTGACTATTCCTCCCATACTAAAACCTATTAAATCAAAGGGTTGGTTAGGAGGAAATATTTTATCTACATAATTCGCTACTTGTTCAGCTAATTTATCTAAACCTAAAATACCGTAATTAGGAACTAAGTTCAGAGAATATACTTCCCATCCTAATTTTTTTAGGTATCGAGACATTTTATCGAATATTCTCATGGTGTCAAAAATTCCATGGACTAATAATACCGGATTAGGTTTATTTAAACTTTTCATATTCCTGATTTATCGTGCTGATCTTATTCTAAATTCTAGAGTGGAGCGATCGCTATTCTTTTGTTGAGTAGGACAATCTTTTTACTGGTATAGCAGAAGGAAGAAGGAAGAAGGAAAAATATTGTGTTGTCTGAGTTTTAAGCTTTTGATATGTCCGCACCCTTTCTTTCGACTGCTATAGCACTACAAGAATTGGTTAAGACATTTTTGAATCCTGTTCGGGACGTTTCCGCAGGAAAAAACCTTTTACAGCTTGCTATTTCCTGTTCCCTATTCCCAATTCAAGTAGCGCTATATATAAACTTTTTTGGTAATTTTTCGCCAGAATTCCAGAATTATGAGATATATATAAACAATTACAAATTTTTTTGCTTCTGATTTTCTCCAATTGCCAATTTTACGATGCACCTCTTCTGGTTAATGTAAAGTTTTATAAATAAATATAGACAAAACTTACGCTTGCTTTTAATTTAAACATATCAAGAATTTAACTGTAAAATTGTTTACAGAAAATTATTTAGGAGATAAAGATAATGTTAGCTTTTATCGGAGGATTGTTCGCCGGGGTATTTGGTATCCTGGGGAATCTGCTGGGAAAGAAGTCTGATTATTTATTAGAATTTAAGGACGATCAAGGCACTAATGAATCCAAGGAAGAATCAACTCAAGGGAGTGTAGCAGCACCAGAACCTACTACAAAAAAAGAAACTAAACCTGCTAGTCCTGAAATTCCAAAACCTGAAACTCCAAAAATTGCTAAAAAAGCTGAAGCTGAAAATGGCACTCCTGCAGTGGCAACACCACAACCTCCTGTAACCAATGTTAAAGTTTCCCAGGAACCAGAAGAGTTACTATTATTTGCTCCTAACTTTTTAATGCCAAAACCTACAGCAAAACGTCGTCGTCCTGGTCCTAGTATGGATATGTTTCGTGGTATGGCTAAGGACTTGAATCTGCCAAGATAGTATTCAGTAAGGAAGTAAAAAATAAAGGGGTAAAAAATTAGCTTTTAACTTTTATTTGCTATGTTAAGCCCCTAATTTTTTAAGAATACTAAGGTACTATATAAATGAAAAGCTGGGTCCCACATTGTTTCTATTTTACGCGATATATCAATGTGATACTTGAGACGACTTAATAGTTGAGTGTAATCTCGACTTGTGACTTCTCCAAAAGGAGTAAAATCAGACCAAGTTTTGATATTACCTAGTTTTTGGTTGATCATATTTACTAACTCATTCCATTTAGTTCTATTAGTAGTTTGTAATTTTGATGGGGATTTTTTCGGATTGTTAGTAAAATGAGTAGTTCCTTTTTGATATTGATAGTTTTGGTCACAAAATCTAATAATACTACGGCGATTAGGAAGATGTAAATCTAATATATTGGCATAATCTTGAGTCATTTGTTTATGACGGATTTTTTCGGAACGTCGCCTAGGATCGTAATCCATAGCATTCATAAAAATAGGTAATAATCCCTCAACTTTATCTACTACTTCCGACCACTTAAAATTTAAACTTCCCATTTTATCTTGTTCATTTAGACAAACAATACTTGCCTCAGAAGAAGAAATAGATTGAAAATATTGAACTCTAAATATATTTATTTTCTCAATATCTGATATTTTTGCCCAAAATACAGGAATGCCTGCTTTGATCATTTCTTCACCATAAATTTTTAGTTCCCCAATAGCTCCAAGACGATAAATTCGCCAACCTCTACTTTGTAATTGCATTCTAGCTGTATAAGGATCAATTTTCATAATTCTAGCTAGATTTTTAGCAGCTTCCTGTTGATTTTCTTTACTAATAGCTTCAATAATAAGTAATCCTGGTTCAGTATTTTTAGGGTCAGATTTAGCAGTGGCGATCGCTTGTTGTTGACGTTTTTTCTCTATAGTTTCTATTCTTTGTAAACCTTGACGTGCTTGCGCAACTACTTGTGGATTTGTTGCATCTTTCAGCAGTTTTCTATAGAATTTTTCTGCTGATTCTAATTTATTTATTTTTTCATACCACCGCCCAATATAAAGTTGCACCCAAAGATTTTGAGGATGTTCTTTTTGTAATTTTTTTAGTAATTTGCCTGCCTGTTGATAGTTTTTTTGTTCTAGTAAAGTAGCAACTTCTTTTATTTCTTTCATATATAATATTCCTATTTAAGCTGCCAGAAAATATCTCGGAAAAAGCCAAGAACAGGTCATCATAAACTTTCGGTAAGTGGGAAACCACCGTCTTTTAAGCGGTGGATGGAAACGACTCAAAGGGTTTTAACCTGTAGTCACGTTGACATCTCTAGGAGTTTTCGCGATCATATCTATGATACAGCGAAAAATAATTATGTATCTTACCCAAAAGAACAAAATTAGAAACCTGTCTAGCCAGGAGTTTAAAGCCTTAAAGCAATTGTGCAGATTATCTAAAAATATGTACAACGTAGGGCTTTATTCTGTACGACAGTTCTATTTTTCTGAAGGCAGATACCTGAGATATGAATCAAACTACCATTACTGCAAAGATAACGAAAACTACCAACTACTTCAAACTGATATTGCACAGCAAACTTTAAAAGTGGTAGATAGGTCTTTTAAGTCATTTTTCAACTTTTACCAGAAAGCTCAGGAAAGTCTATATCCTTGGGAACAAATACCAATACCTAGATACCTCAAAAAATCAGGATATTTTCCTTTAATCATACCTCGAATTAAGGTAATAAATGGGTATTTTAATATCCCAATGTCAAGAAAATTTAAAGCTGAATATGGTGCTGTTAAAATTCCATTTCCTCAAAGATTAGTAGGTAAAAACTTGAAGGAAGTTAGAATAATTCCTAGATATGATGCTAGATTTTTTGAAGTGGAATTTATTACTGAAGTTGAACCACAGAAAGTAGTAAAATCTGACAATGCACTAGCAATAGACCTGGGGTTAAATAATCTAGCAACTTGTGTATCAAATATTGGGTCATCGTTTATTTTAGACGGTAGAAAACTGAAATCAATGAACCAGTGGTACAACAAGGAAAATTCTAGATTGCAGTCATTAAAGGATAAACAAGGCATCAAAGGTTTAACCAAAAAGCAAATTAGCATTACAGTAAATCGGAACAATAAAATTAGAGATTACCTGAATAAAGCAGCTAGATATCTAATCAACTGGTGTAGAGAAAACAAGATATTTACTATTGTTGTAGGTGTAAATCACCGAATAAAACAAAGTATCAATCTAGGTAAAAAAAACAACCAAAAGTTTGTGCAAATACCACACAACATTTTTAGATTTAAACTAAAAGCTATGTGTGATAGGTATGGGTTAATTTACACTGAACTTGAGGAGTCTTATACTTCCAAGGCTAGTTTTTTAGACAGAGATAAAATACCTGTTTACAATGCCGATAATCCTAATGAATATAGTTTTAGTGGCCAACGAATTCAACGTGGTTTGTATAAAACTAAGCAAGGAAAATTGATAAATGCTGACTGTAATGGTGCTGCAAATATTGGAGTCAAAAGTAACCTGAATGGGTTTACCCCAGACAGACTAGAGGCATCTTTGGCTATGCCATTAAGGGTAAAATTTGACGGACTTTCCTCACGTCAAATTTATTCGCCTTAAGAATCCACGCGACTTTAGTCCGTGGAGTGTCAAAATTAAACATCTATAGAAAATATACTTCCTGTTTTTTCTTCTGAAAAGCTTTATCTGTAAAGCTTTTTAAGGTTTAATAATTGCAGTCCTTACGCATTAACGCTATTAGTAGGGTGTGTCAGACTTAGCCTAACAGACCAACACACTATATATACTGCCTTTGCATAAGTCCTGAATTGGTAAAAAAAATAACTCATAAATTAAAATTATAGAATATTACTCAATACATTTGGAATTTAAACTCAATTTTCCCAAAAAAGTTCAAATGAGCTATTTAGGGCGAAAAATGGGGGTAATTTGAGTGCGATCAGGGTTTTCTTGGCCATTTATTCAAAGTCTTGATACATAAGAATTACAGAGTGGTTGCTTGTGAAGAAATTTTCGTGTATTTTTGAGGTAAGTTGCTCGCTCTGCGTTGGTGCTTATTAAAATGAAAAAAAGTTCGTTAGTCAGTATAAGTGCGTTCGCGTAGCGGAACGGAGTTCTATCGCGCTAGCGTAACGTAGTTTTATCGCGTAGCGGAACCATCTTGCTCCCATGGCAGGCATCCCTTGTTTTCGTATACCATGGGAGGAGAACTACCCATTTTTCTACCTGCTGGTGCGCGTTCCCTCTCCTGGTCAGCGTTCCACAAGCGAACTGTCGTCGTCGCAGGGTCCCATTCGCTTTTTCCTCTATTGTCAGTCCTAAATTTCGTGACTTCTGAGTCAGTCTTCCTGACTTAAGTAGCTAAAAGTACATACCGCTGACTCATATTCCATCAGGCTTCTATACTTTTCTTTTCTCCAATACAGCAGCAACTAGAGACAATGCAACTAAAGGAGCTGTAACTGCTCTGAGAATACGTTTACCCAAAGAAACTGCTTGAAAACCTGTGGCGATCGCTGCTTCTATTTCCACATTAGTCCAACCTCCTTCCGGACCTGTAATTATTACTATTGATTTTGGCAGTTGATTATCTAATAAATTCTCAAGTAAAGAAGAGTAGTTATTACGAGCGACACATATATATTTGTAATAATTAGATAAAGTTTGACCATCGAATAATGATAAAGCTGCCGAATATTCCATAGTTTCTCTGATTATTGGAACTATTTGACGCTCTGATTGTTCAGCAGCTTCACGGGCAATTTTTTGCCACCTTTGCAACTTTTGCGGACTAGGTTTTAGTAAAGTTCTAGAACTTATAACTGGCAAAATATGAGTAACTCCTAATTCTGTACTTTGCCTAACAATTTCATCAAAATTATTTCCTTTGGGTAAGGCAGAAATTAGAATCAGGTCTATTGGTAGTTCATTTTGAATAAAAATTTCTTTCTCTAAAATTGCATTGATTGTACTTTTTTTAGAGGTTTCTGTTTCAAGTTTCGCTAACCAGGAATTACCTTGACCATTCATTACAATAAATTGGTCTCCTTCCCCTAGTCGCAACACTCGACTTAAGTAATGCTGTTGTTCAGGATTTAGATATACTTTCTGTCGCTCAATTTGGTGGGGGGCGATCGCTAATCTTTGCAAATTAGCCATATCTAGAAAAAAATTTAATTGTTCAAACTTGGTTATTCTTACATTAGACATCTCTATAAAAGAGGGAGTAGGCGGAAATAATTAATGATTTATGTACAATAATTAATTTGATTTTTGATTATTGGAGATGTCTATTAGACTTCTGCTATTGAAGAAGGCAGAAGGCAGAAGGCAGAAGGGAAAATTGTTTGGGGTTAGAATCCCAAACAATTTTAAGCACCGTGTAGACGGTGGGGTATTAAACCCATAAGGGAAAAGATAATTAATCTCAAACCTTTGTCATATCATGTCCGGTTGAATACTTATAAATAAGGGAGTAGGGAGTAGGGATAATTAGGAGATTTGCTCTGTGTAAGAAGATAGGTTTTTTTATTGCTTATTATCCGGACTTGACATAATACTTGAGCAAAAACTTAGTTTCAACCAGATGTCTATTATTAAATCTAAGCTGATTTATCAACAGGACTTAAGCACGAGGTACGAAAAACTAGGATTTGAGATTGCTATCCGTTCCGGACTGCTGCGCAAACCCTGTCGGTTGTATTGCGTAATTCCTAATCAAGTAAATTTTCAGAAGCTGAGTTAGTTACCAGACAATGCCAATAAACATCTCCAGAAAAAGTTCTGAAACCCTCATGCTACTGTGCCAAAATCGGTATTTTTGAATAGTTCTAACTATCGAGTTATGTGACTGGGTAGTAAATTTATTACAGCTAATTGAAATTGATATTTCAGATTCACTACCACATCATATTTTTAACCTACTATCAAGTTATATGACTGGGTAGTAAATTCATTACAGCTAATTGAAATTGATATTTCAGATTCACTACCACATCATAATTTTCAGCCTAGAAATACTGAAAAACTGTTTAGGTGGGAGGGGTTTTTCATCTACCTCGAATTTTGAATTAGAGGACAATTACTACCCCTTATCTCCCACAACTTTTCAATTTCTTGGAGTGAAATAATCTATTAACTATTCTTGCTTAAAATTAGTTTCATCAGCAGCAGATAAGCTTTCGTTATTCCTAATTTTCTCCAGGTATTCTGCAATTGCTTCAGTTGCTAATTGAACTACTGGTTTACCCTGACGCTTTGACTCTTCTTTTAGTTTGGTATAGATTTCATCTCTAACGCTAACCCGATGTCGCATTTTACTGGTATCTTTTGGCTTCTCTGGAAGAGCTGTTTGACCAGCTTCTGGAGAAAAATTAGAAGGAGTGGATTGACTAACCTCTTGACCAAAACTAGAAGGGGTTGGTTGAACAGCTTCTGGAGAAAAATTAGAAGAGGGTGGTTGACCAGCTTCTGGAGAAAAATTAGAAGAGGGTGGTTGACCAGCTTCTGGAGAAAAATTAGAAGAGGGTGGTTGACCAGCTTCTGGAGAAAAATTAGAAGAGGGTGGTTGACCAGCTTCTGGAGAAAAATTAGAAGGAGTGGATTGACTAACCTCTTGACCAAAACTAGAAGCGGTTGGTTGACCAGTTTCTGGAGAAAAATTAGAAGGGGTGGGTTGACTAACCTCTTGACCAAAACTAGAAGGGGTGGATTGACTAGCTTCTTCACCCACAGCAGGAAATGGTGTTGTAGTAGTATTTGCCACTTCGCCAGATACAGAAGTATTTACTGACTGGGTTTCACTTACTGTTGATGTAGTTACTGGCGGAGTACTATCAAAATTAACGGGTGAATTTACTGGATTATTAATCAGATTCGTTTCCTGATTATTTTCTTGATTTGTAGTTACCCCTTCTTCTTGAGGTTTAGTTTCTGGAGTTGCTTCAGTAACATTAGTAACTACTGGAGTATTATTTTCAGAGTTGGTTGAGGTCAACATTGAATTGTTAATATCTGTATTCATTGAGAAACTAGATTGATAGTTGGTTACGAACTGACGGATGGCTTCAATACCAACACGATTGCAGAAATCGCCGAAACTCTCATCTGGTTGGCGTTGTTGTTTGAAATAGATAAATATCAATTCCAACTCAGCTTCCAGATTATTGATATGTAATTTGTCAACATAAGTTTTTGCCAGTCGTGTTTGATTGGGTGAACCCCCTAACCAAATCTGATAAGCATCAGGAGCACTACCGACAAATCCTAATTCGGCCATATAGGGTCTAGCACAACCATTGGGACATCCTGTCATTCTAATCACAGGATGCTCCTGTTCTAGTCCCACCTTGTCCAACAATAACCGAATTTGTCCCAGTATACCAGGTAAGGCCCTTTCTGATTCGACAATTGCTAGTCCACAAGTTGGCAAAGCTGGACAGGCCATGCTGTAGCGTACTAAGGGGTCAATATCTTTTTCTTTCCTGACACCATGTTGAGCCAGAATTTGTTCTATTGCTTGTTGCTGCTGTGGTTGAATTTCATAGAGAATTATGTTGTGATTCGGTGTTAACAACATAGGTAGTTGAAACAACTCAACAATTTTCCGCAGTGCTGTTTTTAGCTGAAATGATTCTTCATCTTTAACACGACCATTTTCTACAGAAATTCCTAAAAATAGCTTGCCATCTCCTTGTTGATGCCATCCCAGAAAGTCCAAATATTTCCATTCTGGTAAAGGTTTAAAGGGGGCAATGGATTTACCAAAGTATTCTTCTAACTTGGCCTTAAATTTTTCTAATCCCCAGTCATGGAGTAAGTATTTCATTCTGGCATGGCGACGGTTGCTGCGATCGCCATAATCTCTCTGAGTTGCGACTATAGCCTTGATTAATTCATAAATATCTTCCTTGGCCACATATCCGATTTCTTTGGCCAAGCAAGGGAAGGTTTCTTCTTTTCGATGAGTTCTACCTAAACCCCCTCCTGCTAAAACATTAAACCCTTCTAGTTCTCCTGCTTCATTGGTAATTACAACGAGGCTAACATCTTGAGTGTATAGGTCTACGGAGTTATCTCCTGGTACTGTTACAGCACACTTAAATTTTCTTGGCATATAGTGAGTACCGTAAATAGGTTCTTCACTATTAGTAAATGTTGTACCATTACTATTAAGTTGTCTAGCAGCTTTTACTTCAGGATGTTCTTCTGCGCTAATTACTTTTTCCCCGTCTAGCCAAATTTCATAATATGCACCTGTCTGTGGTGTTAATAAATCTGCTATTTTATTCGCATATTCTTTTGCATATTCATATTCGCGACGGTTTTTATATGGAGCTGGAGGAGACATTACATTTCTATTAAGATCCCCACAAGCTCCTAAAGTCGATCCCATACTATTTATAATAGATGATATAACCGTTTTCAGATTTTTCTTTAAGATGCCATGCAACTGAAAACCTTGTCTGGTTGTTACACGAAGTGTACCATTACCATATTCATTAGATAAACGATTTAAGGTGAGAAAAAGTTGTGGCGGAATAAAGCCACCTGGATTTCTAGTGCGAAGCATCATTTGATAATCTTTTTCTTGCCCTTTCACTCTATTATCCCGGTTATCTTGTTGGTAAGAACCGTGAAATTTGAGTATTTGAATAGCTTCTTCAGTAAAGTGTGTTGTATCTTCCAGCAGTTGAGTTGCTAGGGGTTCCCGTAAAAAGTTACTATTTTCTTTTATACCTTCTACCTTAGAAGGTTTTTGCTCTTTGTGTGCTAAATTTTGAGATGGAGTTATCATTTTAAAGTTGCTAATAGCTACTATTTGAATAGAGTTACTGTATTAAATATTCCTTTAATCTCATAATTAGGAATGTTGTTTGCTTAATTTTATTTATTGATAATTCACTATATGTTTATTTTTACTAATCTTTTTATTTTTAGCATTTATAATAATTTACCATTAATTTACAAGTAACTCATTAGTCTTTTATTATACTCTCATATAACCGTATTTTGTCAACCTTATAATGATTCCTTGTGTCACTTATATTTTTTTCGCCTTGAAAACATACGGTATTTGATTTTTCTTGATTATAGAATTTTCAGTATTAGTCACACTCAACTATTTTCGTTCTAAAAATGCCTAATTCACTTATGTACCAAGAAGAAAACTACGTCGTCTTAGAACCAAATAAACCTGAGCAGTTGATGACAGGTTTAGAAATACTAGAAAAATTGCGGCTTATTCTAGCTCAACAACAACATGATTTACCTAGAGATTTACAAAAGTTATCTTCTCTAGATGCTCAAGCTCAACAACTAAGAGATACCTATTGTGAATATGAATTAAGCAATGGTAATTTTATACAATGGTATGTGGTGCGTTTGGAAAAGTAAGTTCCTACCATAAGATGTTTATTCATTTCTAATATATCCACCCCCCAGCTAAGAGCTGATTTATCAAGTAAATATTAAGAGGCTAAATTCCTTGCTATATTTAGGCTTGGCGAGTTTTTATCCAGTAAATCCCAAATTATTAAAAGCTAGGTAGTATAAGACTTTTCCAACGGAGATGCTGCGCAAACAGCTAAGTTGACAAATCAGCTCTAAGGGAATTTTTTCAATAACATTTTCTCTTTCGTGTAGCGGAACAAAGTTTTATCAGTTATCAGTTAATGTTTTTAACCGGTTTGTAATTGACTCCCACTATTTATTTAAAAGTTAATAGTTATAAGTTTCCAACTCCAATAGACAATTTTTTTGCTAATTAAACAGATTTAATCTTAAGTGTTTGAGGTGGATTAGGATAGGGAGTATCGGGTATGCGGAACAAAGTTTTATCAGTTATCAGTTAATGTTTTTAACCGGTTTGTAATTGACTCCCACTATTTATTTAAAAGTTAACAGTTATAAGTTTCCAACTCCAATAGACAATTTTTTTGCTAATTAAACAGATTTAATCTTAAGTGTTTGAGGTGGATTAGGATAGGGAGTATCGGGTATAAGGATATGACTTCTTTTAGCTAAAATTTGAGAGATACAGTTTCAATGCTGAACTACTTGCTAATAACTGAAAACTTTTGCCTAATAACTATTTAACTAACCCATTATCAACCCGTTCACTGTTAATTGATTCAAAAGCAGGTCTTTATTTGTGAGTTTTATGCAAGCTGATTAATTTTGCTACTTTTGACGACTTTTAAAAGAATATTTTCTTCATCAACTTGCCGATGCAACTATCTAAAAGATTACTTTTTGAAAATACTTCTACACCAGAAAATAAAGTTAATATTTTCTACAAAATATCAATTGATTTTTGATTAAATATTAAAGATTATATATTTATAGCGGTTTTCATTAACATAGAATATAGCTGTTAGGTCTGTAACTTATTCAACTTAAAACATACTTATATTTTGTCTGTAGTCTACCTTTGTGAAAACCGCTATAATAATTGGCAGTGCTGCAACCGTAATAGTGGGACTTACACAAAATAGAGCTATAAAATAGTCTCAAATATATACAGGTAGAGAGTTTTACGTCAAAAAGGTATAATTCTTTCACAAGCACGGGTTCCAGGCATTTTTCGGCCATTGACGTAGTTCCCTTATGCAGACGACTCTTAGGCATTTTTTTGCCAGAAAATGTGTAAGTACCAATAGTATTGATTGAACTGGGGACAAATTACCTAATTATATTAGCTAGCTGTGATTACCTCAGATCCAATTAAAAGAAAGCGGTTGATGGATGGCGTTTTGCTCCGCAACATCATATAAAGCGGAGCAACTCTGTAACTCTTCGGGTCTCCTCGCCATATCCCATTGACCAAGAGAAAGGATATATTTCGGTTTCTTTCCTACTCACAGTTTTTTCCACTCCCCATCGACTCATCGACCCATCGACCCATCGACCCATCTCCCTATCTCCTTCTACCATTACTATGTACAACTACCTGATAATTTTATACTTCTGGAGTAGTTATCAGAACTAAGTCAATCTTTCCTTCTGTAGGTTGATTTACCTCTGCTTTGATATTTGGTCCAAAAAAACTGGATAGTTTATCTTGTTTCTGAAGCCAAGTATCTAACGGAATTGACGGAGAAGAAAATTCCAGCACTAAGGCATAATTATCATTAATATCTATTTCCCTTAATCCCTTAAGTATTGGTGTTTCTTCATCTGTGGGACTTAAACCTAAGAGATTAAGAGATTCTTCCAAATGTACTTTTTGGCCATATCTATACCGAGTCACATCTTTGCGTAATTGATTTTGGATGGGAGTAGCTTGTTTTTCTCTGAGAGTTACAATTTCTTTGGTAGTTGGTTGTGTAAAAGTTACTGGTTCAAGTTCAGCAGCTTTGAGAGCAAGTCCTCCTAGAAGCAGCGGGATTCCGTAGAAGAATCCTGCTAAATTAAGTGTGGGATGATTGGTAAAGTAAGCTGCTGTTCCAATCACAGAAATAATTCCACCTACAATTAATCCTACTGTTGCTAATGAAGTTTTACCTAGCATATCTTTAAAAAGAGAAAATATTATAATATATAGATAGTCAGTTTCTTGCTTTTATAAATTCTGTAACTAGAATTTTAGTATTGCTAAGTGTATCTTACCCTCATTATGACTTCGAGGTCAACTATTATTTTAGTTATTTTATACTTCTTTTAAAGTCGGGAACACCAAACAAGGAATAGAGGTATAAAAAATATTTAAGATTAACTTCTGTAATGAGGTATATTCTAGTAATTTTCAATATTGAATAAATGATTTAAGTTTCAATCTATATTTACTTATTGATTGATGTCTCCAAAAATCTACTTGAAAGAGTGAAAAATTCAGGGGTATGGAGATATATTAAATACTAAGTCAATTATCTAACTTTGCCTAGATACTCTTCAGTATATATTAATGAAGAAAAGGTGGACTACGATCATTTTTTTGTTTATTTTTAACTGTATCAGCCATAAATTTTTTCAAAGCTTTATCTCTATTTTTCATAAAAGCTGCCCAAAATCCAGGCTGAAATTCATCCATTGTTTTTGCTAGTGCCCAAACATCTATTGCTAAAATATTGTACAATCTTTCATCCTCTTTTTTGAGGGAATCAATTTGCTTTAACATTGCTTTATCAACTGTCTTAGCTTCCTTTTCTGGATCTAAATTAGACATTTTTAGTATCTAGTATCTATGATAATTCCTTTTCAATAACCAGAGATTGTTGAGATTTATAGATCTAACTATTGAGTTAAACTAAAATATCGTATTAACAAGAGTATATCAGGAATTTCAAATGGACTCACAGATAATCAAAGCAAGAGTGGCTAATATTGAGAGCAAGCGAGAATCTCTAGTTAAACTGCTAGAAAAACCAGATTTGGGTACACTCAGAATTGATATTAATCAAGCTCTAGAAGAGATTGATGACTTGATTGATGAATTAAAGCGAACTTTTCCAGATTGAGAGAAAAATTAGTATTCTTCAATTCATTGGTGAAAGATAGATTGACAAACAATGAAGTTAAGAAAAATAGTTTAAATTTGCCTGATTTTTATGCTTAGAAAATACAGCAGCAGATTTATAGTTCACTTTGAAAGTTAGTATGTAATACAAAATCCGGTTTACTAAATTAGAGTTATAACTTTTTCCAGATTGGCTGTTGCTTATCTCCATGAATAATCTATTTCATTAATGGATAATGGATAATTGATAATTGATAATTACCTCTGGTTAAAACCGCTCTTGATTGAATATAAGGAAATATTATTTCTTTTCTTGGTCGAGGGATGGCGAGGAGACCTCACCATCCCACCCTTCGGGAAGCTGCGCTAACGACCGTTTTTTTCCCCTTAAAAGGGGAGGCTTCAAGGCGCGAATTATTAATTATTAATTATTAATTATTAATTATTCGGTAAACCGGATATATAGCAATCCTAAATCATCTATAAAAAATCAAAAAAACATATCAAAAGTCGGAAACTCTTATCCTTTTCTTTTGGGTTTAATACCCCGCTGTCTACAAGGTTTTTACAATTGGTTGGAGTTTGAGTCTCCATCCACTTCTTTCTTCTTCAACCTTGTTTTCGGATATATTCTTTCCTTTTTGGCAGATATTTTCACACAATCTAATACCAATTTGGAAAAATAATATTACTAATTAATTTGGGAAGTAGGGACAAATAGCCATTGGTCCCTACTTGATCATTGAATATATGGTTTAAATGCAAAACAGCTGATAATTTTTCATTATTTTACACCAAAAACTTCATCTTCAATACCAACCCACCACTCTCCTAAATTCATTAAATCTTGATGAATATCAGCTAATTTTTTAGTATATTCTTCAGGAGAAAGTTCTACAGGACGCTCTTTCAATTTTTGAATCCGAAGTTGTATCAATAGCCAAGGCTTAGAAATGCTGTTAGTTGTTTCTATATATTTGGCAAGGTCTTGGCTATCCATAAGTACTATTTTGGTTTTGTAAATTTACTCAGTATTTGTATAGTATTTTAACAGTAAAGTTAAAGGTTGAAATTTGATGTTAGTGGTCATGGCAGCGACAAGTTAGTTTTGTATTTTATTTAATAGTTATAAGTAGGTATGTCTAATTAAAGTTAAAAAAATTGTAGGGGCGAGTTTAACCGAAAGCTTTGACTTAAGCACGATCGAGTTCTAAAAATCCGCCCTCTAATATTACGTTTATTTATGCTCACCTACTTATTTAAAATAATTTTTCAACAAAATACTAACAAGTTGATTAGCGTTAAGTAGGTCGGCATTAAAATTTATCATTATAATCAGACGAAGGGCAGGAGTCAGAATGTAGAAGGGGAAAAGTTTTTGAAAGACTTGACTTTTGATTACATACTGATGATTTTTCGTGTCTATCTACTTAGTACAAATGAGTATTTAATCAAACTTTCTCTACTTATATATTATTAATATTTATTTCAACAATAGATCGACAAAATTATTTGAGTGTGCTGAAGATCACACACACAATCTAATTGCTATCACTCTTCAATAGTAGAAGATTTTGTTTCTTTATGTAAAGAAACTTAAACTTGCCTGTTTGTCCAATTAAAAATGGAAAAAATAATAAGTCATAAAAATGGAGAATTTTGAAATAGATTTACAGAGGTTAAAGGAAGAGCAAGAACTTATCCTTAACCAAATAGATAATGCTATTGCCCTATTTAATAAATCCCATCACTTAATTTTATTTAATCAAAAACTAGCTGAAATTTGGGGACTATTGCCAGAGTGGCTTGCTCTAAAGCCTCATTGTGATACTATATTTGCCGAAATAGTTGCTCAAGGTTATTGGTCAACAAAACAATGTCAACAGCTCAAAGACTGTCTACTCAACACAGAAACAGAAAGTCTATTCCTAGATATAGAACAAGCTAACCATATTTTTCTTAATGTGGACTGCACTCTCACATCAGATGGGGGACATCTGTTCACTTTTCGAGATGTGACTGCCCATCAAAAGTCCCAAAATACCCTTAATGCTGAATTGAGGAGATTAAGATTTCTCTTGGGTCTCAACGAACGACTGCAATACTCAGACAGCTTAAGAGAAATTGCCCAATTTGCTCTGAATTATTTGGTAGAGGTAATGAATGCTGCTTTTGGAGATGTCAAAGTTATTAGCGGAGAAGGAGAAAATCGTCAAGCAGAGCCAATATCTAATCAAATTACTTCTCAATTTGTCGCTACTTATGGTGAACCTGCAGTAATAGAAATGGAAGGTTTGTTGAAACAGGGCATTCCTTATGGCCAAGGACTTTTGTGGCAAGTAGTTGAAAGTGGTAAACCTATGTATGTTGAAGATTATGCTTCTCACCCTCAAGCTATACCAGGATTTTGTAATCCCGCTATTGGTCAATTAGGAATTTTTCCCATTCCTGCCACAGATGGGACAATTATTGGTGTTTTAACTCTAGAATCTCGTAATCTACAAAAACTACAAGAAGCTCCTCAAAAAGATATGTTATTTGCAGCTTGTCGCACTCTAGGAGTGGCCATAGAAAGGGCACAGTCTCAAGAACATCTACGGCAAATTAATGAGGAATTAGAGCGTTCTTCTCAGTTAAAGTCAGAGTTTCTAGCTTCTATGTCCCATGAGTTGAGAACTCCACTTAATAGTATTTTAGGGTTTTCTGATTTACTACAGCGACAAACATCTGGGCAGTTAAGCGATCGCCAACTTCATCAAGTTCGACTAATACAAAAAAGTGGTCAGCATTTACTACAGTTAATTAATGATATTCTTGATTTATCCAAAATTGAAGCTGGAAAAACAGAGCTAAATTTAGAGTCAGTAAATATTCACGAACTTTGTACTGACTGTTTGAAAATGATTCAGCCACGAGCTGATAAAAAAAGGTTAGCTTTATCTCTAGAATTAGATTATCGTTTATCTAAAGTTTTTCTAGACCAACGTCGTGTAAGACAAATAATTATTAATTTATTGTCTAATGCTGTTAAGTTTACACCAGAGGTAGGGCAAGTTAAACTTAGCGGACGTTTAGCTTATGGTAGTCAAATTCAAGGTGATTATCGACCTGATTATTCTCCGATTAATCCTAGCACTCCTTATTTATGTTTAGAGGTAAAAGATTCTGGAATTGGTATTCCTGAAGATAGATGGAAATTTTTATTTAGTCCTTTCCAGCAGGTTGATTCTTCTTTATCTAGGAGACATGAAGGTACGGGTTTGGGTTTGGTTTTGACTAAAAAATTGGCTGAATTACATGGGGGTACTGTTTCTTTAAGTTCTCAGGTTAGTAGAGGTAGTGTTTTTCGTGTTTGGTTGCCATTAACAGAGATGCAACAGGAGTTAATTGTTAATTTTGAAGCTGAAGAAAGTTCTCAAGTCTTTTCTGGAAAAATTGCTGAAAAAAGACGAGAATCTGAAAAAAATTATCGAATTTTGATTGTTGAAGATCAACCTTATAACCAACTTTTAATTTCTGAAGTATTGGAGTTGGAGGGCTATACTGTTGAGTTGATTAGTGATGGTAAAACTATGTTGAATACAATTAATTCTTCTCTAGTTACTCCTCCAAATTTACCTAATTTAATTTTGATGGATATTCAGTTGCCAGAAGTTGATGGGTTAGAATTAATTAGAAGAATAAAAGCTCATCCGACATGGCAGTCTGTACCAGTAATTGCTGTAACTGCTATGGCAATGAGTGGCGATCGAGAAGTATGCATTAATGCTGGTGCATCAGCTTATCTTAGTAAGCCTTTGAATATTGAAAAGATGATTACTACTGTTAAATCTTTACTAAGTAGTCATTAAAGATTCAATAAAGATAAGGGAATTTTTATCAAAATAATTGGGTCTAAAACCCCGCCTTTTAAGGCCAAATATTTTTGGATATTTGCTCAAAATTCCTGTTATAACAATAACTTCTGACTTTGTTCAATAGTAGTTCAATTTAATTTGTGAAAAAAATATCTGGGAATTTAGGGATATGGAAACATGGTTCAACAATTAATAATTAATAATTAATAATTAACAATTACTTCTCCTTGAAAAGAAGAGGATTAATGCGGAGGGTGAAAATTTTTTCTTCTCTTGGTCTATTGGATATTGCTAGGAGACCCGCTGTTGACAGATCCACTACCTCTTACAGAGGAGCTTTCCTATGGTCATGCTGCACAAACGCTAACGCTAATGCCATCCCACCCTACGGGAAACTCCGAAGATCGACCACTTTTTTCTCCTTTAAAGGAGAGGCTTTAAACCTTAATTATTCGGTAAGAGTTTGAAGTTTTTTATTTATTCTTACAGTGTTTTTTATTTAAGTAGACTACAAAATTATTTTTGGTTAGGGAGTAAGGAGTAGGAGAATGCTTTGGTTTATGTGAAAACCCCTACAATTTGGTCTTAAAATATTTATCTATCAAGTTGGTAGAAAACCCGCAGGATAATTTTCAATTTGACTCCTGGATAAATGCCAACTACAACTAACAAATCAATCATGGTATAATAATAGTATAAAATACTGCTACGCAGTTAAGTTTTAGGGTTAGCAATAGGTAGAAAAAATTGAAATAAAGATAGAAATATAGGATATATCCTAATCATATTCAAATAACTAAATTAAATCAACTATTTTGCTGTTGCCGATATGTTTGGAAACAGTCATTAGCTATATTGTAATCAACTTTATGCTAATCATCAAAAGAAACCTAATTATGTTGACTGAACCAAACAATTCATAACTCAAGCTTAACAAGAATTAGTTTGCTTAAAAGATGTGGCTTTTACTTCATTGCAGCAGTCTCTCAAAGATTTAGACCAAGCATATAAGAACTTTTTTGATAGTTGTACTGGTAAACGCAAAGGTATTAAAGTTAAACCTGCTAAATTCAAAAGTAGAAAGTATAGACAATCTGCTAGGTTTGTAGGAGCTAATTACAAAGTTGGTCAAGATAAAATCTATCTACCAAAAGTAGGTAAAATTCAAATAGTTTGGTTAAGACCATTGCCTGTAACTCCTAAATCAGTAACTATAATCAAAGATAGTGCCGACCGTTATTTGACTAGTTTTGTTGTAGAAATTAATCCTGAATCATTGCCTAAAACTAATAATTTTATTGGCGTTGACTTAGGTGTTAGTAAATTTGCAACTTTGAGCAATGGAGAAAAGATTAATGCCTCAAAACAACTCAAGAAAAATCTCAAAAAGTTATCTAATACCAAATTAATAAATATTTGCTACAAATAGCTAGGATATTTCTTAGGAGTCAACCCACCCCTAACCCCTCCTGGGAGGGTAACTCAGTCGGACCGAGTCACAAGTCACACGGGAATAGCTTCAATACCATTTTTCAGGTCGGGAATCATTCTTTTCTCTTGGTGCGCTACCAGGTGCGACTGTCGTCGTCGCGGGGTCGCACCGCTCTCTTGGTCGATTGGATATGGCGAGGAGACCCGAAGAGTGCAGACCCGCTCCGCTGTTAGCGTTTGCGGTAGCATTCCGGAACGGAAAGCTTTGCGGTAGCGAACGCCATCCCACCCTTCGGGAAGCTGCGCTAACGACCGCTTTGTCAAAGGAGATATCCTGCATTTATCTTTTTATTCCTCTTACTATTCGTAACATTCTTTTTTCACGCTTGGTATAATCTCATGTCCGGATAATTAGTAATAAAAAAACTTTCTCCTTTTTCTCATTTTTCTCCTGTTCTTCCTCTTCCTTCTTCTTTCTTCCCTCCTGACTCGGTCCTCCTGACTCCTCCGTCCTGATTTATTTTATAACTGTTCAACCGGACATGATATATAGTCATTCTGAATAAGAGTGGTACAGTATAAAGAGTCAAATATAAACCAGAATAAATAATTTCAAGAATGTCTTACAGTGTAGATTTACGAACAAGAGTCATTGAGTATATTGAAAACGGAGGAAGTATTTTATCGGCCACCAGAATCTATAAAGTGGGACGTTCTACAATATATCGGTGGCTAGCAAGAGTGGATTTAAAACCGACTTGTAATGGGACTGAGTTTCTACCTCTCCTCCACACACGATCGCTAATTCAGCCAGGTTTACTGTTTTGGCTCGAAACAGGGCTATGAAGAACATGGCAACGAAGGACAGTCTTGCCCCATGCCATCCCAGATGGGGTCGCAATTTGGCTCGAAGTTGGTTAATCTGTTCCATGAGGGTTTGTTGAAGTTGTGGTAATTTCCATCAAATCCTCTCTCTCACCCTTTTGACAACTTTTGTCCTGTACTGAGCTAATACGGATGCTACCGGACATTATATTAAATATAAGAAAATATTAAAATTATTATGGTTATAAAAAAATCAGATTACGAAGCATTACTAGCAGAATATAGTAATTCACAAGCAACAATTGCACTACTTAAACAACATAGACCATACTTAGAAATGCTTCCCAGTATGCGTCGTCCAGAAGATAGTTTAATAGTTATTCCTCTACCTATTATTCGTTTACGAAAACATGGTAATGAGTCAGGAAAAACTGTTAATTTGCCTTGCGATCTAGGAATTTTTATGTGCGACCCTGAGTGGAAGGTTAAGACAGGAGCAGAAATTTTTATTTTTATTTATAGACCCCAGGAAGACTTTTCCGATCTACTTAGTCGTTGGCGACAAACTCAGATTTTATTAGATAAGGAATATGAATGGGTAATGCCTCAAGGTTATAAACACATTTATTCTCAAGAAGCTGAGGAAATTTATCCTTTATTTGTTTTATTTTCAGAGACTCCAGAAAGGATTAAAAGAGGATTGATAGGAGCAGCTTTACCTTTCGTTGTACAGCCAACTTTTGATTCGATAGAAATGGAAGTTGAGGAGTCGAATATTGAAATACAGACAATGTTATCTCAGATGGATGATGGGATTAATGATGGTTTATTATAATTGATAAAGAAGTCAATATTATCAGGAAAGGCAGAAGGCAGGAGGCAGAAGGCAGAAGGGAATTCTGACTCCAATGAAATTGGCTATAAGTAGTGGACTGACACACCTTAAATGGTGCATTAGATTCAATTCAAAAGTCAAAAGTCATGCATTCAAAAGTCAGAATTTTCAAGTTAAAAGCTAATGCACAGTTTTAGCTGTGTCAGTCTAGTAGGTAAGTATAGAAAATCCTAGCTATATTAAGATTTGTATACTAACTCCAAGCTCCTCCAAACAGTTGAATTCAGAGGTTCTTTACATTTTGTTACATAGCGACAAATTTTAACGCCTATTTACTTAACCTAACCTCAGTTATTACTTGCATAAGTTCAAAAGCTGATTGCTGTTTGCGCAGCATTCCGTAGGAAATGCTAATAGCTGAATGCTTACTTAAACGCAAATAGTCAACTATGGACACAATAACAAAACAAAGATTAACTTTTGACCAATTTATAGAGAATTATCCTGATAATGGTAAGTCTTATGAATTGGTGAATGGAGAAATTGTGGAAATGAGGGCGACAAGGAACCATGATGATGTGGCAGACTTGATCGCTGATTTTTTTAAAGAAGAAATTAAACGTCTGAATCTAAATTATGTGGTGAAAAATACGGCAGTAATTAAAACTTTAACTGTAGATAAAATTGAACAAGGAAGAAAACCTGATGTAAGTGTAATTAATCGGGATGTTTGGCGTGCTAACCGTGCTACTTATGCTGCTTTAGACGAACCAATTCAATTAGCTGTAGAAGTAGTTTCTACTAATTGGGAAGATGATTATGTTGATAAATTTGAGGAATATCAAAGTTTGGGAATTTTAGAGTATTGGATTGTTTATTATTTAGCTATTGGTGGGAGAAAATATTTGGGAAAGCCGAAATTTCCGAGTGTATTTGTTTATATTTTAAATCAAGAAAGTCAATATAACATGACTCAGTTTAGAAGTAATGAAAAAATTGTGTCTTTGACTTTTCCAGAATTGTCTTTAACAGCAGAAGAAATTTTAAATGCTTAGTAAGCATTCAGCCGTCAGCTATCAGCTATCAGCTATTGCTTCTTTTTAGTTCTAGATAAAGGCTTTACTAATTGAGTGAGAATTAAATTTTACTATAAAAGCTGGCTTTAAAGTCTATATATTAAAATCTCCTCATAAGAATGGAAGGCTTTGGAGACCAAAACCCTACATTTTACAGAATAGTTTGAAGACTAAACCCCCCCTACTAAATTTATTTACAAGTAAATAATTTAAAGTAAGTAGAAACTAAAAATTCTTTGATAGGAATTGCTACAAAAGTTAAAGGATTAATTGTGACAATAATTGTTCTAACATCTGCTTTTGCTAATTTTACTATCTGTTTTGCCACCCAATCCGCAGACATAATTCCAATGGGATTAAGATTACTTTTAAACGGACCTAATATTAATTTCCGAATGACACAGGGAGCATCTAATCTTCGTAAGGTAACTAAATCTCCAAGGGTTCTTTTTGTGAGTTCATATAGAGGACTAAAAGCTGGAGAAACTTCTGCTTCTGATGTGTTAACCCAGACTTCTTTACAGGCAATATCAGAATTTGTTCTCACAGTTTTGAGGAAGATTTCTAACATTCGCCAACTAGAAAAAGCATTAATTTCATAAGATTTAGCGATCGCTTCTGCTGTCTTTTCCCCATGTACATTAATACCGTGATTTAAGACTAAAATATCTACTTTTTCAAATAAATCTGCTAAATTATTTTCTTGACTTACCTGCCAATTTATGGTATTAATTTCTAAGTCTTTACCATCTATATTCAAGGTAATAGTTTGATTCCCAGAAGTAAGGG
The DNA here is from genome assembly GCF_010692625.1 of Okeania sp. SIO2C2. Taxonomy (NCBI): domain Bacteria; kingdom Bacillati; phylum Cyanobacteriota; class Cyanophyceae; order Oscillatoriales; family Microcoleaceae; genus Okeania; species Okeania sp. SIO2C2. Next base: position 140,036 of record NZ_JAAHGM010000003.1, read on the forward strand.
CAATGACTTTTGCACCTGCTTTGTGAAGATGTTGGAGGAGCGATCGCCCCAAACTGCCAGAAGCACCTGTAACAGCAATAGTTTTACCTTTGAGAGAAAGTGCTGTACCCATAAGTTTATCTACCAGACTCAGAGTGCCACAAAAATAAGCATTTTGATTATCGAAGTGGTGTCGCCAATGATAAGGACGGTTGACAAACCAATTAGTAGGAGGCTCTGAGAATGCACCGGGAAGATGATTTAGGTCTGTAAGTTGGTCAGCATGAGGAATACCAGTAGCACGAGCGATCGCCGGAAAAAAGAAGCTTAAAGTATAAACAACACCTGCTAAATTAGCCCAATGATAAGAAGGTATCCAAACAAAAGTTAGTGCCCAGAGTAACAGACTAAAAGTCAACATTACTAGAGATTCTGGCACATCGTGATACCAGGTAGCTTTTTGATAAATTTCCGTACTGACAGGAGTCAAGTCTGGACGGAAAACACGATGATGCCAACCGTGCCATTTATACAAAGGTGACCAAACATGAGAAACCACATGATAAGTATCTCGCACCAGCTCCACAAACAATATAGAACAGAGAACCCAACAAATGTTAGCTATCCAAGGGTTAACCAGATAAAACTCCATAAACCTCACTACCAAATATTTTATACGAATATACTTTAAACTAACATTAGAAGTATTGATTTTTTGACAAGAAGTCTAAATTTATATCATGTCCGGTTGAATACTCATAAATAAACGACGGAGGAGTCAGCACTCAGGTAGGGAAACCGTCGGATTAGTGATGTACAGAACTCAGGAGGGAAGAAAGAAGAAGGAAGAATGAGGAAGTTTTTTTCATCACTATAGCACTACGTCTTTTGGTTAAGACAATAATTTAGTTGTAAGGGAACAGGAAATAGGGAACAGGGAATAGGGAATATAGGAATGTCCTAACATATTTGCGTAGTACTATAATTATCCGGACATGAAATTATACCAAATTCAAAACTGATATATAGTATGATTTTTGAGAAATAGTATAGCAGTCGAAGCAAAGGGCGCGGACAGTTCAACAGTTTAAAACTCAGACAAGGTAACACTTTTCCTTATTCTTACTTTCTTGTGCTATATCAGTTATCATAAAAATTCGTTCCCTAGCACTACCAGAGAACGAAAAATTATTATTAAGTAATTCAGTAGAGATATAGCAATAGACAGATAGGTGAGGACTTATGCTGATGACGATCTAAATCAGGAGAAATGTTTTTCCCGCTGTTCCCAGATCCGGTGTTCCCTGCTATATATTTATATCATGTCCGGATAATAGTGGCATAGAACTATGTTCCGCTTACGCTAGCGAAAAACCTTCTTCCTTCTAGCCTTTTGTTCCCTTCTGCCTTCAGCATAACTGCCTTCCTTCGTACAAAGTGTAAGCATTCAACCAGACATGATATTATAGCAGTCGAAGGAAAGAGCGCGGACAGTTCAAAAGCTGAAAACTCAGACAAGGTAACACTTTTCCTTCTTCCTTCTGCTATACTATTTTCCTTTATTGGCAAAATAAGTATTGAAAATTGCTTTTGCAATTGGAGCCGCACCCACCGAACCGTAACCACCCTCCTCAACTGCAATTGCTACAGCGATTTCAGGATGATAAGCAGGTGCAAACCCAATATACATCGCGTTATCTGCCTGTCCTGGAAGTTCCACAGTGCCAGTCTTACCCCCAGATAGTGGGATAGTACCATCATTCAAACTCCAGCCAGTACCCTTCCTCACAACATCAATTAATCCTTCGCGCACTGTATTAATAGTTGAAGGTTTCAGACCAATTTTGACTGATTTAGTAGCTGCAGTACCAGTTTGAGATGCCAATAAATGAGGCTTTACTCGATACCCACCATTAGCGATCGTGCTGACCATCACTGATGATTCTAAGGGGGTTACCAATACCAAACCTTGACCTATACCCATAGTCACAATATCAGCAGTATGCCAAGGTTCTCCATAAATCTCTTCTTTTTGTTTAGGAGTGGGGATTTGGCCATGATTACCATCTATACCCAATAGTTTTAAGTCAATACTGCCACCAATACCTAACTCTCGCCCCCATTTAGAAATTAATTCCGGGCCAATATTCACAGCCATTTGATAGAAAAATGTATTGCTACTGTAAGCTAAAGCATCCCTAAAACCAATTAACCCATAACCTCCACTGTGTTCGTTAAAAGTAATGCCACCAATAGTGACAGCATTATAAGTTCTCACTCTAGAGTTAGGAGAATACTTACCAGACTGGAGTGCTGCAACAGAAGCAACTGTTTTGAAAGTACTTCCTGGCGGATAACCCTGGAGCGCACGATTGAAAAAGGGCTTACTTGCACCTTGCAGACGTTGCCATTCTGAGGTTGTCATCTTACCAGTAAATAGACTAGGGTCAAATGTAGGTCCGCTTGCCATTGCTAAGATTTCCCCTGTTTTGGGATTGATGGCAACTGCCGCACCCCGACGGTTTCCTAGTGCTTTTTCTGCTGCTTTTTGAATATCGATATCTAAGGTTAATTTGACTGATTTGCCTGATGTCGGATTTTTGGCTCCCAGTTCCTGGATTTTGTTACCTTTAGCGTCAACTTCAATCAAACGATTACCCCAAACTCCCTCCAACGTAGAGTTTGCGGAACTTTCTATCCCCATTTTACCAACAATCATTCCCATTGGGTATTTGGGGTTAGATATCAATTCTTCTTTGGTTGCTTCGCCAGTATATCCAATCAAATGAGCTGCTAAACTGCCATTAGGATAGTAGCGAATATTTTCAGTACGCACTTCTAGTCCTCGTGTTTCACCAGTTTTTTCTGCTAATGCTATGAAGGTAGTGGGATCGAGATTAGAAAATATTCTAACTCCTAGGGGTGAATCATAGCCAAATTCTTCTAATTTGTTGATAATATCGCTAGCGGAAATGTCTAAAATTGAACTTAATTCGGTTGCAACTTCTGACCACTCTGCAGCTGAGTATTCTTGAGGCCACAAATATAGGGAGCGAGACAGCTGGTTACCCGCTAATATTTTACCTTTGCGGTCATAAATTGTACCACGACTCGCTGCCACTGGAACTAGACGAATGCGGTTGTTTTCTGCACGTTCGCGGTTATACTCTCCCTGAACTAATTGTAGTTGTACTACACGATAAGCATTGATACCAATTAAGCTAGTGATCAGTAGCATCATTGTGAATGCTTGCACCAAGCGACTACGTTTCGAGACAATTTGTTGCCCAGCACTTCTGACAAGGTGAGGAGATTTAGAATATAAACCAATATCTTGAGTCATTATAATTGCATAAGTGTTTCATCTTGTTGATTTTTCTTTACACCCTGCTTTTTGTCCGGAATATTAACCACTTTTAGTAGTAGATGTAGTAGTAGATGTACCTTTAAAAAATTGTGGTTAATTATTTGTTCAATTATATCTTTTCGGGTTATAGTTCGTTGTATATTTCACTACATTTTACCATGAGTTAAAAATGAATAGTTATAGCAGTAGCCATTACTAAATTTGACATATCAAAAGCTTAAAACTCAAACAACGCAACATTTTCCTTACTTATTTCTTCCTTCTGCTATACAAAAAAGTTAGAGGAAACACAGCAGAAGGAATCAAAGATATTTTTACTCTGCTAAAGAGTTGAGAGTAACTATGGCTCTTGGAGGAGAAAGCAATATTAGATTTGGATAGCATCAGTATTAGGCTTTGTTGCATGAAAGTTGCGATTCGCTCCGCGATCCGTTCCGGAATCACAAATTACTCCCACAAGAGGGGGAGACTAGATGTCTACTTGATAACTTTCGAGTTTACCATTATGTATCATGGGGTTAAGTATAGTGCATTGAATGAATAACTCCACCGCTTGGTTGTTAAATAATCCTCTTCTCAACTTTCCTCCAAATAAAGCTTTGAGTCTAAACATTGTAGTTTCTGAAGCGAGAACGCCTGTGGTAGCCACTTTCACCTTTCCACTTCTTTCGCCCACAGATACCAATGCGTCTAAGGTTTTCATCTCTAGGATGGGGAGTACCTCTACAGTTGCCATGCTGCCAAATCACCGCATTTTTTCGTGGCGGAATTGTGATTTTAGCTCCTTTGTGACTAGCTTTTTCATAGCACTTGCACTTGTCGTATGCTCCATCACCCGAAACTTGTACTATTTCATCTTCAACTCCATCAAGCAAGTCAGAGAATACTTGGTCATCACTAACATCGTTGGTTGTTACTACAGTAGCAATTATTTCTCCTGTCGCTTTCCTTCGGAATGCTGCGCAAACATTTACCCCTAGATGTAGTTTACGCAATTTTACAGGTTTACCTACACCGTCAATCCTGGTCTTCCATTCCCCTTCACCATATACTTTGACTCTCGTAGAATCTACTACGCTCGTGAGTCCCTTCTGCCTTTGGTATCACTGGTATAGTAATGTTTAACTTCCTGATCAGACGAGATACAGTGCTATGGTCTGGTACAGGTAAGTCTAGTTCCATCAAACTAAATATAGATTCGACAAATCCTTCTGTTTGTCGTCCTGCTAATCCAAACAAGCTACTCACAGAGACCATTAATTCAATAGCTACATTACTATAACTATTCGATGCTCCCCTAGGTCTTGTTTTCTGTTGGTTTACCCACTGCTCTATTACTTCAGGACTGAGCCAAAATGTCAGACTCCCTCTGTGCTTTAGGGAAGGATCATATTCAGACCAGTTGCTTACCCGGTACTTGGAATTAGACTTGGAGTTACTCAGATCTACTTCGGTGTAGGTTTTTCGTGTCATGCACTGCTATTTTTACTGAAAAATTGTGGGTATGCGCCTCCCCTTTTAAGGGGATAATAAAGAAAAATTTTCATTATTAGTCAATCCTCTTCTTTTCAAGGAGAGGTAATTATTAATTATTCATTATTCATTATTAATTGTTGAACCTATTTCCTTCCTTTGTGCAACAAAGCCTCAGTATTATTAAATATTGAGGAAGAAGAGTCAATATTTTCAGGGCTTTCGGAACGGAAAGTCCTTACTAATAATAATAAAAGAAACTATATCATTCCGATTAAACAGAATTTGATATAAGACTCTACAAAAAAGTCATTCTCTTCTCCAGTTTGATTCTTTTTTCCCGTTCTTTGCTATATCTTTCACCCCTTGCTATTATCAATTTTTTTCCTCTTCTAGAAACCCTTGTAACTTACTATACACGGAGTAATATCAAATCCGGTTGAATACTTATTATATAGTTAGGGGAGATGATCCGATTTAATATTGGGGTTTGCACATTATGGAATGATATTGCCAAAAATTAGTTTAGATTTTGAGTAAAAAACCTAATATTAATCATTTTAGCAATTCTCAAATCCAAAATATTGTTCATCAAAAATATAAAATAATTTGTCACTGTGCAACGCCCTTTCTTCTTCTTTATTCTTTCTTTCCTCCTGAATTATGACTCATCCGTTATTTATTTATAAATATTCAACCGGACATGATATAAAAGCGCATTAAATAATTAGCGTATTTAGCTAATTTAAGAAATCATCTCCATTTTGTAAGCTTTGACTTTACTATCAATTCCTGTAATATCTGTCCCGACAACTACAGCATTAGCTCCTAAATTCATAGCTTTTTTTGCCATTGTGGGAGAAGCAATACCTCCTTCACAAATTGCTGGCACTTCTAAGTTTTTTACTATCTGTTTTAACAGCTCAAAACCAGGAGGAGATTTTGTGATTGTTTGCTCAGTATAACCATACAGAGTAGTGGCAACAAAATCCGCACCTTCTTCTACAGCTAGTTGTGCTGCTTCTATAGTATCTACATCGGCCATTACTGGTTTTCCTAATTCATTATGAATACGAGTAATTAATGTTGCTAAAGTTTCTCCTCCCGGACGTTTTCTGGCAGTAGCATCAACAGCAATAATATCTGCTCCTGCTTTGGCGATCGCTTCTGCATCTGAAAATTGGGGCGTAATATAAACTTCAAATCCTGGTATTTGTTGCTTCCACAAACCAATAATTGGTTGAGTAATTCTCTGTCGCACTGCTCGAATATGGGATGGTGTATCTATTCTCACTGCTGAAGCTCCCTGATTTATAGATGCTTGTGCCATAGCTGCAATAACTTCTGGATGATTTAAAGGGGAATCAGTGGGAGCTTGACAAGAAATGATTAAACCTTGTGGTAATGATAGATCGGAGTATTTATTAGTCATGGTTAAATAATTATTTTGTATAGATGTTAGAGCTGATTTATAAATTATAAGTAGAGATAAATTCATGTAGCCAGTATCAGGAATTATACCAATTTTATATGAGGCTGTACAGAATTAGGTCTTAGGTGTTAGGTGTTAGACTTTATATCAAGTCCGGATAATTAGTAATAAAAAACTTTCTGATCCTCTTTCTTTTTATTCTCTCTTGACTCCTCCGTCGTTATTTATAATTATTCAACCGGATATAATATTAGGTTTTAGGTGTTATACCAATTTTATGTGAAGCTGCACAGAATTATAAAATTTATTAACTTGTATGTCCCGATCTACAATCAACTCTGATTAAAATATTATTCTATACAACTTCATATTAATTTGATATTATAGGGATTTTCACATATATAGACTATAGTGGCTAAAGCATTTTTCTGCTCCCCACTCCTTAAGCAAAAATAATTTCGTAGTCTACTTAAATGAAAAGTGCTGTAAGCTCCACAAATAAAATATGATTATACCATTTTAAAAGTAATAGTAATGAGATATTTGAAAGTTTCAAATAACTATGAAAACAACAAAAGTTACTAAATACTTGAAACTTACTTATAGAAATTACCATACTGGTCAGGTATATTACCAATTACCTATGACTGAATTCTTATTTGGTCAGCAAGTCTATCATTTTACTCAATAAATATTCGATATTAATTGGTTTAGTCAAACATTCATCTGCACCAACAGTATAACAATATTCCATATCTATTTGTTGATCAAAAGTAGTTAATGCCAGAATTTTTGGATTTTCACTACTATTTGTTGTGCGTAACTGCTGGATAATTTCTACACCATCCATTCCTGGTAATTGCATATCTACAATTACAGCAAGAGGTTGCAACAAAATAGTTTGCTCCACTGCTGTAGAACCTTCTATTATCCATATAACTTTTAATCCTGCTGCTGTCAAAATATCACAAATTACTGTGGCAACATCTTCTTCTTGCTCAATCAACACTACGCTACCTTGCAAGGATAAAATCTTAGGTGAATTTTCTTCTTTTTGTTTTAATTCTTCATTTTTTAATGTTAGGGGTTGTGCTGGTAATTTCACTGTAAAAGTAGAGCCAAAATCAATAGCAGATTCTACTTCAACAATTCCACCATGAAGTTCTACTAATTGTTTTGTTAAAGCCAGACCTAAACCCGTACCACTTTGCTGACGATTATAAGGAGAATCTAGTTGTTGAAATTTCTTAAATAATAATGGTTTTTGCTCTTCAGAAATTCCTATACCGGTATCTTCTACTTGAAAAATTGCTGTATTTTTGTCTCTGATAACTTTAAGTATGACACTCCCCCCACTAGGAGTAAATTTAATTCCATTACTGAGAAGATTAAAGAGAATTTGTTTAACTCGCCTTTGGTCGGCAGTAAATAGATCTAGTTGTGGATTTATTGTTTGCTCTAAAGTTAATTTTACTTCGTTTTTTTCTGCTTTTTCTCTAAAAGTTTGCCAAAGTTCATAACTTAATTTAGAGAGAGAAAAATCACCAATATTTAAAACTGCTTTGCCAGCTTCTACTTGAGATAAATCAAGAATATCATTGATTAATTCTAGGAGATGTTCGCCACTATCATGGATTATTTGTAAATAATCTCTTTGCTTTTGTATTGGGATTGTTTTAGCTCCTCTATTTCCATAAGACCAGCGTAAAAGAGTTGAAGAAATACCAATAACACAAGTGAGAGGAGTGCGTAATTCATGGCTCATTGTGGCCAAAAATTCACTCTTAGTACGATTAGCTGATTCTGCTGCTTGTAGAGCATCATAAAGGTCTTGAGTCCGCCTAGCTACTTGCTTTTCTAAAGTTTGTTTTTGCTTTTGCAATTCTTCATATAATTGAGCTTGGTAAATAGCGATCGCTAAGTGTTCTGCTATTTCTTTGAGAAATCTTTTTTCATTATCTTGCCACTCTCGAATCGAACAGTGATGGGCAATTAATAATCCCCATAATTGTCGATTGACTATAATTGATACTACTAATTTAGCTTTGACTTGATGTTGTTGCATCAATTCTACTAAACAAGGAAATTTACCATAAACTACTTCTGTATCAGCTATAGCACGAACAAATGTTTTACTATATTTCACAATCGAGTTATGAGGAGGAAAAAAGCAGTTTTCTCCTTCACTTAAACCTAATACTGAAGATTTTTTTTCGGATGCTAATGCTTCATATTTAACAGTACCTTTTCTTTGATTGTCTGTTGTAATATTATTTGTTTTATTTGTTAAAGATAAGGAATAATTAAATTGATAAATTAATAATCTATCAACTTTCATCAATTTTTGAACCTGCTCTACAGTCGTTGATAAAATTTCTGGTAGTTCTAAACTTTGACGAATTTGAGTTGTGACTTGATTCAGAAGTATCTCTTGTTCTAGCTGTTGGTTTAGAGCTTGCTCAATAGGTTTACATACTAATGGATATTGTTGATTATTCAGTATTGAATCCGGTCCTGATAATCCATAAATACCAACTATTGAATCATTTATTGATAGTAAATTTGATGTCTGAGAATAAGATTTTTTTTTCTTGATTGTTTGACTACTTTTTTGCTCTAAAATAGAATCTATATTTTCATTAGAAGTCAATAATTTTAGTAATTTCAAGGTAAATTCATCCTGGAGATTTGGATTATTGACTTTCAGGTTATTTATTTGAGATTTAATTTGAGAGATGAGCGCTGAGTTACTATTATCTTCTTCTATAATATTAAAAATCTGGTATACAAAAAGTGTGATTGTCTCTGGGTCAAAAGTTAAACCTACATTAAATTTGAAATTTCCCACATTTTCCCTTGAAAAAGGAAAGGTAAAAGAGTTAGATTGTAAATTATGATCTTTTTGTCGGTCTTCTGTCTTCTGACTTTGATTATCTGATGACTCCTTGACTTTTGTGCCCCACAAAAGTCCATTAAACTCCTCTGAAATAACTACTGTAAATTTTAGGTCTGGGAATTTATGAGATTGAGTGGTGGCAAGTATATCTTCCGTAATTAATATAGTCTTCAAACCTTGAGTTGTTTGTTGCAATAGCTGACTTAAAAGCTCAAGGGTATTTAAAGGTAAAATTAAGTTTGGTTTTGCAGGTGGAAACTGGGCATCCCCGGTGATTTTGGATAAAATGGCCATAAGAATATTCCGGACCAGGACAAAGAGTATTGCTTATGTAATTATTAAGCTTTTTTTTATATTTTAGATTATTTAATCTAACTGTAAATTTATCCAAGTTAACATATTCTCATAGCATATTTTTTCATACTGCTTATTCTTCATTATTTTCAATGACCAACCTAGTTCAGCTTACACTCTATTCCACTGTTGGAAACTTACCCTTCCACGATTTTCAAGTTAATACTACTACTTTAGTAAAAAAAGTAGCAGAAAAATTTCGACAACAACCAGAATTACCAGGAGTTATCATTACTAAAAGTACAAAAATGTTGGGTATGATTTCACAAGTCAGATTCTTAGAGTATATGAAATCACCAGGAAATAAAGACTTTTCTTCTAGGCAACCTGTTAGCGAATTGTTGGATTTTCTTAGCACTCCTCCTTTAGTTCTTTCTGAAAATTTTCAAATTAATGCTGCAGTACTAACTGCCCTAAATAGACCAAAAAATTATATTTACGAACCAATAATTATAGTGTTGTCGAATGGCAATTTAAGATTGATAGATTTACATGATTTACTATTAGCACAATCGGAAATTTTAGTAAAAGCGTATAAAATGATTCAAGATAAAACGGAGAAATCTCAATCAGAAATTTCCGAATTATTTCCTCAATACGAGGATAATAATGATGAACCTACTGGTTTGCTGTTAGATTCAAAATCTCTGATCGAATAAATTAAAAACAAACTCAAACAGTGAGATAATAAGTCAAACTAACTGATAAAAAAAAAGCTGATTTTTGATCTATTATTTCAATATTGTCTAATTGTTTCCAACAAATTTCTTAGGCGGTAGATGGTAGGTGTAAATTCAAGTGAAAACACTGGAAAGGGAGCAGAAATTTGGGATATTCCTTCAATATCGCTTCAATAGAACATTTTTATGATACTTAATCATCCGGATATGGTATATAAAACAAATTTAATCTGTGTTCAACATTTAGTATTGTAATCCTTAAAGCGGTTGTGTATATAATATCTGGAAATTAGGAAAAAGGGAAGATTTAACTAGAAACAGCGGTGAGTTTTTTATAAATTATGCACGGATTGATATAATATTCAGATTATTTACAATAGTCTATCAATGCAGTAAACTAAACCAAGATATCAGCTATTTTGCATTTAAACCATATATCTAAAATTTGTGCCAAAAGGAACTCTTAACAGTGGTACGACCCCGCATCTGTAGCAGACGCAAGGGAATGGGTGCTCCTGTGAAGGATATAGAATTTAAATTATTCTTACCTTAATCAGGAATGAAGAGTTACTAATTCATCAGAATGTGTGGAAGATAGCTCTGAATAAATTATAATTTAAGCATCATAGTAAACTATACTCTAAACTCCGAATTAGTAGTCTGATACCTTTAATAATAAATGTCTATATCTATATCTATAAGTTTAAATTTAGGAGAAATACAATGAAGTTACCAACTTTTCTAATAATAGGAGTACAGAAGGCAGGAACTACATCCGTCTATGGATATTTAAAGGAACATCCCCAGGTGTATATGAGTCCCATTAAGGAAACAAATTTTTTCGCTACAGATTGGGAAAACAATACAGAAAAAAAACCAGATACAGGAACAAGAAAAAGAATTAATAGCTGGGAAAGATACTGTGAACTATTTATGAATGTAAAAGATGAGATTGCTATAGGAGAAGCTTCTCCTAACTATCTTGTTAACTATAAAACTTCATCGGAAATGATTCAACGTTATGTTCCTGACGTGAAAATGATTGCTATATTGAGAAATCCTGTAGACAGAGCTTATTCTGATTATTTAATGCACCTTCGCGATGGGATAAATGTGGGAAAAGTTCGTTCTCTAAGCGAACAAGTTAAATTTCGTGCAGATAGTTCTTCAACAATCAAGAAAGGATTATATTATTCTCCTATCAAACATTATTTTGATAGTTTCGACCGGGAAAAATTAAAAATTATTCTCCATGATGATTTAACTAAAGATTCTTTAAAGGTTATGCAAGAGATTTATAGATTTATTGGAGTAGATGATACATTTAACCCTGATACTTCAAAGCGTAGTCAAAGTGCAGCTGTACCTAAGAATCAAACGTTGAATAATTTATTGCAAACAAAAAATCCAATTAGGACAGCTATTTCATCAACGCTCAAAATATTAATGCCTTTAGAAACGCGGCAGAAATTACGCTCTGGTATAATTAAGTTAAATTCAGCAGGAAAAGAACTCAAACCTCTTTCTTCAGAAGAGCGTCAACTATTAACTGAATTCTACCGTGAAGATATTCTCAAGTTACAAGATTTGATTGACAGGGATCTTTCATCTTGGTTGGAATAGCGCTGCGCGCAGGTAACAGGCAACAGGGAGAATAAAAAGCTGATAACATAAGACTTTTAGCTATTGGACAATTCTTGCAATTTGTAAATATGCCAGCGCACATTGCTATATAGCAGGGAATAGGGAATAGGATGAAAACTATAACGTCTTAGTTTTTCTGCTGTTGTAGATTCTGTGGCGGTGAAAAATCAGGTACTAAAAACTATAACGTCTTAGTTTTGCCATCTATCTATTAGATGTTGTAGATGTTGTTGCCTCTAGAAATCAGGCGCTAAAAACTATAACGTCTTAGTTTTTCCATCTAGTCAGTAGGTTGTTGCCCCGAGAAATCAGGCGCTAAAAACTACAACGTCTTAGTTTTGCCATCTCGTCGGCTTTGTTGCCCCTAGAAATCAGACACTCAGAACTACAACGTTTTAGTTTTTCCATCTATCTATTAGATTTTGCTGCCTCTAGAAATCAGGCACTCAAAACTATAACGTCTTAGTTTTTCGATCTAGTCGGCTTTGTTGCCTCTAGAAATCAGACACTCAAAACTACAACGTCTTAGTTTTTCCATCTATCTATTAAGATGTAGATGTTGTTGCCTCTAGAAACCAGGTACTCAAAACTACAACGTCTTAGTTTTTCGATCTAGTCAGTAGGTTGTTGCCTCTAGAAATCAGACACTCAAAACTACAACGTCTTAGTTTTTCGATCTAGTCAGTAGGTTGTTGCCCCTAGAAATCAGGCACTAAAACTATAACGTCTTAGTTTTTTAATCTACTTATTATTATATGATTTTTACTAAAATTGTATTCTAGCACGTTACTGAAGTACTGAAAAAAAATCTAGCTAAAAGACATAGGAGTGGAAATTACACATATAGATCTAGATAATTTTTTGTGTCTTTTTTCAGAAATCTTCTTCCCTGTTGCCTGTTGCCCTATATGGAATTTTCCCACAACAAATCAACATGACTTTCAGATGAATATTTGGGATTTTGGCGGACAAGAAATTTATCATGCTACTCACCAATTTTTTCTGACTAAACGCTCCCTATATATTCTTGTGGCAGATACTCGTAAAGAAGATACAGATTTTTATTATTGGCTGAATATAGCAGAATTGTTGAGCGATAATAGTCCTTTATTAATTATCAAAAATGAGAAACAAGAATGTAAACGGGAAATTAATCAGAGAGCATTGCAAGGTCAATTTTCTAATATCAAAGAAATCTTAGCTACTAATCTGGCAACTAACCGAGGTTTAGAAGAAATTCAAACAGATATCCAACATTACATTAGTAATTTACCTCATATTGGCAGTGCCCTTCCTAAGACTTGGAAAAAAGTTCGTGAAGTATTAGAAACAGATAGTCGCAACTATATTAGTTTGACAGAATATTTATCCATTTGTGAAGAGAATGGCTTTAAGAAACGAGAGGATAAATTACAATTAAGTGGCTACTTACATGACTTAGGAGTTTGTCTTCATTTTCAAGATGACCCACTGTTAAATAAAACAGTTATTCTCAAACCAGAATGGGGAACAGCAGCAGTTTATAAAGCACTAGATAATCGGCAAGTTTATGATAATTTTGGCAAATTTACCAAGGATGATTTAACCAAGATTTGGCATGAATATAAATATGTAGATATGCACGATGAACTACTGCAATTAATGATTAAATTTAAACTCTGCTATAAAATTCCTGGTACTTCTCAAACCTATATTGCACCTCAACTTTTAACAGAAGCTCAACCAGAATATAACTGGGATGAAAGTAATAATCTGATATTACGTTACACTTACGAATTTATGCCTAAAGGAATAATTACTCAGTTTATTGTGGCGATGCACAAGGATATTGAGTAGCAAAAATATGTTTGGAAAAGTAGAGTTATTCTCAAGAAAAATCAAACCAGAGCAGAAGTAATTGAATATTATGGCAAGAGAGAAATAAAAATTAGGATTTATGGGCAACAAAAACGGGATTTGATGACTATTGTGACTCACGAATTAGATAAAATTCATAGTTCTTATAATAATCGACTCAAATATAATAAATTAATTCCATGTAATTGTGCAGCTTGTAATAATAGTCAGAATCCTCACTTCTACAAATTTGATAAATTAAATGAATGGAAAAGTAATGGCAGACAAAAAACTAACTGCGATAATTATCCCTATTATGAAGTTGATATCCGAAGTTTGATTGATGATGTAATAGATAGTGGTATGAGTAGGGAATTTTTCCAAGTTAGCTATCCTAGAAACTATACAATAAATAATAGCAGTGGTTCAGTAATACATATTAATGATAATCAGATTATTGGCAGTCAAACTATGACTCAAAAATTTGTCAATGACCAAAGTAGGAAAATTGAAAATCAAGGTGGAAATGTTTCGGGGAATGTGTTGGGTGATGAGAGTAATATCGCAGCTAAAGTCACAGGAAATTCTCCTCAACCAGAAAAACAGGAACCCAAAAAAATTTTATTTTTAGAAGCTGAAAAAATTCTCAACGACCAAAGCAGGAAAATTGAAAATCAAGGTGGAAATATTACGGGTAATGTATTGGGCGATCGGAGTAATATCACAGTTAAAGTCACAGGAAATTCTCCTCAACCAGAAAAACAGGAACCCAAAAAATTTTGATTTTTAGATTTCTTGACTTGGATGCAGAATGGGCAAATTCTTTACTACTTAGGTTCTGCTATTCTTGGAATTATTTTGCTGATTATTTATCCCAGATTATTTCCATCCGGGTTTCCTAAATTGGTAGAGAAAATTCAAGATATATTTCCAGCTCCACAAGTAGAAAAAGAATTCGATAAAAATCGGTAATATTATGTCTAATACCAATTTGATAAGTATTTGCTACAAATAACTAGGTGATTTCTTAGGAGTCAACCCACCCTTAATCCCTCCCAGGAGGGGAAGTCAGGAGGAGTGATTCACAATGAATGGCCTTGATACTATTTATTAGGTCATAATTTATCTTTTTAGTCCAAGGGGTATCTTGTACACTTGTCTTTTAACTACCCTGATTATTCGTAACATTCTTTTTCCAAATTGGTATAATTACAGCGTTTTTCAGATTAATAAATCACATAGTTCAGTAGTAGACTATTTCATCTAAAATAGTGCATTAGAGGAGTAGGGGAGTAGGGGAGTAGGAGAGTAGGGGAGAAAGATTTTTGTTGGGTTTTGTCCCTCAACCCAACCTACATCTATGACTCAAAAAATTGTTAATGACCAAAGTAGGAAAATTGAAAATCAAGGTGGAAATGTTTCGGGGAATGTGTTGGGTGATGAGAGTAATATCGCGGCTAAAGTCACAGGAAATTCTCCTCAACTAGAAAAAGATAAACTCAAGAAATTTTGATTTTTAGAGGCTGAAAAAATTCTCAACGACCAGAGTCGGAAAATTGAAAGTCAAGATGGAAATCTGATGGGTAATGTATTGGGTGATAAGAGTAATATCACAGCTAAAGTCACAGGAAATTCTCCTCAACCAGAAAAAGATAAACTCAAGAAATTTTGATTTTTAGAGGCTGAAAAAATTCTCAATGACCAAAGTCAGAAAATTGAAAATCTGATGGGGAATATATTGGGTTATCAGAGTCATATCGCGGCTAAAGTCACAGGAAATTCTCCTCAACCAGAAAAAGATAAACTCAAGAAATTTTGATTTTTAGAGGCTGAAAAAATTCTCAACGACCAAAGTCGGAAAATTGAAAGTCAAGATGGAAATATGATGGGAAATGTATTGGGTGATCGGAGTAATATCGCAGCTAAAGTCACAGGAAATTCTCCTCAACCAGAAAAAGATAAACTCAAGAAATTTTGATTTTTAGATTTCTTGACTTGGATGCAGAATGGGCAAATTCTTTACTACTTAGGTTCTGCTATTCTTGGAGTTATTTTGCTGATTATTTATCCTAAGTTATTTCCATCTGGGTTTCCTAAATTGGTAGAAAAAATTCAAGATATATTTCCAGTTCCGCAAGTAGAAAAAGAATTCGATAAAAAGCAGTAATATTATGTCTGATTACCGAATAATTAATAATTCAATAATTCAATAATTCAGGTTTAAAGCTTCCCCTTGAAAGGGGAAAAAAATAAATTTTTTCCTTTTATTCAATCCTATCCTTTTTAGGGAGAGGTAATTATCAATTATCCATTATCAATTATCAAAAGCGTTTTTCAGGTTCATCAATTTGAAAAGTACTGTAAGGGTAGGTTAAGTTGAGGAACGTAGCGCCAGCTTATATCAAATCCGGTAGCATTAGTATAATTAAATAGGGCTTGCTGAATAAATATGAAAGTATTGACTGATATTGGTTTTAGCATTTTAGAGTTGAAAAAAAGTACCAGCTTTTCGGTGGAAAAATTTCAAAAAGCTATTATTTTGGGATGATTATGGCAGAAAAAATGAGGATTATTTTTGGCAAGATAATCACAAATTTCATTAATGTCTTTAATTGCATCCTCAGAAAATTGATACTTTGCCAATCGAAAGTTAGATTTTTAACTTTTAACTTTTAACTTTTGAATTTTGACTTTTGACTTTTGCATTTATAACTTCTCTTACTTTTGACTTTTGACTTTTGACTTTTGCATTTATAACTTCTCTTACTTTTGACTTTTGACTTTTGACTTTTGCATTTATAACTTCTCTTACTTTTGACTTTTGACTTTTGACTTTTGCATTTATAACTTCTCTTACTTTTGACTTTTGACTTTTGACTTTTGCATTCATAGATGCTCGACTAGAATTAAAAATAGCAATTAACGCCACACCAACATCTGCAAATACCGCTTCCCAAATATTTGCCAACCCTGCTATTCCCAACAAAATAAACAACCCCTTTACTCCTATGGCAAAACCAATATTTTGCCAAACAATGCGACGCGTTTTCCTGCCAATTTGTATTGCTTCAGCAACCTTAGAAGGAGCATCGGTCATAATTACAACATCCGCAGTTTCAATTGCAGCATCCGAACCAATGCTACCCATTGCCATACCAACATCAGCACGAGCAATAACCGGAGCATCATTAATTCCATCACCAACAAAAGCAACTTTCCTATTATTCCGATATAGTAATTTTTCAATGGCATTAACTTTATCTTCTGGTAATAATTCAGCTTCATAACTATCTAAACCTAAATTTTCTGCCACCCGTTGAGCAACTGTTTGATTATCTCCCGTTAACATTACAGTTTTTTCCACACCCAAATTTTTCAAAGATTTAATTGCCCGAGCAGCATCTAATTTAATCTGGTCAGATATTACGATATAACCAACATATTTACTATCAACTGCTAAATGAACTGCAGTATCTCCAATATCACAAATATCGTGCTGAATATCTTCTAAATGTAACAGGCGATCGCCTCCCGCAATAACTGTTTTATTACCAACTTTTGCCTTAATTCCACACCCGGCAATTTCTTGATATTCTGAAACATCAGAATTATCAATTTTCCTAGAATTATATTTATAAACTGCTTGAGCAATAGGATGGTTTGATAAAGATTCAACCTTAGCTGCTACTTCGATTAAATATGGTTTAGTCAAGCCATTTTTTGTCACAATATCTGTCACTTGAAGTTTACCTTCTGTCAAAGTTCCAGTTTTATCAAAAACCACAGTTTTAATCCTAGCTAAATCATCTAAAAATGTAGAACCTTTAACTAATATTCCTCGTTTTGCCGCTCCACCAACTCCCCCAAAATAACCCAAAGGAATGCTAATTACTAATCCACAAGGACAGGAAACTACTAATACAATTAAAGCTCTATTTATCCAATCTGCATAAGTAGCATCAGAGATAAATAGAGGAGGCAGAAGAGCGATCGCTAAAGAAATAAAGACAACTATTGGGGTATAGTACCTGGCAAAAGTTGTCATAAATCTTTCAGTTTTAGATTTTTTAGTTTTGGCAGTTTCAACTAACTCTAGAATTCTGGAAATTGAAGATTCAGAAAATGGTTTAGTAACGTAAATAGTTAATACTCCCGTTTGGCTAACCATGCCTGCTAATATTGTTTGCCCAACTGTAAAATTTCTAGGTATTGATTCTCCAGTTAAAGCAGAAGTATCAACTTGGGAATTTCCAGAAATAATTTCACCATCTAAGGGGATTTTTTCTCCTGGTTTAACAACTATCTCACTACCAACTGCTACTGTTTCAGGAGAGACTTTTTGTAGAGAATCGTCAATTTTTAAATTTGCATAATCTGGACGAATTTCTAATAATGATTTGATAGAACTACGGGAACATTTTACAGAATATTCCTGGAATGTTTCGCCAATTTGATAAAACAACATAACTGCCACTGCTTCCGGCAATTTATGAATAGCGATCGCTGCTAATGTAGCTACAGTCATTAAAAGATTTTCATCAAATATTCTACCTTTCAAAATATTTTTTCCAGCGCTGGTCAGTACAGTCCAACCACTATATATATAGATAGGAATAAACACTATATATTGTCCTATTCCATAGGCACTATTTTGTAATTGTTTATAGAAAATTAAACCTAAAATATAGATGATAATAACTGGAAGTAGAGGTAAAATTTCCTGTTTTAAACTTGACTCTTGAATAGGTTGATTAGTATCAGTATGGTTTTCTTCATGGTGACAGCTACAACAATGAGAATGATTATGATTACTCATTTTTATTCTGCTCCTCAAGCAACACAATTTTTATTGTCAACATTATAATCAATTAAATTCAAAATTAACGTATATATTATTTCTATTTAATATCTTAGATCGTGTTTCTTTAAATAACCACTTCGGAAAAATTTAGGGAGTAGGGAGTAGGGAGCAAGAGGAAATTTGTTTACTCACTATGACAAACAGAAAAAATATTCTCTCTCCAGAGAAGAACATTTTTATTATGGCTAATTAATGATGCTTGATATTATAAATAAGGACCGAGTAGTTAGGTAGGAGAACCGTCGGATTGGCGACCTACAGTCAGGAGGGAAGAAGAAGGAAGTTTTTTATTGCCAATTAAACAAATATAATATTCAACTAAAATTAATAGAAAAAAATTATAGAAAACAGGAAGGAAGAGTGAAAAATCCAAAAATGCTCGAAAAGATTGTTATATCATGTCCGGATGATTAAGTATAATAAAAATATTTTCCTCTCAATGTTTAAGAAATATCCCAAATTTCCACTCCGTTTCAAGTCTTCCCTCTTGAATTTACACCTAACACCTACAACCTATAACCTACAACCTACAAACTGTATAATCACTAATTAAGCGGACATGATATTAGTAGTTTACAAGTAGTGATTTCCCCCAAAATAAACATAGTTTATAAGCAACTAAAAAAAATATTGACCTACTCCAATTCTATATAATGTTTACAATATAAGTAACTTAGTATTAAAAAATGTGTAATTAATTTTGTGTACCTGCTTAAATACTATTCCAATATAATTCCAATATATAGCAATTCTCAAAAAGCGTAAGGTAAAAAATTCGTTTGTTTTAGGGAACAGGGAATAGGGAATAGGATAGAAAAAAGATAGGTGTACCTCATTAGTCTGAGAAACGCTATATGATAATATCATGTCCGTACTATATCGTTTGTGTAAACCCAAGAGTAAATATTTACAGGAAATTTAAGTTTTTTTCTTGCTCAATAGTCTTCCTTCCTCTTCCCTCTTCCGTTTACCGAATAATTAAGGTAAAAATCCTCTCATAAACAAGGAGAAACAAGCGGTCGTTAGCGCAGCTTCCCGTAGGGTGGGATGGCGATCTTCGGAGCGGGTCTGCAAGAACGGGTCTCCTCGCCATATCCAATCGACCAAGAGAGAAAAAATTTTCCGGCGTTGCTGAAGCACGTGTATGGTATTAATTTTAATTCTTTAGGAGTCAGGAGTCAGTCCTCAGGAGTCAGGAAGGAAGAAAGAATAAGAAACCCCGAGTAAAAGGAGAAAGTTTTTTGCTCGCCCTCTTATCCGGACAAGATATCATACCTCAAATCAGCAACGCCAATTTTCCTTTTATTCAATCCTCTTCCTTTTAGGGAGAGGTAATTATCAATTATCAATTATCCATTATCCATTATTGAACCTCTTCCCTCTTCCTTTCAAATTTACACCAAACCTGCTGCTTGTAATGCTGCCCAAACTCTATTTGAACACATCTGCGGTGTCAGAGTCGCGATCGCCAACCACTGAATACCCAAAGGTCCTACTTCTGGATCGTCACTACTAAGATTAGTTGGTTTCGGTTCCACCCTACACTGATAGATAATATTTAAACTATGAAGTACCTTCCCCTCCCCTTGAGGAAAAAAATTCTCTGCTATTGTTAGCAGTCGCTCTACTTGAAAATCAGTAATTCCTGTTTCTTCTCTAATTTCCCGCGCTAGTCCCTCCATCAGGGTCTCTTGTGGTTGCAGTCCCCCTCCTGGTAAGTCCCAACAATTAGGTTCTGGGTCTGTCATTTGATGCAACAACAAAACTTGATTGTCTGCGACGAATAACCCCAATACTGCTACTCTCAATCTTACTTCTGTTTGCATTTATTTTAATTAAAATTAACTCAACCTCTTTCAGATATTAAGTTGAAGTCTAGTTATTTAGCAATTGTATTTGAGCTGATAAAAATGCGATCGCTCTAGTCACATAGAACTCATTTGAGATTTATTTAAAAAGAGATGGAGAGTTAGGGAGATGGGGAGTATTTTTCCACCTTTTTCCTTTATGCTTTCCCCTGATCTCCTGACTCGGTCCTCAGTCCTCCTGACTCCTAGTCAAAAAACGCCGGTCCCAGACATTGATACCATTTGAGATGTATATTCATTTTTAGTTGGACAATATGTAATCTTAAAGACTTTCACAAAAAAGTTTTCAGATATTTTAAATATTAATAAACTTATTACTAAGTAGTTATACTTGGATTTATCTCATTTATCTATATTAAAAACAATAATTATACTCTTTTCTCTGAGATTAAAAGTTCATCAGAACTGCTCAACAACTTTTAGGCCAGATACAACCTCTGAAAAAACATCATCAAGAATCCTCATAGCTGAATATATAAGATCGAATTCTCTACATCAACATTCAAATATATAACTTTTTTTTATGATTTATATTTTTATAGTCTTTATTTGGTTATATTTTAGATATTTGTAGAAAAACTTTAGCGGTCTGTTTCTCAAAAAAATGATTTATGTTAGGATTAGTATATGGTATTAATTACCAATAAAAATTGGAAATGTATACTAGGGCGCATTTTGTTAAGAGACAGGCAATAAATGGTTGATGGCATCGGATTAACCCAACTGGTAGTTCCAGGTTTCACCCTATTGAGGTACTAAATTAGGAGATGTCATGATCTTGAAAACAATAATAAGAGTATTAGAGAGAAAAAAATTACAGCTAGGGGGTATCCATAATGATAGACTTTGATGGGTTTTACATTTTACTAACAGCTACAGTTTATTTGGGATTAATTTACTTAGCATTGAGCTGGATTCCAAATAGAATTAAGAAACTTGGCTAGAGATTAGAGGGTTATCAGATAGGGGATCGAGGTAAAAACTTTATTCTAATAAATATGATTATTGGAGCGATCGCCTATTAACCCCACCTTTTTCAAGCAAAATATTTTCATTAGTCTGACCGATAATATTAAGAAAAGTAACTAAGTCAAAATACTTATTATAAAATTAATTATCTAATTTTTTTAAGGGTACAGAAAGAAACAAACCAAACTCTTGAGCAATATTACAACTAACTCTGGCATGAACCTTGCCTTGGCAATCATAAAAACTAGCTTCTGAAGTTAGTGGAAAAATTCCTTCGTGCCAAATATTAGGATGTATATATAGTCCCCGAGTGCCATCAAAATAAAAAGCTTTAAAATCTTCTGGTTTCACATCATCACCAGGTAAAGCTAAAGGTACAACAAATGGCGAACTATTCAGAGGGAAAAATAATTGCCCACTGTCTGGATGATAATTTGTATGCCATAACAAAACACAAGAACGATCTAATTTTTCCTGGGGAATTTTTTGAGCTTCCCCAGGATTTTTTGACCAACCAAATAAATATTGATCGTTCACCGCTTGATTTCTACCATACAAAAAATCTCCTTCCCACCACACATCAAAATTACCTGCAGTAGTACCACCTTGATTACCTGTATCTACATCTATCGAACGCCAACCTTGAGCAGGCCAAGTAACAATTTCAATGGGAAAATTTCGATAATCATCTACCAGTTGTCCATAACCTTTGAGTGACTCAGGTGTAGCGATGACAATTGGCAGTTTGTACCAAGGCAGTTCCAGGGGTACATCAGGAGAAAGATAATCAATTGGTTGTATCATTGGTTAAAAATATTACAGCGCTTTTATATGAGACTAAAATGCCTCTATCATTGACTTAGCAGAGTTCTGTCAACTAGATAATTGTGTTTCAACAAACAGCCATTTCTACATTTGCTTCCCGTTGTCTTTTGCAAATCTCTTAACAGTTTTGTTCTGATTCTAGTATAACTATCTTTTTTGAATTTGGTATAATTAATCCTATCTAACTACTGTTCGATCATCCTACCTATGGCAAAATACAGCATTTTGCAGAACTATTAGGTTAAATAGTAAGAATATTAAATGAATGGAGAAAGTTTTTAACAATTTATCCAAGAAGAATTAGGTCTCAAATGATCGCCTGGAGCGGTAGTAGATTAGTTCTCTCTCGCATATTTACAGTTCAAACCCTCTAAAATAAGCCTGAATCAACCACCCATATAAAAATTGGGCGTTGCTGAATAAATGTATGATTTTACAGGAAGACCGAGGACTGAGTCAGGAGGACCGAGTCACCACAGTAGGTAGAAACAAGTTTTTCGGTGATTAAATTAGGAAGAAATAGGTATAATTTGCAGTATTGTTTTGGCTGAAAATTTACCACTAGTTGAATTTCATACCTCAAATCAGCAACGCCAAAAATTGTAAATAAGTGTATCTATCTCCCTATTGACCAGAATTTAATCCCATCAAGCATCTACGTTAGGAACTAAAAGCATTTATCCGCAGATTTGTTCCCATAAACTTTGAAGCAGTAACCAAGTTGTCAGAATTATACCATGTCCGGATGATTAAGTATAATAAAAATGTTCTATTGAAGTTATCTGGAAGGAAGATCCCAAATTTGTGCTCGGTTTCCAGTGTTAGAGCTTGAATTTACACCTACGACCTACCACCTAAGAACTTTAGTATAACTAATTAAACGAAGATGATATTAGGTATTCAGTTGTGTTCCTTTGAGCAAATAAAATTTTTTTTACTCACTTTTGTTACTGTACTGATTATCTCTGCAAATAGCTGTATTACTGATGTATATATATCAGACAGGAGTAGGTAATGGAGGAAACTTCAAAAAAAATTGTCTCGCCCACTAAACAGCAAAAAATGAATGTTAAACAGGCAAAAATTTATTTCAGCTTAGGTAAAGCTTTAGCAAAAAAGAGAGAATGGAAAGAGGCGATCACTGCTTATCGTCAAGCAATTGAAAGAGAACAAAATTTTGCAGATGCTTACCACTTTTTAGGTGATGCTTTGGTAGAAACAGGAGATCAAACAGAAGCAATAAATGTTTATAAAAAAGCAGTTGAAATCAACCCAGAATTGTGGGAAGTATATCATAAACTAGGGAATTTGTTGCCAGAAATAGGAGAGTTAGAAGAGGCGATTATTAATTATCATAAATCTATAGAATTAAAGTCAGATTTTTGTTGGTCTTATAATAACTTGGGAGATGTTTTAGTTAAGTTAGAAAAGTGGGAAGAGGCGGTTAGTGCTTATCGTCGAGCAATAGAATTAAATCCTGACTTTGCTTGGACTTATGATAATTTAGGGGATGTATTGGTAAAGTTGGGGAATTGGGAAGAGGCGATCGCTACTTATCGTCAATTCATGGAAATTCAACCTAATTTTTCCTCGACTTTAGGGGAAAAATTAAATCAAGCATTGCATCAGCAAGTTAAAGGAAGATTAGAGCAAGCATTAAGTTGTTATCGACAAGCGATTGAGAAAGACCCGACAGATGTAGAAAGTTATCAAAAGGCATTAGAAATTAAGCCTGATGATGCTGAATTGTATATAGGTTTAGGAAATGCTTGGTATGATAAGAGGGAGTATCAAAAAGCTTTTGATGCTTATCAAAAGGCACTTCAAATTCAACCTAATTTAGTTAAAATAGAGGAAAATGCAATTGTATTTGCAGCTTGCCAACAAGCACTAAAAATACATTCAGGTGTTTTGAAGATAGAGGTAGAGAATTCAAAATTAAGTCATACTGAAAAAACTACAGAAAACTGGCAAAAATACAGAAATTTAGCTCAAGAAAAAATCGCAACTGAGAACCAAGAAGAAACAGTGGCTATTGATGAAAAACTTATTAGTTTAATTTATGAAGAATGTATAGGAAATTGTATTAAAGGTTGGATATTTAAACAGCAAGGTTCAACCAAAATATTAACAATAAATCTATACATTGATCGTCGAAAAATCAGCAAAATTATTTGTAATGATTATAATAAATCGAAAATCAATGATCTAGAAAAAAGTAAATATGGTTTTGAATTTACTATACCTGATGAATATTTGGATGGAAAAGAGCATAAGTTAGAAATAAAAAGTTTAGATAATCAACAAATAATATCCCAGAGAAATTTTAGTTTGCACATCAAGGGAAATATTGATTTTGCCGATCATACACGAATAGAAGGTTGGATAGTTGATATTAACTCACCTCAGAATAGTTTAGAACTAGATATTTATCTTAATGGCTTAAAGTATCAGTCAATTGTAGCCAATTTACAAAGAGATGATGTAGGAGAAATTTTTGATTTTTCTAAATTGGGCTTTTTTGTGAATTTATCTGAGGAAAGGTTGCAAGGCAGTGAAATAGTATTGACTTTAAAAGATTCTTATTTGCCAATCCTTAATACTCCCATTATGGTAATTTCACAAGAAGCAAAAACTCACACCATTTCACTATTGAACCAAAAAGTATCGGGATTTGATTTCTTAACAGATGGTGAAAAACAATGGCTCACTAAAGTCGTATTTCCGAATTTAAAGAATTTCACACGACATCAACAAGAAAATGAACAACAATTATTTAATGCCAAAACATATCACCAATTATCATTGTGGCGATCGGTAAAACAAGAGGCTCCATTAAATGTTATTGTCCCAGTATATAGAAATTTAAAAGTAACGCAACAATGTTTAGAAAGGGTAATTAAATCTCAGCGAAACCGTCCATATAAAATCACAGTAATTAATGACTGTAGTCCTGAACCAGAAATTCATACTTATTTAGATGAATTAGCTAATTCAGGTCAAATAAAATTGATTAAAAACGCTGAAAATGAAGGTTTTGTCAGGTCTGTTAATAATGGCATGATGTCCGATACAAACTCAGATGTTGTTTTGCTCAACTCAGATGCTTATGTAACAGATTATTGGCTAGACTATTTACGAGAAGCAGTCTATAAAGAGGATAGAATTGCTACATGTACACCTTTTAGCAATAATGCAACAATTTTTAGCTATCCTATTAATTGTCAAGAAACTGAAGATATACCTAAAGATTTGACTTTAGAAGAATTAGCTCAAATATGTCGGCAAGTTAATCAAAATGTGACGATTGAAGTTCCTTCAGGTCATGGTTTTTGTTTGTACATTCGCCGTGATGCTTTGAGAGAAGTTGGTTATTTTGATGCTGAAACATGGGGAAAAGGTTATGGAGAAGAAGTAGACTGGTGTCAACGCGCTCTAGATTTAGGTTGGCGACATATTGCAGCAACAGGAGTATTTATTCAGCACGTTGGCAGTCAATCTTTTGTTGGTGATAAGATTAATTTAATCAATCGTAGTATGAAATTAATTGCTGAAAAATATCCTGAATATGATTTAGTTATTCAAGAATTTATTAAATCAGATCCTTTTGCTACTGCACGGAGAAATATTGATTTAGAAAGGTTAAAACGTTGTGGCAATAGCTTGATTTTAATGATTAATCATAACTTAGGAGGTGGAACTGAAACACATTTGCAAGATTTAGTTTTTCTTTTAGAATCAGAAAATATAATTAGTCTAATTCTTAAGCCTGATTCTGAATCAAAAGATTGGGTGGAATTAACTTATCCAAAGTTAGATTTATTAGCAAGATATAATCTGAATAATGAGGCGAAAACTTTAATTCAAGATTTACAAAATTTAGGAGTATTTCATGTTCATATTCACCATACAATAGGTTTTTCTAAAAATTTTCTTGATAAATTATTGAAAGGGTTAGCTCTTAGCTATGACATTACTCTCCATGATTATGCCTCAATTTGTCCTAGAGTGACTCTGAGTCAGAAGGAAGGTAAATATTGTCAAGAACCACCTGTTAAAGTATGTGAATTATGTATTGAGGAACATGGTGCCCATAACAATCTACAAAAATTATATGAAGAAATAGACAGTATGGAAATCTGGCGTTCCAACTCAGAAAATTTATTAAAAACAGCCAGAAAAATCTTTGTTCCCAGCCAATATCTGGCTACAAGAATGAGCAAATATTTTCCTGAATTAGAGTTCACATTAAGATATCATCCTGAAGTAAGGCAAAGTGTTACTTTACGCTCTCAAAATGATGATAAATCAATTGTTAGAATAGGTTTGATCGGTGGTATATCAGAAATCAAAGGTCTAAATACTCTTTATAATTGTGCCAGTTATGCTGATAAAATTAAGCAGAACATTGAATTTATTGTCATTGGTACAACGGCAAAGAATAGTTTATTTGAAAAATTGTCAAATGTTATTATTTATGGATCTTATAAACCAGAAGAACTAAATGAGTTAATTAGTAAAAGTAAATTAGATTTTGCTGCCTTCTTTAGTACATGGCCAGAAACTTATTGCTATACTCTTAGTGAAGCATTAGAAAATGGTTTATATCCTTTTGCTTTTGATATAGGAGCAGTAGGTGAAAGGGTTCGCAAGCTAGGAGTAGGTTATTTAATTGAGCCAAATGTTAATGTTGCTTCTTTGGTTGAGGCATTATATAGTTTTGCTAGTCAATGTCGTGAGCAAGAAGATACTGTTAATATTGGCAACTATTATTCACAGTCATTCTTGAATAGTTATTATTTGTTCTAAAATAGATATTTATGAAAATTGAAATTACCAAAAAGTTAAAAACTAAACTTAGAGAATATGGAGTAGAAATATTACGTCCAAATACTTTTTTGTTGCCAAATTCCTGTTGGTTTGAACCTCCTTGTAGTGTGAAGTTTGCCAGTATTGAATACTCATTAGATTTAGGTGCTTTTAGTTATCAAGTTAGTGGTTTTTCCTTTGCTACTAGAATAGGTAGATATACATCCATAGGTGAAGATGTACAAATAGGAAGACAGGATCATCCCACTACATGGTTAAGCACAAGTCCCTTCCAATATCTACCAGAAAAATTGTTTGATGTAGGTCATTCTTTTGACGAGTCAACATCATATCATCAATATATTTCTCATTTTGTTGGAAAAGTTCCTGGAACTAAAGTTAAAATAACTAACATAGGTAATGATGTTTGGATAGGTCATGGAGCCTATGTTCGTGCTGGTGTTACTATAGGTAATGGTGCAATTGTTGCCGCTAGAGCTGTTGTTGTTAAAGATGTTCCAGCTTATGCTGTAGTTGCTGGTAACCCTGCTGTTGTGAAAAAATATAGGGTAGATGAAGAATTAATTCCTCGTTTGGAAGCTTTGCAGTGGTGGAATTTTTCTCCTTGGCAATTGGGAAAAATAGATTTTCAAGATATTAATAAAGCAGTTGAGCAAGTTGAAGAGTTAAAAAAGTATCAGGAAGCATACCAAACCAATAAAGTTTTTTTAGGGACTTTTAGATAGATGAAAATAATTTTTTTGCATATACCAAAAACTGCTGGTCAATCAGTCCATCAATTATTAATTAATTTTTTGGGAAAAGATAAAGTTTGTCCTGCTAGGGTAAACAATCAATTATTATCTTACTCAAAGCAAGAAATGGATAAATACCAAGCATTTTCAGGACATTTTGATTGGTGTATTTTTGATAACTTACCAGGTCCTAAGTTTACTTTTACTGTTTTAAGAGAACCTCGTGAGCGTATTTTGTCTTTTTATTTCTATCTGAGAAAAGAGGCGAATAAACTTAGTCAAGAAGAGTTAGAAGTAAGTGAAAAACAAGGTCTAAAGGCGGCTTTTACCCTTTCCCCTTATGATTATTTTGTAAATCCAAAAACATCTATTAGAAATTTTATAGATGATCATTATGATAACTTTTATACTTATTATTTTGCAGGTAGAAGTTATAATGGGCGTTCTAAATTAAAAAATCTTATCTTTGCTAAGACATTGAAAGATACAGAAGATGTTCTTAAATTAGCGTTAGAAAATATTTCCACTTTAGATAAAGTATATCATATTAATGATTGGCAAGATAGACTTGAAAAAGATTTATCAGAAATTACGTCTACAAAAAGTTTGAATTATCAAAATTACTTAGTTAATCAAAATAAAACTATAGAAGGTAAAGATAGACTAGAAAAATTGAAAGAGCTAGGAGCAGATAAAAATGTTATTCAACAAATAGAACAATTTTGTAAATTGGATAATTTACTTTATAAAAATTTTTTTCCTCTACATTAATGACGTCAAAAGGTATAGCAATCCTATTTTATTCGTGGCAAAAATTTGACTGCTTTTTAGGCAACAGGCAACAGGCCACAGGCCACAGGCCACAGGCAAGAGTTTCAACTTTTTTATTTACTTTCTCAACCCCAACCTCCCAGGAATACATCAAAAAATTGGGGATGCTCTACAACAACAAGCAAAATATGAAATCTAAATTTGTCAAAGATAAAATGCTCTTTAATTAGGAGTTAAGAAATCACCAAAGCCAGAAAAGTTATAATTGTAGCATAACTTTGGAGAAATGATATGAGATGTTGATGATGACTACTTAATATGTTGTTTGAAGCGTGAATTTGTAAGTTTTAGGAAAAGGCAACAAAATGATAGAGGTCTTAAACAAAGGACTTAGTAATAAAATATTGATTGATAGCGAAGTGGAATTAAATTCAAATGCTCAAATTATAATTTGTGGAAATAACAATTATTTAGAGATATGTAAAAATGTGAAAATCAATAAATCTATAGTTGAAATTAATGGTAATAAGTCTTCTATCATAATCAGAAAAAATTGTATTCTTGGAGGGGAATTCAGATGTTTAAATGATTCTACATCTATTAGCATAGGGGAAAATACAACTATGATGAGAGTTAGAATATTCTTACATGAATCTGGAAAAATAAGTATAGGAGATGATTGTATGTTTTCAGGTGATATTTATATGAATGTAAGTGATGTACATAGTATTCTAGATTTAGAATCTGGCAAAAGAATTAATCCACCTGAAAATATAGAAATAGGTAGTCATGTATGTATTTGTCAAGGCTGTACAATTTTAAAAGGAGTAACAATTGGTAGTAACTCTGTAATCGGAGCTAAATCCTTAGTTTCAAACAATGTTCCCCAAAACACTATAGTAGCAGGAGTTCCAGCAAAGATAGTGAAGGAAAATATAACTTGGGATAGAAAGCGATTACCATTCAATTAGTCTTGATTATTAGTTAAGTAAACCCTTGCAGTTCAAGAAATAACAAAAATTTTTTGCCATTATAATACCTAGCTATGCTATGAAATTTGAACCTACTTCTGCTGAATCTTATGATCAACTGGGAGAAACTCTCGCGAAAAAAGAACAATGGTCAGAAGCGATCGCCTCTTACCAAAACGCTCTCGAACTCAACCCCAACCTTCCAGGAATACATCAAAAAATCGGGGATGCTCTACAACAACAAGCAAAAGTAGAAAAAGCTAATCTGCTTAACTATTACAAACAGAAAATTCAACAAAACCCAGACGATCTACAAAGGTATTATCAAGCGTTAGAAATTTCTCCCAATGATGCCGAAATTTACCTGGGTTTAGGAAAAGCTTTTGCCAGAAAAGGATTCTTTGACCACTCTCAACTCGCCTATCAAAAAGTTCTCCAACTGCAACCAAACCATCCCTTAGCAGAAAGTTTTCAATCTGTTCCCTCCACCTTAATATCCCTATCCCCATCTCTCCCCCAAACTCCCAAACTAGACCAAGCAAAACAAACTCTTGATACTCTTAATCAAATCACTCTTGATAGTTTCCTCAATACCAACTCTCAACTAAATTTTCCCCTGGTTGAAAATCCAGAAATCAGCATCATTATTATTCTCTATAACCGAGCAGAAGTTACCTTAAGTTGCTTATACTCCCTTTTGAGAAACCCCTTTCAATCTTTTGAACTGATATTAGTTGATAACAACTCCACTGATACCACCCGTCAACTGCTACAACAGATAAACGGGGCAAAGATTATCCTCAATCATCAAAATCTGCACTATCTCCTGGGATGTAACCAAGGTAGCAAAATTGCCCAAGGAAACTATCTGCTATTTTTGAATAATGATGCTCAAATTCTCGGCAATAGCATCCCCTCCGCTCTCGACACAATTAAATCCTCAAATGATATTGGTGCAGTAGGTGGAAAACTCATCCTTCCCGATGGCACCCTCCAAGAAGCAGGAAGTATTATTTGGCAAGATGGAACTTGCTTAGGATATGGACGCGGAAACTCACCCAATTTACCAGAATATCAATTTAAACGTACTGTTGATTATTGTTCCGCAGCTTTTTTCTTAACTCGACGGGATTTATTTGTACAGTTAGGAGGGTTTGATGAAGATTATCAACCAGCTTATTTTGAGGAAACTGACTATTCTGTGCGACTGCAAAAATTAGGGAAAAAAATTATTTATGACCCGAATGTAAATATTCTCCATTATGAGTTTGCTAGTTCCAGTAATACAGGTTCCAGCAAACAGGCGATCGCTCTGATGGAAAAAAATCAAAAGATATTTCAACAAAAACACAAAGACTGGTTTTCGTCTCAATATTCTACTGAACTGAAGAATTTAATATTTGCTCGAACTCAAGCTAGAGAAAAACCAAAACGCATATTATTTATTGATGATAGAATTCCTCATCCTTGGTTAGGTTCGGGTTATACCCGCAGTCATTCTATTCTCTGTAGTCTTGTTAAATTAGGCTATTTTGTCACCCTTTATCCAGGAGACCTCAGTCATCTCGAAGATTGGTCAACTATTTATTGTAATATTCCCCAAACTGTTGAAGTTATGCGGGGATATGGGTTAATTATGTTAGAAGATTTTTTAAAAGAACGCAAAGGATATTATGATTTAGTTTTGATTAGTCGTCCCCATAATATTAAACATTTAAACTCTATTTTAGCTAAAGAAAATATTCTCAAATCAGCCAAAATTATTTATGATGCTGAAGCAATATTTAGTATTCGAGACTATGAATATAAACGTTTAAATCAAATTACTTTTACGGAAATAGAACGTCAAACAGCCATTAAAGAAGAAATTAAGCTAGCAAAAAATAGCCATCATATTATTACTGTTTCCTCCCAAGAACAACAACAGTTTATTGCACAAGGTTATACTAATGTCAGTTTATTAGGTCATTCTCTATCAATTAATCCTACTCCTAAAACTTTTGCAGAAAGAAAAAATTTACTGTTTGTTGGTTCAATATATGAAAAAGAATCTCCTAATGCTGACTCTATTTTATGGCTAACTTCGGAAATATTTCCGATGATTCAAGAGCAACTTGGTTTAACAGTGGAATTGATAATTATTGGGAATAATACTGTAGAAGAAATTGAACAAAAAGTAAATAATTTAAACAATCAATCAATCAAAATTTTAGGAAAAGTAGATGATTTAACACCATTTTATAATCAGGCGAGATTATTTGTAGCTCCCACTCGATATGCAGCAGGAATTCCTCATAAAGTACATGAAGCAGCAGCTTATGGTTTACCTATTGTGACTACATCTTTAATTGCTCAACAGTTAGGATGGAAAAATGAAACAGAATTATTAGTTGGTGATAATAATGTAGATTTTGCTCAACAATGTATCAAACTTTATCAAGATTCAGCTTTGTGGAATAAACTTAGAAAAAATGCCATGGCGCGAGTTGAAACTGAATGTTCTCCCGAATTTTTTTCAGAAACTTTAAAGTCTATCTTAAAATCTTTGGAAAATTAGATACGGGTAACTATTGGTCAATAGTTTTCAGCTAAAAAGGGATATCCATGAGCTTAATTAAAGTCAAAAGATATCCCTTTTTATATCAAATTAGACTACACTACAGTGTCTGAAAAAACTCCTATCAAGTATTCATCTTCTGCATTTCCTAACCCATAAACTAAATATCGATCTGGTGTGCCATCAGTATCATAATTCATCAAGAATTTATCGTCACGTCGCAAGGCAATTTCATCTATACCATCGCCATCCCAGTCACCTGAGAGATATTGGTCTTCTCCTGCACCAGTGCCATAAGGTAGATAGCGGTCTGTTGTACCATCACTGTCATCATCTAAGAACATTACGTTTCCACGCCGCAAAGCAATTTCATCTATGCCATCGCCATCCCAGTCACCTGAGAGATATTGGTCTTCTCCTGCACCAGTGCCATAAGGTAGATAGCGGTCTGTTGTACCATCACTGTCATCATCTAAGAACA
Organism: Okeania sp. SIO2C2; assembly: GCF_010692625.1. Taxonomy (NCBI): domain Bacteria; kingdom Bacillati; phylum Cyanobacteriota; class Cyanophyceae; order Oscillatoriales; family Microcoleaceae; genus Okeania; species Okeania sp. SIO2C2. Next base: position 172,564 of record NZ_JAAHGM010000003.1, read on the forward strand.
TTACGTTTCCACGCCGCAAAGCAATTTCATCTATGCCATCGCCATCCCAGTCACCTGAGAGATATTGGTCTTCTCCTGCACCAGTGCCATACAATAAGGTATCGTCTATCGTACCATCACTGTCGTTATCGAAGTGAATCGCATTTCCACGACGTACAGCAATTTCATCAGTACCATCACCATCCCAATCACCCACTAAATATTGGTCTTCTTCTGCACCGCTTCCATATATTAGGGTGCGGTCTGTTGTACCATCACTGTCATCATCAATAAGGATTTGATTTCCTCGTCGTATAGCTATAGTTTCTCCTGCGGTGGTAAAGTTCCAAGTATTTGTGTCAGAAATTCCTTGGTAATCATTTTCTGATGTATCTTGAAATGCACCTGAACTAATTTCTACATAATATTCAGTTAATGGATCGAGATTAGAGCTAGGATCAATAGTTACAGTATTAGCATTAATCTCAACTTGTGCTGAAGTAACATTAATGGTTTCAAAAACTTGGTCATTGAAAGCTTGTTTGATAACAATATCGCCATTAGTGCCTTTAACAATATCCTCATCAAATTGAATCTCTAAATTTGCCCCGACAGCAATGCTTGTCGCATCATCAGCAGGAGTGAAGGTAGTAACACTAGGAGCAGTAGTATCACTAGGAGCAGTAATATTTCCCCGATAAACCCCCAATCCATCAAAAGTATCTGTAGCAAGACCATACCACTCAGTTGATGGATCGAAAGCATCTGTTTCGTTAGTATCTCCACTGTTAATACTAGGTTTGCGACGCAAAGTGTTATTCTGAGTTGATACATTTCCACTACCCCACTCAGTACCAGGATCGGTTCCAACTTGTCCAATAACATCAAGAACAGTACCAGACTTTTTCAATACAATGGCATCATCACCATTAAAAAAGGTAGACGCGCTTGTTTGGTCTGCTTGTGCTAAAATGGTTGCATCAGCATCAACGTCAGCTAACACAAATACATCACCGCTAGCTACTGTTCCTGATAAATCAATACTCGTGCCAGGAGTTGTATTGCCATTACTGTAAAACTCTAGAGTATAGTCAGTTAAATCTATCGCGCTTCCCGTACCGTTATATAGCTCGATCGCTTTATTGTTGCTGCTACCTTCTACATATTCTGAGATAAATAAATCTGTGGGAGTTGCACTGGGATTTGTAACACTAATTTCAGATAATTCAACTATTGAGCGAGCATCGTCTGTTCGATCGCTTAAACTAATCTGGCTAGAATTGTCATAAGGCTGTAAACCAGAAGCATTAACCGCAGAATAATCTCGTAAATCGCCATCTAGTATTAGTTCGCCATCAGCAAATAGATAATATTTATTATCCTGACCTGATACTTCTAGATCGTAGTTGACTTGAGTAGTAGTAACAAAATCAACGACCTCAGCTTGGATGAGGGAATTAAAGCTAGCTGCATCTGCATTGGGGTCTATACCTTGTGCCCAAATCTGGTCTTCTTCAAAGCTAATTTCGATCGCTTCTGATGTATCTTCGCTAACCACACTGACACTGAAACCTGCCCGATCGTTTTTACCATCCCCATCTATATCTTCATTAGTATTTTGTTCATCTATTACTTGAAGAGTGAAGCTCAGGGTGTAGCCATTATCAGCATTGAGTTTAGGAAAATCATTTCTAACTTCAGAGAAACCAAACCCTACTAATGAGTAATTACTGTAACCTGCTGTATTATCGTTATTACTACCATCGGTCTGATTTGCTCCGCCGCCTGTAGTATTCAGAATTGTACCTGTATTTGTACCATTGACAAATTGTTCTGCATCACCAGACGAAAAAGGATTAGAAGCTAACCTCTTATCAAAATCAAACCAAGCACCATTAGTAGTTGCTTGACTATCATCTGGGGTAACAGTAGTGTTGTCGTACAGAATTGTTTTAGACATAAGTTTTTGTGAAGTTGTTTCAATAGTTAACTGGTAATTGCCACCCTCAACATAATTATAACTGTTTGTACCACTACCTTCAATAGTAGGATCGTAACTACTATTTCCAGAATCACTAATACCTAGATAGAATGTACCAGCATTTTCGGCAGTAAACTGACCGTATTCAGAGCCATCTGGTTCCCAGTTAAGTTGAGTACCATCAGCATCAAAAAGTTGTACTTGAGTGTCAGCAATGAAAGTATCAGATTCATCTCGCCTTTCTGGTAAGTTAAACCTGACTGTATCTCCAGGTTATAGTTCAAATTTGAACAAATCTACATCTAACTTTTGGAGAATGTTTGTATGATCATCTAATACCAAATTGATAAATGTTTGCTACAAATAGCTCGGGTATTTCTTAGAAGTCAACCCACCCCTAAACCAACCCACCCCTGCCCTTCCCAGGAAGGAAACTCAGTCGGACCGAGTCACACGGGAATGGTTTCAATACCAGTTTTTAGGTCATAAATTCTCTTTTCTGTCAAAGGGACATCTCCTGCACCTGCCTTTTAATCACACTTATTATTCGTAACATTCTTTTTTCATGCATGGTATAACTTCCAACTCCCAGTCACCACCCAAAGCAACATTACCAGTTGGCCTTGCCGAAGCAGCAATATTTGCACCTGTGAGTTGATGCAACTTTTCTAAAAATTCTGCACCAGCATCTCCTGCAGCTACATTACAACCATAAAGCAATATATTAGTAACTGACCAATTTTCTAACTCTTGAGCATAATCATTGTTTATAGTATTAATACTTAATTGACTATTGCCCAAATATAAACATCCCGGCACACCATGAGAAACTATATGAACAGTTTTTACTCCCTGGTTGCGAATTAAAGTTTATGTGATTTGTTTGATACTGTCGCGATATGTATCCAGGGTCACAATTTTAATCTTGGGATTTGTTCCACGAACAAGAATCTGATAGTCTTCTACAGTGGGATCTATAAATACAATAGATTTAGTGGCGATCGCGACAGTGGACTGAAAGTCTATCGCTCCTAATAATTTTGAAACCATATAATTTCTTACCTTTAAATATTTGTCTAACTGAAAATTTAATACTTATATATTAATCCTAACTTTTTTTAGCTTTTTATTGTTATAGTTACAAGTTGTTTGGGGTACTTTTTATTTTTTCAGTCAAATTGCTTTCGTGAATTTACTGAGGCTTATTTTAAAGAAATTGTAAAGTTTCAGTAATTACTTGAAAATTGTCTTTCTATATCAATAAATATACTGCAATCGGCAAAAATATATCTATACAAAAATATTTAGTCAAACCAAGTTTCTCAACAAGTAAAATTATGTAGTTAATTTTCTCTATAAAATATATAACCCATAGTATCCCAAATTCAATTTTAGTTCTTGACTTATTTAGTTCTTGACTTACAGCGGTTTTCATTTCGGCACAGTATGGGCGAATGGCCATATAGCCTGACGGCATGGGCTTCGCCTAACGCCCCTACAGGGTGTTAGTTATGACGATGTGGTTCATCAATCAGCAAAAGCGCTGTAATGCACAATCTGTTATAGCTATAATTAGACTCGGAATAATTAGGAGACAATGATGGAGAAGCGAACATTAGGTAACTCTGAAATTGAAATTACCCCAATCATTATGGGTACATGGCAAGCTGGAAAACGAGGATGGGCAGATATTGAAGATTCTGAAACTATCAAAGGAATAAGAGCGGCTGTTGATGCAGGTATCACCACAATTGATACTGCTGAAATTTATGGAGATGGTTACTCAGAAAGAATAGTTGCTCAAGCATTGGCAGATGTACGAGAACAAGTAATTTTAGCGACCAAAGTTTTTCCAAATCATCTCAAATATAACCAAGTAATAGAAGCTTGCGATCGCTCCCTCAAAAACCTGAAAACTGATTATATTGACCTCTATCAAATTCACTGGCCGTCTGGTGCATTTAATAGTGAAATTGTACCAATTGAAGAAACAATGAATGCTCTTAATAAACTTAAAAAAGAGGGTAAAATTCGAGCAATTGGTGTGTCTAATTTTTCTCGCGAACAAATAGCAGAAGCAGCTCAATATGGTCAGATTGATAGTACCCAACCACCCTATTCTTTATTCTGGCGAAAAATAGAAAAAGAAGAAATGCCTTACTGTGTTGAAAATAATATTTCTATTATTGCTTATTCTTCATTAGCACAGGGATTATTAACAGGTAAATTCGGACCAGACCACAAATTTGCTGAAGGGGATATTCGTGCTAAAAATAGACTATTTTATATCAAAGAAAACTACGAACGAGTGCAAACCGCTTTAGAAAAACTGCGTCCTATTGCAGAAAGTAAGCAGTGCAGTCTCGCTCAACTAGCGATCGCCTGGTTAATTGCTCAACCTCAGACAAACGCTATAGTTGGAGCAAGGAATGCCGAACAAGCTACTGCTAATGCGAAAGCTGGAGATGTTAAATTATCTGAGGATGAGCTAGCAGAAATTGATGCGATCGGACGAATAGTCACAGATACTTTAGACGATCGCCCTGTCATGTGGGATTTTTGAAGCAGGTTGTAGGCGATAGGAGATGGGGAGGGTGGGGAGTGTGGGAACCCACCCCTACTGCTACCAGGAGGGGAATATCGAGAAAGATTTGGCAATGGCGTATCGGTTGGAATATTTGTTTATAGTGAACCCGAGCTGATTTGATATCGCCCCTACACCAAACAGAAAATTGCCTCTAAGAGCTGAAAAAATTATATTAGGTTACGCAGTACAACCCAATACAGTTCAGTTAAGGATTTTTTGTCCAGTTCTGTAATCTGAAGAACTACTCTGATGGTTCTATACTTGATGAATTATGGTTCACAACAGCACGTTCTCAGTTGTAGTGGTGGGGGAACCTGCAAAGGTGGTTGGTACGGACCTGTGTTTAATTTTATGGTTGAACAAGGTAATTTACCAGAAAGAATTTTTCGCTATCAAGCAACAGATGCTGTCTGTCGTTTCCAGCGTAATACTCCCTTGAAAGCGGCAACTTGGGAATATGTGCGTAACGACGGCGGTATTCCTTCTGTGTCTCAGATGAAACAAGCTTTATGTAAACATGGTCCGGTTGTTTCTGCTGTATATATGACTGATGTTTTTCATGCCTACAAGGGTGGAGTATATAACGAGAACGCCTATGGAACTCCTAATCATGCTGTGACTATTATTGGTTGGGATGATGAAAAACTTGCTTGGTTAGTGAAAAATTCTTGGGGTACTGACTGGGGTGAAGATGGTTATATGTGGATCGCTGATCATACTAATCGTATTGGTTATGGTGCAGCTTGGGTTGATGCGAGAAAATACCCTTTGCCAAGAAGGGCATTGCTGAATTAAGGTATGAAAGTAGGTTTATAGGGAACAGGGAACACTTAACTGGGAACAGGGAAAAGTTAATATTAACAAGTAGTTCAAACCATCCAAAATAAAAAATCCCAAATACAAAATTATCAAATCATACCCATAATCAGCAACGCCCCAAGAAGAAATGCGAGAAATTAGTGATAGCAAAGAATATTGTGAAATTCAATGAAATACAAACCATCATGCTACAGTTATTTGACAAAAGCTGAAAGTTGAGCCTGAGAGTAATATAGCAATTTTATCTGAAATACAAGTAATTATGGGTGTTGCTGAAGCGCGTGTATGATATTAACCTTAATTATTTAGGAGTCAGGAGTCAGGAGTCAGGAGGGAAGAAAGAAGAAGAAAGAGTAGTAGAAGGAGAAAGTTTTTTGTTGACGCTCTTATCCGTTAGCGTAGCTCCCCCAGAGGGGGAACAGGACATCATATTTATTTCTTCTTTACTTAAGTCAAAGACTCTAAGTAATCCTGCACCTGACTACGACGCTTGGGTTGGCGCAGTTTCTGTAGAGCTTTTGCTTCAATTTGACGGACTCGTTCCCGAGATAGTTTCAAAGAACGACCAATTTCTGATAAAGAGTAAGGATTACCATCTCCTAAACCATAACGCATTGAAATGACCGACTTTTCTCTTTGAGTTAAATCTTCTAGTAGTCCTTTTAATGCTTGTACTAAAGATTCTCGCATCAACATTTCTTCTGGAGAAGCATCTTCAGTTTCTAGGAGTTCTCCTAACTCAGTATCCTTATCACTACCTACTTTAGTTTCCAGAGAAATTGAACGTGGAACTTTCAGTAACACTTCTCTTACTTGAGCTGGTGTCATTTTTAGTTCTTGGGCAATGTCCTCAAGTTTTGCTATACGTCCTTTTTCTTGAGAAATTTTTCGTTGTGCTTTTTTAATTTTGTTTAACTTTTCGGTAATATGGACAGGTAAGCGAATTGTACGACTTTGAGTAGCGATCGCTCTTGTAATTCCTTGACGAATCCACCAGTAAGCATAAGTGCTGAATCGATACCCCCGTCTTGGGTCAAATTTTTCAACTGCCCTTTCTAAACCCAAAGTTCCTTCTTGGATTAAATCTAAAAGCTCTAGACCACGATTCTGGTACTTTTTCGCTACTGACACTACTAAACGCAAGTTAGCATTAATCATGTGGTCTTTTGCTTTAATACCATCACTTTGAGCTTGCTCCAGTTCTTTGACAGTTAAACCTGCTAATTCTGCCCAACGAAGTTTTCCGGCAGTCAGAGCAGGTTTTAGTTCTACTACAGGTATATCTGCTGCTTTTGCCCACCGTTCTAAAGATGGCCTATGTCCTAACTGAGCTGTCAGACGATTACGAATCTCAATCAACTGAACATAAAACTGAATTACGCCTTCTTCTTCTTTAGCTGATTCATTGAGTAACTCCCATAACTCTACATAGCGCTTGACTTTTTGAGCTTCAGAGACTTCTTGATCTCTTTCTAGTAAGTCAACTCGACCAATTTCTTGGAGATACAAACGTACTAAATCAGTTGTGCTACGATTAGTGCTTTTTTGAGCATTCTCTGTTTCTCCATCTTCCATTTCTAATTCATTGGTTTCTGGTTTATCAATGATTTGCTCTATATCTTCAGAAATATTAGTCTGTAAATTATTGTCTTGCAGTTTTTCTTCAGATTCTTCAGTGTAACGATAAGTAGCTGACATAGCGATCATCTCAGTTGCTCCAAGTGACAAAAGGCTGTACTTAGTGGACAGTCTATGGATAAAATGCCTTATTCTGAGGAATATTGGCATTTGCTCTAGATTTTGTTTCCTGATGAGTATTGACAATTATAGACTGAATGAACTTAGGCAATCGCTTATATTAAATATTACGTTAAATATATTAGCGATGACCTTAAGAGTACATTTGCCTGTGTGTTTTTGCTCCAGGTAACTTTTCTAGGCTTGATTTTTAGTATACGGAGACTTCTGCTATAGAAAGGTGACTATAGTCAGAAGTTATATTAATGTTCATCACTATTACTGGTTGTTTCCGATCACTTCGGGAAGTTTCTGACTTTGGAAGTTAAATTCTTATAGATCGTTATTTTGATTTTTTGCTGGTTACACTTTACTCTTGACTCAGCTTAATTTTTATAAAGCTTGTAACTTAATTTATGTGTAGTGTACTCAATATAGTTACTAATCAATTTCTAGCTATTAAGTTAGTTCAGACACAATAATAGGTGATCGGTATCACATTTTAGCAGTGATCATTTTTGCTATCAGGGGTGATGGGTGATGTACTTTAGAAGTGATTATAGCTTTCCTGAATAGCAAAAATGAGGCAAAATCTAAAGTCTACTCCTTACTTTTAGCCTTTGGATGATTTTTCATTAATTCTTTTACCTGTTCAGCATGATATGAGCTACGAGTCAAGGGGGAAGCAACAACTTGTAAAAAACCCAATGAATAGCCTATTTCTCTCCATCGATCAAACTGTTCTGGCTTGACAAAACTAGATACTGGTAGGTGTTTGGGACTTGGTTGCAAGTATTGTCCAATAGTTAAAATGTCGCAGTCAACACTCCGTAAGTCCTCCATTACTGTTTGGACTTCTGCTTCAGTTTCTCCCAGACCCACCATAATACCAGATTTTGTGTATACTTCTGGGGCAAATTCTCGCGATCGCCTGAAGAGTTCTAATGTACGATGATAGTCACCTTGAGGGCGAACTCTACGATACAGTCGCTTAACAGTTTCAGTATTATGATTAAGTACTTCTGGCTTTGTTTGAAGAATTATTTCCAGACCTTGCCAATTACCACACAAGTCTGGTATTAGGACTTCTATACTTGTTTGAGGTGAAGTTTCTCTAACTTGGGAAATACATTTGGCAAATTGAGTAGCGCCCCCATCTTTCAAGTCATCTCTATTAACAGAGGTAATAACTACATGATTGAGCTTTAATCTTTTTACTGCTTCTGCAAGTCGCTCTGGTTCAGTGGGGTCTAAAGGCTGAGGCTTTTTCTCAAAATCTATATCGCAGTAGGGACAAGCACGGGTACAAGCAGGTCCCATAATTAGGAAAGTTGCTGTACCAGCATTAAAACACTCACCTATATTTGGACAGGAAGCCTCTTCGCAGACCGTATTGAGATTCAAGTCTCGCAAAATTTCCTTGACATTACCAACTCTTTGCCATTGAGGGGCTTTTACTCGTAACCAGTTCGGCTTAACTACCACTTCTTTAATCTACTGTAATTTTTACCTTAAGTTTAGTTTAACAAATGTAGCATAATAGCCACAAGAGGTTTAAGTAAATTTTTCGGTAAATTCCTGAGTTTAGGAAGTCGCAAAATATTTACAATTAGGGAATAGGGAATAGGGAATAGGGAAGAAACGAATACATAAGAATTGAGATAACTGCTATATTCTATGCTTTAAAGGAACACCTCAATTCTCACATCTGATTCCTGATTGCTATATAATCTCCTCTATATCTTAAATCATAATTTATAGACTAACAAAAATATTTATTAAAAATTACAACAGTTTCCGAAGTTATAATGTTAATTATTCTTGCTTTTTACTTCTCCCCTACTCCCCCACTCCCCTACTCCCCTGCTCAACAAAATGTAGAAAAGTTTTTGAGAAATGGTATAATTACTTCTAAGGTTTAGTCTGGGGACTTTGCCAGTAACTTTTATTCAAACTCAATTTCAAAGGTTGCTTTTATCTTCCTCAAAATTAATAGCTGATAGCTAATAGCTGACTGCTGAATGCTTACATAATTAGGGCTTGCTGATTAAATCTAAAAGCATTGACATATAAAGACAAGTGCCTTTTTGGGGCCTTTAAAAAGTGCAAAATCTTCAGCTCTTTATGCTCATGCACAGAGCGTATTTTAGGCTCATAGTTGGGCAGAAAAATCATTCTGACAATTGTTACCGAATAATTAAGGTAAAAATCCTCTCCTTTCCAGGAGAAACAAGAAAAATTTTTCCTTTGAGTCAATCAATTCCGTTTTCAAGGAGAGGTAATTATTAATAATTAATTAGGGCTTGCTGATTAAATCTAAAAGCATTGACAGATATTAGTTTTAGGCAATTTATGTCTGGAAAAAGTATGAGCTTTTCAGCAAGCGATTGTTACAAAAGTGAGCATTGTTGGGTAGCTATAACAGAAAAATCACTCTTACTATTGTTTTGGCCACTGACTCTGTAATTCCCATTTATTCTACGTCCTAACTACTGCCTACTGCCTACAAAGAGCAAAAAGACTTTCCATACGCAAACCCTAATAATTAATAATTAATTATTAATTATTAATTATTAATTATTAATTGTTGAATCCTACCTCCTCGCTCATTCCCATTTATCCTATCTCCTACCCCTACTAAAAGACTTTTTCGGCAAACCCTAATTATTTTCCGACGAGTACAAACTTTAAGATAAATATGATTGCTAATAGCCACATAGTAAAAGTGGTTTCATGTACTTTTCCTTGGAATGTTTTGAGGAGAGGATAAATAATTAAACCTATAGCTAATCCATGAGCAATTGAGTAACTTAAAGGCATGATTATAATTGTTAGAAATGCTGAAATAGATTCGGCTGGATCTTCCCAATTAATATTACGAACACTACTCATCATTAATACTCCTACAATTAATAATGCTGGTGCAGTTGCAAAGGAAGGGATTGCTGATAATAGGGGAATAAAAAATATAGATAAAATGAATAAAATTGCCGTAATAACTGCTGTGAATCCACTGCGTCCTCCTTCGGAAATGCCTGAAGCAGATTCAATATAAGTTGTGACTGTGGAAGTACCCATTACTGCTCCAAATGTTGTGCCGACGGCATCTGCCATAAATGCTTTGTTTAAGTTAAATGATTTTCCTGTTTGATTAAAATAACCTGTTTTTATTCCTAATCCTGTTAAAGTTCCTACTGTGTCAAATAAATCTACAAATATTAAAACAAAAATCATGGTGATTAGCTCCCAGATGTTAGTTTTTATTATGCTTTCTAAACCAATAAATGCTTGACCAAATAAGTGTTTTGGCAACTGAGGAAAGCTAGCAATTCCTTGAGGTAAAGGTGAAATTCCTAATATCCAACTTAGTAATGCAGTTGCTAAAATTCCCCATAATAATGCTCCAGTAATCCTGCGAGCTATGAATCCAGAAGTAATAATAATTCCAGCGATGGCTACTAATGTTTCTGGTTGATTTAGATTCCCTAAAGTTGTAGTTGTAGTTTCATCATAGACAATAATTTTGGTGTTTATTAGAGCTATATAAGCAATAAATAAGCCAATACCAACTGTTGTAGCTTGTTTAATACATTCAGGAATAGCATTAACTATTTGATTGCGAATTTTACTAATAGTTAAACAAATAAAAATTAAGCCTTCTATCAACACAGCCGCCAAGGCAATTTGCCAAGAAATTCCTAACTTCAACACTACTGAAAAAGCAAAATAAGCGTTTAACCCCATGCCTGGTGCTAAGGCAAATGGATAATTACCGTATATTCCCATAATTAGAGTAGCTAATGCTGCTGATATTGCTGTAGCAATTACTAATTCTCCAAATAAATCGCCGGAGCTCTGCAAAAAAATTGCTTTAGATAATATGTCAGGATTTACTACTAAAATATATGCCATTGTCACAAAGGTAGTTATTCCTGCTACTGTCTCTGTGCGAAAGTTAGTTTTGAGCTGGTTAAATTGAAAAAATTTAGCAATAATTACTAATTTATTTAACTGGCCATTTTCTGGAGTCATGTTGCTACCTAACAATTGAGAATTTGGCTAGAGAACATATCTTTATTTGTATCTTTTGTCAAGTAAAAAAAGTTTTTTTCTACAATTCTAAATACCGTTTCTATTAACTGAGAATACTTTAATAGATAACTGTTTCAGTCTTTTGCAAAAAGTATTATACATACACTATATTTAGCAATATTTAGCAATTTTTGATTGATTTTTGCAAAAATACATAAATATTCGCTTCATGATCATTACTTTTTCAAATTTTATCCTTCATCATCAAAAAAATTGATTTTGTTAAAACCATGCTGTATAATTATTTATATATTTCTAATTTATTTAGAATTGTTGCAGCAATTTTTTGTCGATAGATTCTAGGCATTAGTAAGCCTTCGTTAACGAAGTCAGAAGTCAGATATGGGAGCTATCAGATTGGTAAAGTCCAGAAGTTATTTTTGTAAGGGGGATTGTGATCAACCTTCTAAAAAAAATTTCGCCTTAAAAGGCAGGGTTTTAGACCAAATTATTTTGATAAATCAGTAATTTTTTTTGATTTTTTTCACATTCCTTGCTATGGGAATTGTTTTTGAAAATTCATATATCAAAAAAAATCTTGAATTATAGGTTGTTTTAAGAAGGCTTATGCAAAATAAGATTTTTCTGTAATTTCTATCTAACACATCAGCGTTGCAGAGCAAAGGAATTTTAAACTTATAGTTATAGGGTGCATCACAGATTCTTAAGTCCTATTTGATTTTCATAGCTAAACATTTAAAATGACTAAAGAACTAAAACCTTTTTAGTGTCTCTACAAAATAGGACTAATATGTAAGTTTTTTTTCTGGCTTATACAAAATTTAAAGGTAAATTTAACATGACAAGTCAACTGGAATTACTACCCCAAAATTCAGCAAAAAAATCTACAACTTTCTCTTTAATAGCATTATTAATAGGATTATTAGCTGTATCCTTAGCCGCAATTTTTATTCGATTAAGCGAACGAGAATTAGGACCTGCTAGCACAGTATTAGATCGTTTTATTATCTCTGGTTTTGTCTTGTGTTTTTGGAGTAATTTCCAAGCTCAAAAAAATCAATCATCAACTAATAAAAATGAACAATATTCAACTTATACATTTAGTGAGTGGATTTTGTTATTAGCTGGTGGTTTTACTTTTGCTCCTAGTTTACTTCTTTGGGCATGGTCTTTAACCCAAACTAATGTGGCGAATTCAACAATACTTCATAATATGATTCCCATCTTTACTGCTCTGGGAGGATGGATATTTTTAAGTCTTCGTTTTGACCGTAGATTTTTAATAGGAATGGGAATAGCTATAGTAGGAGCAATTACCATTGGAGCAAATGATATACAAGTAGATTTAGAACATTTTACTGGCGACTTAGCAGCATTTGCATCTGCAATTTTATTTGGTGCTTACTACTTATTAATTGAAAAACTTCGCTCCAAATTTTCTGCAACAACTATCTTATTATGGACTTGTATAAGTGGTAGTTTATTTACTCTTCCTATTGCTTTATTCACGGAAGATCATATTTTACCTTTTTCTTGGGAAGGATGGTTATCAATTATTGGTTTAGCAGTAATTGCCCAAGTTTTAGGTCATGGGTTTGTTACTTATAGTCTCAAAACTTTTTCCTCTGGTTTTGTTGCTTTATGCTTTTTATTGGAACCTGTAATTACTGCTTTAATTGCTTGGGGATTATTCTCGGAACAACTTACTATAATTAGTTGGATAGGATTTTCTATCGTATTATTAGGATTATATTTAGCTCAATCAAGTCCTTCAATTCAGAAAGCTAGTAATTGAAATAGCGGTCAGCGTTCAGCTATTAGCTATCAGCTTCTCAAGGTTTATAATAAAGGATTAAAACTCCTATTAACACGCACCACTATATTTGAAAAATTAGTGGGGTGAGAGACCTAAACTCCTGGATTTTTAGCTGATAGCTAAATGCTGTTTGCGGACTATTCCATAAGGAAAAGCTAATAGATAGTTAACAGATATCTGGTGAAAAATAACGTAGGGATGTTCCATTGAACATCCCTACAAAGGTTGAAGAAAAAGTTGATTTATTTGGTATTTGTGGAGATTTATAGTACATACATACTAATCCGTGCAAGATTTGTGAGAAAAACTGTAGGGGTTTGATCTCCAAACCCAAGCTAAAATCGGATTTGGTAACCAAACCCCTAGGACAAAATGTTACAACCTATTTAAGATTGCTACAGCATATTCCAAGTATATGAAGTACAAATATTAATTATAAAACCTTTGTAGCACAGACATCTTGCCTATGATAGCTGTACCAAACCCTATCTGGAAATCCGCTGTAAATCAATAAATTTGTGATTTTAACTAATTAAATTAATCCCACTGTTAAATAAATCTTCAATAGTTTGTTTATCTCTAATAATGACTCCTAGTTCATCTCTATATGTTAAATTGGGGTCTGCTCTAAATGATAAAAAGTTAAACCTGGTTACGATGGCAAATTTATCATCACAAATAATTTGTTTACGATGACTATTTTCAGTTTTGTCAAAGAGGAGATTTTTGTAATTTGCCTTTAAATTCTCTAATTGTTTAATAGACTTTATCATCATTTTGAGAATTTGAGCCTTTAATTCCATAGATTATATAAACTTTTACTTTTCGTCTGAGGGTAGCTTCTAAATTTGATAAAAATTCTTCGTCTACTAGATTTACTTTAATCCAAGGTGAAACTATCATTAATCTATTTTTTGCTTCTGTTAAAGCTTTAAGTAAATATTCACGAATTTGATAAGTATGAACTACCTCTGAAATTCTAGTTTTATTTTGAACTTGCTTGAGTTCTTTCTGAAGCTTTTGTTTTTCTTGTTTGACTGAATTATTTTTAGTTTCTACAAAATTATCAGGGTAATCAATAGAGTCAATTTTTGTAGTTAACTTTTCTACAGTTTGAATATCATCATCTTGAATATTAGGAATAACTTTGTTGACCGAATCTTGAGGTGGTTTCTCTTCTTCCATTTATTGAAAAATTGGCTCAAGTATTTTTTTTCCTTCAGCATACAATTTTTCTATAGTCTTCCGATATTCTGGTTGAATAAAACCTCTAGAAAAAATCTCATATTCAATTTCGCGATCGCTAGGATTACTTTTATACAAAACCAGCAAAACTTCATGCCATTCAGGATATACTTTTTCTATGTTATTAACTTGTACTAATTCTATGGGATTAGGATTATTGGGATCGGAATTTTGTAAAAGTTTTTCAATATCTTGGTAGTAATCAACTAAATCCTCTATATGACCTTTCCTTGGTTTTTTGATAATTTTATTTATCGCACTATTTTTATGAATTTTACTGTCAAAAATTTTCAGAGAAAAGGAGTTGGTTAATTTTCCATTTAGAGCGTCTAGATAAAAAGTCTGAGTTTCAGAAATAGGAGCTAAAATTGTTTGTTGTGCTAAAACATTCAAACCTGCTGCTGTTAACTTTAAGTTTTCTTCTTTTTTGACTAAATCTCGGGAAATTAATTCTGATAATACCTTTTCTATTTGAGAACTTTCCATACCAAGAAAACTCGAAAAACAAATAGGTAGATAAAATCAAACATAAATTTACTGTAGGGGTTTGCTAACTAAATCCCTTAACATTTATTTTTCCTACAATAACCTTATTTATGACTAAAGAAATACAGCGCTGTTCAGATTGATCAACCATATATTCACAACCAAAAGACTTTAGGGACGTTCCATGGAATGTCCCTACATTAGTCAAGAGAGACTGCAAAAAAAGTTAATTCTGACCCTAATCTTCAATTAATATAGTGTTTCTCAAACTTGTGAGGTATACCAAAAACATCCCATGTTCAGCGCGATCGCTTAAATTTAATAGCTGCTACTCCCTCGTAGGTCTGAGAAACGCTATATACTCAATTCTCTCCTTGTTAAATCAACGATACCAGTAATAGTTGCTTGCTTATCTGCCTAAGCTTTTTTCTTCTAGGGTTTTAGTGTAGAGTAAACTGAGAAACGGGAACCTATTTTCTTCTTAATCTCAGACATAGGGGGACAACCAGGATTTGATACATCAGGAGCTTCTCCACTACAAGCTTCAACAACCTGGACAATCTCAGGACCTTGATCTACTGAACTATAGGTTTGCTCAGGAGCTTCTGAAACTCTTTGCGCTGTATAATATACAGGCTCACTTTCTTTATCATCAGTAACAAGAATAGGACCAAGAACCCCTAGCGGTGTCCCACCAACAACATTTTGTAACGTAATAGTTAGCAATTTATCTTCTGTGAGAGCTTGTCCTTCTCCAAAGAAAAGGACACATTCAAAAGGTTCAGTTCCTACATTACGCAAATAATGTTGACTCGCTTCAGGGAAATGGAAAATTTCTCCTGGTTTGACGAAAAATTCTTCTACTCTTGGTTCGCTAAAAAATCCCCTTTTTTTTCCACCTTTAGGTAGAGTATTACCAGGAACAATAATTCCAACTTGTCCTAGACCTCCATAACAGTAACCAGTTTCAGTATATTTTAAGTGCCAGTGAGGGGCACGAATAGAATTAGGTTTAATGATAAGTTGACCAATAGCTGAACCTCGCAAAACAGGAAACTCTGTTCCTCCTATCGCTGTTAAACTGCCTAATTTTTTATATTCTTCTCTTTTTTGATCATAAGCATAGTAATCTTTAGCCACAACAAAATGTGCATTGTTTTTTAAATTGTCTGCTTGATCCTTCTTCTTGTATCCAGATAGTAATTCTAGTGGAGCAGGTTCAGGTTCAAGATCACATTCTGTCAAGTCTTTGAAAAGAAGTCCTGCACTAATATTAGTATCAGGGGTGCTAAAGAATAAGTCCCAATTATCCTGTATTGGGTAAGTTTCCTCAAACAAATCTTTTTCAAACTCAGAGTCTTTGAAACTAAACTTTACTTGAGCAGTTTTCCCATAGCACAGATCATTTACATCTACCTGTTCAGGTGTCCGATCCACTTTGTAAGTAGTATTTGGATCTAAAATGATAGAATTCTCTGTAGTTAAAGGGGTATCAGTAAGTGTTGATGCTGTAGCTAATTGAGTTTGAGAATAGTTTGGGTTTCCCAAAATCAATAGCATTCCAAACATAGCTAAAAAGATAATCTTAAGCAACGAACTCATTAGTCTTTTGAAACTTGACATTAGGAGTATATTAGTTGTTAAGTTCTAGGATTGTTAGGATATTTCTCTTGAAATAGAAAGTATCGAAGCTAATAGTATCTCCAAGTTTCAGATAAGTCAATCATATTCAAGAGAATAGAGGTATCATTGAGTAAAGTTACCCATAAATTACCCTACCCAATTTTTCATTCCACTCTTTATTTAACTTCTGTAGATTGATGAAATTATGATAATTTTCTTGATTATCGCCCAGAAGACTTTCTAATAATTTTGACTCTCTATCTATCCAAATTGAAATTATTGACTTTTCTTTAACACCTAATAACAAAACAAATTTCTAGGTGGTGCTGCATTTTAATGATAGGGAATTTTTATTATTTTAGTTATGTTTCCTGATAGAAACATCTTGCTCCCTTGCTAGAAATTATTCATCCCTATTTACCATTATTTCTAAATATCTTTGAAGCGATCGCCACCCTATCATCCTAATCTAAATAACCTTTAAATTACCGTTAAATCAAGGTTTAAAGCCTCTCCTTAGCTGGACTACTACCTGTCGTCCTACAGGTATAAAAAAATCAAAAAATTTCCTTTTAAACAATCCTTATATTAAAGAAGAAGTAATTATTAATTATTAATTATTAATTGTTAACAATTCAACCTTGATTAACTTCTTCAATAATCCAATGAAAAGTTTCTATTACTTGTTGTAATGCTGCATCATCTTGTAATGTGGATAAACGTAGACTAGGCGCTCTAAATTCTTCTAAATTTTCTGGTAGAGCTAGACCGATCGAACTAAGTTTAGCTCTTAATTCCAACCATTTAGTGTTGTTATTAAATGGAGGTTGACCACTATATTTATTCGAGTAAATTTCTAGATGACCTGAAATATCAATACTAAATAACTCTAGACTCTTTTTTCCAGGTTGATTAACTATTGTAGTAAAACCACCATAAACATCTCCTGTCCCCCATTGAATTGAGGCTATGGGTTCTTGTTTTTTTGCCCATTCATGAATTTTTCTGAGTATTGCTGCCTCATCAGCACCCCATCTAGTTTGAAATTCTTGAAAGAAAGATACTTCGTCCCACCTTCTTCTTTCACGGGTTGTGCTTGATTTTTTCAGTTGTGCTTCAGTTGTTTGACCAATTACTCTTGGAACTAAAGTTCTTAAACCCTCTTGACTAACATACTGTTTAATTTCTAAAGCCAAAACTTCTACTGGGTCTATCTGCTCGTTCAGAAACTCTACTACTCTCCGTAGTTCTGCCGGAATATTATCTGCCACAAATACTAAACGAATTTTATTTGCTTGTAAATTGGTTTTAACTTTTTGCCAAAACTTTTCTTCGTCAGCATCTAAACCCAGAAATTTTTCAAATACTTGTTCTGGATCGCGACCATGTTCCCGACAGTTGACTTCAAACTGAGCAATAATTGACTCTAGAGGCCAATAAACCCCTACATTAGCAGCATAATCAATCATTTGACCTACTACTTTTTGACGAATTTCTGCTTTG
Source organism: Okeania sp. SIO2C2 (assembly GCF_010692625.1). NCBI lineage: Bacteria > Bacillati > Cyanobacteriota > Cyanophyceae > Oscillatoriales > Microcoleaceae > Okeania > Okeania sp. SIO2C2. Next base: position 190,393 of record NZ_JAAHGM010000003.1, read on the forward strand.
TCAGTACCTTTAACTATTACTAATGTCGGAATGGCTTCTTGGTCAAGAAATAAATGAGATAACGCCCATTGTTGTGTGATATCTTCCTCTGTTGATATTGCTATTTCCCGTGATATTAATAACCATCTTCTGGGAGTAGCTCTGTCTATATCATCTCCTGCAAGTAAATTAGGATAAGTTTCTATAAATTCTTGTAGTTGATCTTCAGACTCATAAGCTTGTTCTGTCATTTCCACAAGTTGATCGTTGTCACGAATTAAGTAAATACCTCCGCCCATGAATATACCTCTATTTTTAAGTCAAAATTCCCAGTCAAAATTAAAATAACTTTTCAATAAACATTAAAAGTTATTTTAAGTATTGAAAATAGCACAGTTGATTTTTTTATACTATCTAATTTTTCTTTATAACTGTCTTGAAAATGTAAATTTTGATATTTATACCAGAAGGAAAAAAGAGGAAAAAAGAAGAAAAAAGAAGGAAGAAGTAAAAATTACCCTGCCTGAGTTTTGAGCTGTCGATCTGTCCTCACCTTTCCTTCTAGTGCTATAATAGGAAACACGTAACAGCTCATCTGTCAAGAGTGGGAAAAGTATTTCTCTGTCTTACGGTTCATCATCAACATAAGTCAAACACCAACTCCTTCCTTGCTATATAAAACTAATTTTTAAATTGTCAAAAAATTAATTTTCAACAATTGCCAATATCTACATTTTTATGAATTCATTATTGATTCATTAATGACTCCTGTAAATACTTTTTCTGCTAGTCCAGTCATATAAACTTTTTGGTCTGTGGTTGACCATTCAATCTCCAAGCAACCTCCAGGTAGTTCAACTGTAACTTTGTTATCGCTTCTTTGAGTTAAAACCCCTGCCACTACTGACGCACAGGCACCCGTACCACAAGCTAATGTTGCACCAGCACCTCTTTCCCATACTCGCATTTTCACATAATTTTGCCGAATAACTTGAATAAATTCCGTATTCGTGCGTTCTGGAAATACTGAGTGATGCTCAAATTGAGGACCGACTATTTCTAGAGCTATATCAGCAACATTCTCTACAAAAGTTATACAGTGTGGGTTCCCCATATTGACACAGGTAACAGACCAAGATTTTCCTGTCACTTCTAAAGTTTGATTGACAATTTTCTCATCAGCATTACCTAGAGTTGTAGGTATTTCCGATGCCAATAGTTTTGGCTGTCCCATATCAACTGTAATTTGACCATCTGCTCGTAATTCGGGAACTATCAGACCTGCCCCAGTATGGATATTATATTTAGTCTTGTTATTATTTTCTAATTCTGCTATAAACTTGGCCAAACATCTAATTCCATTACCACACATTTCTGGCTCAGAACCATCAGAATTGAAAATCCGCATGGTATAATCTACTTGCCCCTCTCCAGGCAGGGCAAAAATTACACCATCTGCACCAATACCAAAATTGCGATCGCACAATTTTATCGCCTGTTCTGGTGTTACTATAGGTTGCGGGAGGTGGCGATTATCAATCAAAATAAAATCGTTGCCTAGACCATGATACTTGGTGAATGATACTGTCATTATAATGCTCCAGCAATTAAGTTGAAATTTACTTTTAAATAAAAATTTGACGCGGGAAATATATTGAATAATTATTATGTCTGACTTTGATACCAGTTTACCCAGTGTTCGCCAGATTCAAACTTATATCACAGATAAGAAAGAAGTAGAGCTAAAACTAATTACCAACGACCTCCATGTGGGAAAAGTTTTCTGGCAAGACCCAAATTGTATTTGTCTCTTAGACCAGTATGATTTACCAATTCTAATTTGGCGACAAGCTATTGTTTATCTCAAACCAAAAAACTAATCCTAATTTTTTCATCAAAGTTCTTCTACCTTTTTATTTTAAGTTACAGCACTTTTTAAGATGGTGAGGTAAAGTTCAACATTAATCTCTCTTTCCTACTCCCTACTCCCTACTCCCTGAACTACTAATCCTAATTTTTTCATCAAATTTCTTCTACCTTTTTATTTTAAGTTACAGCACTTTTTAAGATGGTGAGGTAAAGTTCAACATTAATCCCTCTTTCCTACTTCCTACTTCCTACTCCCTGAACCACTACTTTCCAGAATAAATTTTTTACCTCCGGAAAGTTTGAAACTGCTGTAATCAAAAATAGAAAATTCCAAAATGATGTAATTACAAAATTTGTGGCAAAGTCAAATATGGCAAATAACTATTGCTAAATTTCTGTAGTTTCACTAACTGCTGTAGTTAACTTCTGTTTTTTAGGATATTTCTGAGTCTGGGGAATTTTCAGTTGCCTTACTTGACTTAGTTCATGGAAACCACCACATATCAACAACCGATCGCCCACTTGTAACTTAGTATTTCCTTGAGGTCATCGGATAAATTTCCCTTCTCGTCGAATTGCTTGAACTTCTACCCCATATTGACGACGTAAATTTACCTGAGATATTTTTTTACCCAGATAAGGACTAGACTAACCTAAAATTAACCATTGACAAGAGGTACTTTCTTTTGGCACAGCAATTTTCCCTTTAGCCAACTTATCGAAACTCTCTAATTCTGTAGGTTCTCCTACTAACAAAAGTCGATCGCCAATATCTAATATTGCCTGACCTTGTGGATAATCAATTTCCTCTCCCTCTTATCTACGGATAGCTATTAAGCTGACCCCTGTCAACTGTCTTAAATTAGTTTCCTCTAAACTCATCCCAGTCAGAGTAGAATTTTCTGGTAGGGAGTACCATCTGCTGTTCATATCCTGAATTGCTGCTTTTAACTCGCGGAATTGAAGGCCGTAATGCTTGATAATGACTTTGACGAATTTCTTTAATTTCCTTTTGAATATCTTTTGCTGGTATCCCCATCCCCACTAGCAAATGGTGAGAAAGTTCCAAACTAGCTTCAAAATTTGGTTCGACTACCTCCCTAGCTCCAAGTTGATAAAGTAATTCAATATCTTTATATCTATTAGCTTTGACCACAACATCCAAGTCTGGGGCAAATTCTAGAGACCGCTTCAGGCAAATTCTCGTACTCATAGCATCTGGTATAGCGATCGCCATTGCCATTTCTCTGTCTACACCTGCTGCTTCTAAAACCTGTAAGTAATTCCTTTTTCTCGTAACTTTTGAGCTACTCTTTCAGATTGGTCAATTACCAGATAAGGGACATTATATTTTTCTAGTTGTTGTGCCAAGTTACGGCCTACCTGTCCATAACCACAGATAATAACATGATTCTGTAGAGGTAAATCTACTGCTATAGCTGTAGAAGGTTCCGCAGTTTGGTAAAGATATTTTTGTAACCAGGGAAAAGTCTCAGCCCAATTTAACAATTGTGGGACGATTTTCAGGACAAAAGGTGTAATTACTAAAGTTACAGCCATTGTACCTAATATTAATAAGTATACCCGACGTAATAAGTATACCCGACGAGAAACTAATCCTAATGTTTGTCCCGCACTAGCAAGCACAAAGGAAAATTATCCTATTTGAGCTAAACCCAAACCAGTCAGAATTGCTGTTTTCAGAGAATAACCAAAAATTCTGACAATGGGAGTGACAATCAAAAATTTTCCCACTAGAACTAAAAATACCAAACCCAGAATTATTTCTAAATGACTCCATAAAAAAATGGGTCGATTAACATCCCGATCGCTACAAAAAAGAGAGCTGCAAAAATATCTCGGATTGGCTCAACATAAGTTAAGGTTTGGTCAGCATACTCTACTTCAGATATCATCAGACCCGCCACAAAAGCACCCATCTCAATCGAAAAACCCAAGTGTTCAGTGAGGAGAGCTATTCCTCAACATAGGGCCACTACTCCCAATAAAAATAATTCTCGACTCTCAGTTTTTGCTAGAAATCTGAGTAAATATGGTATAATTCCTGTTCCTGCTGCTATTGCACCCAGGGCAAATAGACCTATTTCCAGAAGCGATCGCCCCACTGTAATACCAATAATTTCTGGTGGCTGATTTAAAGCAGGTAAAACCGCTAACATTAGTCCCAAGGCTAAGTCTTGGACTACTAAAATTCCCTACATTACTTGGCCGTGTGATGTAGAAGCTTCGTTGCGCTCCATCAAGCATTTCAATACAACCGCCGTTGATGATAGGGATAAAATTGCTCCTAAAAATATTCCTTGGGGAGGAGAAGATACCCATCCCACACCTAAAGATACTAATGTTGTGATGAAAATAGTCAGGGCAATTTGTAGTCCACCTCCACCCAAACTTATAGCTTGAACTTTTTTTCAATTCTCCTAAAGAGAATTCCACTCCCAGAGCGAATAGTAAAAAAGCCACCCCTAGTTGAGCTAATGTTTCTACTTGAATAAGTTCTTTAATGAGACCAAATCCTGCTTGTCTCGCAATCATCCCACCTAGTAGATACCCTAATAACACTGGTTGTCGTAGCAGTTATGCCAGTAGTCCTCCTGTGGCTGCGGCTGTCAGAACTAATACTAAGTCTATGATTAATCGGAAGTCTTCTTGCACAGATTTTTATTAAGTATGACAATATTGTAAAGATATATTAACTTCAAGATATAATATTTAATGTTTGATTGGTTATGTCTTAAAATCCTGATTAAAAAATAATAAATTTTTGAAATCTTATCATTTTAGTGTTAAAATTACTAGCTTTATTAATTAATAATCAAATAATTTGATAATTTAGCTTTAAAAATTAGACGTTGATAAATGAGTCTATAATTTTTATATTTTTTATATCTTATATTGAATTAGGTTTATAGCTTTCAGCCATCTATTCATACCAAAAATCAGCAAAACTAAAAATTAATTATCAAATCTAGGCTTCCTTTGATGGTAAGTTTTAGGTGTAGAAAACACTCCCTGTGCAATTGGGTAGAAAACTCTTCCGTCACTCATTGTTTCTGCGGTTGCTTGGGTTTAAGTACCCTAAAAATTTAATCTAATACCAAGGGTGATAAATTTTTGCTACAAATAGCTAGGCTATTTCTTAGGAGTCAGCAGGACCGATTCAGGCAGGGGAGACGTCGGATTGGGGACTTACAGAATGAATGACTTCCATACCATTTTTTAGGTTAAAACTTATCTTTTTAATCAAAGGGCTCTTGTAACATCTTTTTATCACCCCCAATTATTCGTAACATTCTTTTTTAAAATGGGTATAATACCTAAAACCTACGACCTAAAACCTTCTTTAAATAGATTTCTCCTGAGATGATAGGATATTTTTAATTTGAACCTGCAAATATAATAATTTAGTGTTTAATTAATCGCAAAAATTTTAACTACAAAAACTCATGTTTTGGTCTATCAAAATTAAACAGTTTATCCCTAGCTTAATTTTAGCTATAGTGACAACAATACTGGTAATAGCTAGCCCTGGATTCAGCCAAACTGTACAAATAACTCCTACTAACCCACAACTTGGAGATACTTTATCAGTTGTAATTCAAAAATCTATTGGCGGAGCAACTCCTACAGTTAATATGGATGGAAAAACTTATCCATTTTTTTCAATTGGACAAAATAAGTTGAGGGCATTATTACCAACTACTCCTTTAGACCGACCAGGTACACGACAACTTCAAATTACCACTGAAGCAGGTGTGCAGAATGTAAATGTAAATCTGCAAAGTCGCTCCTTTCCCACTCAATCTATTTGGTTGCCTCCTGGCAAAGATTCTCTCAAAGGAACAGACTTAGAATTTGACAGAGTGGGAGCATTTAAAAAACTTGTCACTCCAGAGAAATTTTGGAATGGTCCATTTATTCGACCTAACCAAGGTCCTGTAAGTACAATTTATGGGGTGCGACGGTATTATAATGGAGAGTTTGCTGAGAACTATTATCATCGTGGGGTAGATTATGCAGATTATAATGGCTCTCCCGTAGTAGCTCCTGCTGCTGGTCGTGTCGCTCTAGTGGGATTAGAATCTCAGGGTTTTGAAATTCATGGTAATACTGTGGGTATCGATCATGGTCAAGGGGTAACGAGCATTTTTATCCATTTGAGTCGTATCAATGTTCAAGAAGGCGATTTTGTCAAAGCTGGCCAGTTAATCGGTGCTGTCGGATCTACGGGGGCATCTACAGGTCCTCATCTACATTGGGGACTATATGTATCTGGTCAATCGGTCGATCCTGTTCCTTGGCGATACGAAGGTATTGAATAAGACTTTTCTAATTAACACATCAAGACTCAGAAATTTTTTTCCACCGACTTACTTATATGTGATTTTTAAGTTATTCTCTGAAAAGTAAGATGATAGTTGATCTTGACTTTGATTAACTTATAATTTTAATCTGATAAATATGTAGAAACCTTATTTTAAAATAATTTTCAGTAAACTTAGAATAAAACTTATGAGTATAGAAAAAATTGTTGAACAAGCTTTACAAGATGGTTATTTAACACCTTCTATGGAAGCAGAGGTAGGATTAATTTGTAACACGGCTTCTGAATTATCAATTGAGGAATATATGGCTCTTGACCGTTTAATGGGAGCTTTATTAACAGGAGAAGTTGTTGTTTTACCTCGTAAACAATTTATTAATGTTATGGAAGAACTAGTGCTGTCTGAGGCGATCGCACGAGTGACAGAGATTGAGGCCACTAGCGACAAAACCCTTGATGTGGGCGATATTTCAGCTTATGCTTTAAATAGACTTCCTCCTTTATATGCTACTACAGAGGAGGGCGCTCAGTTTCAAAGGTCTAAAGCTAAAGATGAACTTCAAAATCTAATTTCTCAGCAGATAAATGAAGCTATTGGTCAAAATATAGATAGACAACCAATTAATCCTACACCTTTTGGTAGTTATCCTGATGTTGGTTCACAACTTAGTGAATTACTTAAATCTTATGCTCCACATTATGAACAATAATCTGATTTATAATTAAATTATCCTGACTAGATAGGTACATTAAACTTGTTTGTTCTAAGAACAAAAAAATTATATAAACAAAAAAAATTATTTATATTAGTAATTATGTATTCTAAATTATTATTTGCTAGGTAAATATGTAGTTTTTTTACATCAAAAATTGACAATTCTATATCATTATTTGTTTTGTTTATGAACAAAGTGGACTAAATTTTAGAAATACCACCTATGAAATAATTGGAGTAGAGATGTTTTCAAGCATCTTCTACTCAACAAATAAAATTAAAATAATAGCAAGGAGAATATTTTGTATATCAGTACATAGTATCTTAGAAAATGAAAATACAGTCAAAATACTAAATATTCAATAATTCAATCTTTAGGTATTTATTATTAATTACTATTTTTTGAAGTATTACTAGGAGAAGTAGGTATATTTCCTTCTTCTAAGCTACGACGTTTATCTCTTTTTTTTCTCGCTGCCATCAGAGAATCTTCCATAGCATTACGAGCTTGAATTATTCTCTCTAAATTGCTACGATACATTTCGATATCTTTTAATGATTTTTCTTCTGGCAAGTTTAAAGCCTGGGAAATTTTCTTGAGAGCTTCTGTACGCTGCGGTTGTTCCTTAACTAACTCTGTATCTGCTATTTCTAGTAAAGTGAATAAACCTATAGCAAATAAGCGATTATACTTAAATTTATAACCATCTGAAATAGCTCTTAAATTATCTTGCAAATGTTGAGCATCATCTCTATCTGCTGATAAGCAAATCCACGATATCATATCCTGTCCAGACATTTGGCTCGCTAAATCTTCTAATCCTTTAGCATCTGCACGGTATTTATCTGAGTCCTCTTCTTGTGCTTGAATCAGAGCATTAAAAATAGAAATTTTGTCCTGTTCAGGAGAGTATCCCTCCATAAAACGGTCAAAAGCTGTAACTATACCCAAAGCATAAAATGGATTATAGCTATAATCAGCATTGACGGAAATCAGGTGCATTTCCACTAACAGCTCTTCAACAACTCGATTGTATATGGAGTTAATTGGACGGGTGTGAGAATTATAAAAAGCTTTCTTAGTATCTGAGACAGTACGAATATTATTCACCTAGTGTTCTAATTCTATAATCCCATCCCTGTCAGATGTTGATTTCCTACTAGGCCAGCTTGAAAGCACATAGTACTGGAAAAGCAGGGTGGGTTTGACTTTATGAAATACCTACAGTAATAACTAAAATTTGACATATTCTCCGGCGGTCAGGCGCGGAGATTCTCCTGAAACCGCGATTCTTGGTTTGCTGACGCAAGGCTACGCCAACAATGAGTCCACTTAAATCAGATACCTTGCGATACCTAATCCAGAGATAGTTCTCTCCCCAAGCGTTTGCTCTATTTCAAGACCCTGTGGACTTATGCCCTACGGTACAGTTCAAACCTTAAAAAACTTTGGTTATTTGGTACTTGTTGCTTAGAGCTTTTCCATGTACAAGCATTACTGTACAAAACTCCATAACTCTAGTTTTCAAGGTTAAATCAGCTACTGATTTAAGTAGCTAGGCTTTTAGAGTGGTTAGATACCTTTCCACTTTTTATAGAATAACACAAATTCGCCCTGAAAGTAGGAGGCTTTAAACCAAATTTTTCGGTAAAAAATAAAATTAAAATAGTTAACTTAGTTATTACTGGTTTAATTGATCGTGACTGTATGGCACAGTTGAATATTCTATCAATTTAAAGGCCAAGTACGAATTATTTTAATCTTCTCGAAAACTACTACACAAATATTAGGCCAACTACCTTGTCTTTCCTATTAGTCCTATTAGTAATTGTGGTGACACAACCTGGTATAAACAAGGTAATTGTTTTCCATCACAAATTTGGTTGTAGCATATTGTGTATATATAGACTATATATATTTTATAACTTTGCTACAGTCAATGCTTTAAAAGTTGTCGCTTCCAACCTTTAAATTATGATCATTTAGTTAAAAATAGCACAAGTAAGGATTAAACATAAAACTATAATTAATTTTCTTTGATTTTAAAGTTGAAAATAGCCTTCAGCCTTCAAGATTACGGAATACTCTAAAACAATTGCAACTTAGAGTATATTTTACCAAGCCTCCATAGCAATTTCAGTAGATAGTTTTTACTTACTGTTCATTTTATGTTTCACAAAATGCTAACCACTACATAGCTAGAAGCTATTTAAATTAATACTTGAGGTAATCTGTATAATTATTTTAATCAAAATCAAAAATCAATATGAACTTTTCTCCAGAGTTAATATCTTTAGCTAGATATCTTGCTGGCGAATTTGATAATTCTACCCAGGCGATCGCAGATCCCGCATGGTATGTTCAGCTTCGACTATGGCACAGACCTGTCCCTATTACTCTGTTTCCAGAACCTAGGATTGCTTTATTTGCTGAGCAAGCAAATATTCTCAAATTAAACCAACCATATCGGCCTAGAATTATGCAACTTCGACAATTATCAGATAGTCCCACATCCTCAGATAGTTCCACATTCTCAGATAGTTCCACATCCTCAGATAGTCCTACATCCTTACAAATTCAGTACTATTTACCAAAAGATGTGCCTTCTATTCTCGGGTCGGGGAAAAACCCAGACATTCTTAAACAGCTTAAACCTCGCCAACTGGAGTTTTTAACTGGTTGTACTCTAGAAGTGATCAATCACAACCATGGCCAAGATCATGAATATTTTCAAGCTATTCTACCTCCTGATGCAGTTTGTGGCTTTACCTATCAAAGTCAATATTACCAAGTTGAACTAGGTTTTGAAGTTAACGCTCAAGAGTTTCTTAGTTATGACAAAGGTATAGATCCGCAAACAGGTAAAGGTACCTGGGGGGCTTTATTGGGGCCATATAAATTTATGAAAAGTCGTAGCTTTAGTTCAGAACTGATGTTATAAGTAGTGCAGTAATATTCTAATTTCTCAAAAAAGGCCACCAGTTTTTAATGATTGGCAGCCATTCAGATTATTAAGCTTAACTCTGAGTTCAACTTAAATATATATTTAACCAAATAACAAATTCATACCCACTGAATTTGCATTAATTGCAAGTAAGGTAGACCATAAGGCAAAAATAATACATTCTAAATAAGTGCAATTAAAATTCTGATTGGGGATTTTGAACTGATGCCAAGCTAGAACAAATTAATATCTGCATTTAGTCATCAACAAATAGTCAGTTTCTACAAAAACTATGATAACTTTTACTGACACCAATTCTAGAAGATTCAGTGGATTTACCATAAAACTTTTTGTTAAACAAAGTTGTCAGCCTTTAATCCAAGGAAAATTCACCAATAGTTCTACATAATAATGGTAAATAGGATTGAAAAACCCAATGTACCCTTACTAAAATAATGACAATTTATGATGACTAATTGACAATCATCTTGTCAGCTATATACTTTTACTGTATTGTGACTGGTCTTGGTAATCCCATTTCAATCGAATTTTAATTTATTAAAGAAGTACTCTGCTGGACAGTTTGTTTAGATATAAAGTTGATTAAGTTCTGCTTAAACTCAACACTGTTTAAGCTCTATTCCCTTCACGGACATCACGATAATCAAGAGCTTCTTGTTCTGTTTCAAAAATCTCAAACACAGAATCCATCATAGTTACTTCAAATACCAGTTTGGCTTCTGGATGAACACTACAAATTCGGAAACTACCCTTAACTTTGTCAGCATCTCGCATGCCTGCTACCAAAGATGTAAGTCCAGAACTATCAATAAAGTTAACCTGACCTAAATTGACCACTACATGACGACTTAGTTTGGAGATACATTCCTGCAACTTGAGGCGAAACTGCCAAGCTGTTGTGATATCCAAGCGTCCAGTTGGTGCTAGGACGATTACTGTTGTGCCGTCCTGAGTTGTGTGGGTTTTTTGCTCAATATGAATCACTGACCCTTCCCTCGGGATGATATTAGTTATGGTGGTTGCCCATCTGACTGTAGTTTAACTCAGAGTAATTAATGATTTGGTTTCCAGTTAGCCCAATCTTGAGGTTTTAAGAATACTTCATATAGTTTAGCTTCTGGTGTATTGGGTTCTGGACTGTAGCCATATTCCCAACGGACTAAAGGTGGTAAAGACATCAAGATTGACTCTGTACGGCCATTGGTTTGCAAACCAAAAATTGTACCTCTGTCATACACTAAATTAAATTCAACATAACGGCCACGTCGGTATAGCTGAAAGTTGCGTTCCCGATCACCATATTCCATGGGTTGCCGTCGCTCTACTATTGTTTTATATGCTGGTAAGAATGATCTACCACAATTTTGTACGAATGTAAATAAAGATTCCCAGCTACGAGATTCAGGCACTCCTAACTGCTGACTATAGATTGCTGCTGGTCCTTGACTATCTGGCCCTTTGTATAATTCTCCTTGACCATCTTGATAATCAAAGAAGATACCTCCTACACCTCGCATTTCTTGACGATGCTTTAAGTAAAAATACTCGTCACACCATCTTTTAAATACAGGATAATACTCTTTATGGCTTTTGTCACAGGCTGCTTTAATAGTTTGATGAAAGTGATGTGCGTCTTCAGCATAAGGATAGTAAGGTGTTAAATCTATACCTCCACCAAACCACCATACAGGTCCTGCTTCAAAATAGCGATAATTAAGATGCACTGTTGGCACATAAGGATTTTTAGGGTGCAGCACCATTGAAGTCCCTGTAGCATAAAAACCATGACCTTCGGCTTCTGGTCTTTGTGCTAGTATACTTGGTGGTAGTTTTTCTCCCCAGACTTCTGAAAAATTAACTCCTCCCTGTTCAAAAACCGCACCGTCTCTAATTACACGAGATCTTCCTCCACCACCACCTGGACGTTCCCAACGGTCTTCTTTGAATTTGCCTATTCCATCTAGTTGCTCCAGTCCTTGACAAATTTCATCTTGTATATCCTGCATAAATTTACTGACTCGACCTTGGGTACTACCCAGTGATAGAGATAGAGGTGTTGTTTTTTGAGTTTCAGTGGAAGCTGTCATAGGTACAATATGTGTTTCAAATTGGCTAAAAATTATATGTATCTTTCCAGACTTTTCATCCTACCATGCTATCGATCGTCTAGTAAAATTTTCCTGTTTTTTCCAGTTTTTTTTGAGTAAATCAACCTATCTTGTCATCAGAAGATGTCAAATACTCAACTATAATTCTTAATTATTTAATTACTCTTGCCTATTGATTTACATCTAAACTATATGATTATGATACGGCAGACGATAAATTATTGATGGCTTAAAAAAGATTTTGTAGCTAGTTATTATTGATTCTTTTACTAATTACTAAATTTAATTTTTTATCTCATTGGCAATCATTTCTCTAGACGACCTAAATTACATTAATTCTTAGGTTAAGATTCATTACTTTTATTAAAATATCAAATTAATAATTAATTTAATTATTAGTAATTAAGTGAAGAAAATATTTAACATTATCTTGCAAATAGCAGATATAATTTAAGAAAAATTTAATTTTTGAAGGATATTATATGTCAACCATACCTGATACTCAATCTATTTTAGATGTTTTACGGCCAGTGCAAGACCCAGAACTGCAAAAGAGTTTGGTAGAACTAAATATGATTCGCAATATTAAAGTTATAGATGGACAAGTTAAGTTCACCTTAGTATTGACAACTCCAGCTTGTCCATTACGAGAATTTATTGTAGAAGACTGTCAAAAGGCTGTTAAGAAACTTCCTGGAGTGGAGGAAGTGATAGTAGATGTTACAGCAGAGACTCCTCAGCAGAAAACTATACCCGATCGCCAAGGTATTGATGGAGTGAAAAATATTATTGCTGTTTCTAGTGGTAAAGGTGGAGTGGGTAAAAGCACAGTAGCAGTGAATGTAGCTGTGGCATTAGCTCAAATGGGCGCTAAAGTGGGTTTGATTGATGCTGATATTTATGGCCCTAACGACCCAACGATGTTAGGTCTAGCAGATGCTAAAGTTATGGTACAAGCAGGACAGTCTGGAGAAGTCCTGGAACCAGCTTTTAATCATGGAGTAAAGTTGGTTTCTATGGCTTTTTTAATTGATAAAGATCAACCTGTAATTTGGCGTGGTCCAATGTTGAATGGAATTATCCGACAATTTTTGTACCAAGTGCAATGGGGTGATTTAGATTATTTATTGGTAGACTTGCCTCCTGGTACTGGGGATGCTCAATTAACATTAGCTCAAGCTGTCCCTATGTCTGGAGTGGTAATTGTGACAACACCTCAAACAGTGGCATTATTAGACTCTCGCAAAGGTCTAAAAATGTTTCAGCAGTTGGGGGTTTCTGTATTAGGAATAGTTGAAAATATGAGTTATTTTGTCCCTCCAGATATGCCAGAGAAAAAGTATGACATTTTTGGTTCTGGTGGTGGTAAAAGAACAGCAGAGGAACTAGGTGTACCACTACTTGGAGGTGTTCCTTTGGAAATGCCTGTTAGAGAAGGTGGAGATGCTGGAGTACCTATTGTAGTTGGCGCTCCCAACTCTAGTTCTGCTCAAGAACTCAAAGCGATCGCTCAAAAAATTGCTGGTAGAGTTTCTGTTGTAGCTTTGGCATAAAATAAGATTTATAGATGCCAAAAATATTACAATGGAAAAGCCTTCATTTTCCTAAAATTAAGAAAATTTTTGATAGGAGTAGAAAACAATGATTTTACCTGGTGTAGCAGTTAAAGTTAAAAATATTAGTGATACTTATTATGGATTTCAAGGACAAGTTCAACGAGTAAGTGACGGTAAAGCTGCTGTATTATTTGAAGGTGGAAATTGGGATAAGTTAGTAACATTTAGGCTCTCAGAATTAGAGTTAGTAGATGCAACGGCAGGTCGCAAGAAAAAATAATTTAGCTAGTAAATACTAGATTTTTTTCATTACTGAACAATTCAGGTTTAAAGTCTTTTATTTGCAAGAATAAATCAAGAGCAAAACAAATTATATAACTTGAAGGAGAGGTAATTATTAATTGTAGAAAAACATCAAGAATGGTATGATATTTTGGATGAAATCTTAATTATTTACCACCTACAACCTTCTTCAATACTTTGGGATAAGTTAGTAACATTTAGACTCTCATAATTAGAGTTACAGCACTTTTCATATTGATGAATTACATCGCCACAATCAAAATCCTGTAGGGAAGTTCCATGGAATGTCACTACAGTGACCGAAATGAAAACCGCTGTAGTAGATGCAACGGCAGGTGGCAAGAAAAAATAATTGGCGTTGCTTAAATGTAATGATAATTAGACATCTACTCCACCCATAGGCAGTAGGCAGCTTTGCTGTAGGTAGTAGGGAACCCACCCGCGGGCCCCGACCGTGGAGGGTAAAGAATTGATAATTTCTTTGGGATATAGATATTGATTTTTGATTCTTGGAGATGTCTATTAGCTGAAGGTAAAATTGAAAAACTGATGTTTTGCGCCCAAAGTTAATCTCAAAATCATTACCACTCAGCAACGCCAAATAATTTAGTTAGTAAATACTAAGTTGTTTTTCATTACTGAATAATTCAGGTTTAAAGTCTTTTATTTCCTGTGGAAATCAAGAAAAAAATCCTGTTTTCCAATTCTATAAATTTTAAGGAGAGGTAATTATTAATTGTAGAAAAACATCAAGAATGGTATGAGTTTTTGGGTGAAATATTAATCATCTACCACCTAAAACCTACAAGTTACCACCTACAACCTACCACCTTCTTATATACTTATGCGTCTTCCTTTACCCCAATTTGCTAATACAAATCGTCAGAACAATTACATAGCTGAAGTAATAGAAACAGCAACAACAGAATTTTTGGCTCAATGTTTAGAACCAGATGAGCTAGATTTTCCGATGATGCCTGCTTTTGGTACTTGGGTAAAATCGGAGGATGAACAATCAGGAAATCAGATTTATGGAGTGGTTTATTATGCAACTACCTTGCCTATTGATTCAGTACATAGAGCAAGAGCTTTAGGGATATCTTTAGCTCAGTTACGGGAACAACAACCACAAATTTTTGCTATGTTGAAGACAGAATTTAGGGTAGCAATAGTAGGTTTTAAGTCTCAAGAAGAATTAAATGGTTCTACAGCAGAAAATGGCAGAATTTACCAATATCTTCCACCCCGTCCACCTCAAATTCATCAAGCAGTTTATTTATGTGAATCAGAAGAAATAATTAGATTTAGTGAAAAGTTAGATTTTTTGCGGACTTTATTACAGTTAGTTAATGCTCCTGTTGATGCTTTAGTAGCTGCTACTATTAGAGAAATTTATCAACTGAGAAAAGCCGACCGTAATTGGTTAGTTCAGGCAGGTAGAAATATGAGTGTTTTATTGAGAGATGATTATGACCGCTTAAAAATAATATTAGGGCAAATACATCCTTAAAATCTGGTTTATCCAGTAAATAATTAAGGGGCTGGATTATTGGCAATACAAGGTTTTTTTCAGCAATTAAAAATTAACAATTCCCTGTTATTAAAAGGGAGAGGATTAACACAATTGGAAGAAAATATTTTTTCCCTATGATTGGAGGCTTGAAAAATGAATAATTAATAATTATTAATTATTATAGCAGTTATATTTAGGGGAATTCTAACTTAATTAAAGGCGAGGTTAAATAAGGGTTTGAGCTAAGTTTACGAATTAAATTTATAACTCAAAAATGATGATTAAATAAAAAGTATTTTACATATTTTTGTTTCTACTGTATCTAGTATTAGCAATTATAATAGTTCCTATGATTGTTCCCTTAAAGGAGGAATTTCAACTCAATTTTGATGAAGGACTTCAATTAATGAGGGCTTCACTTTATATGCAAGGCTACTCACCGCAGACAGAAATTTGGAGCGATCAGCCTTTCTTTTTCCCAGCCCTGCTTTCATTATGGTTTAGTATAGTTGGAAAATCTGTTTTTTCAGCACGCCTTTTGACTGTAACTTTTTCAGCATTACTAATATGGTTTTTCTTTGAAACTATTCGTATTTCTTTAGGAATTTTCCCCGCTCTTATTGGAGCAATATCATTGGCTGCTTCATCAGGGTTTATCAGATTTAGTAGTGCTGTTATGATCGGAATTCCTTCATTATCTTTAGCGGTAATTTCTATCTACTTTTTATTTATTTACAAAAAGAGTAAACAAAAATATTTATTGATTATTTCCGGTGTTCTTTTTGCATTGTCTTTAAAAATTAAATTTTTTACAGTTTTTTTAATCCCAATTATTTTACTTGTTCTATTTGATGTCAATAAAATTAATTTTGAATCAAATCAGAAGCCAAGAAGTAAATTGATGTACCCTTTACTACTTTGGATAATAAGTTTAGTTGTTATTTTCTTGATTGTTTCATTATTATTTAATGAGTTAAGCTATCAACAGCTTTTTGGTACTCATTTTGGAGAAGAAATTCAAGCTGCATTTACCATGAAAAATGGTTTTGAAAAGCTAAGTAAAGTCATCATCAATAAAGATTACTATCTATTTTCTTTAGCTATTTTCGGTATATTAGTAGTTTTTGTGAGGCATAGATGGGAAGGTATATTTCCAGTTGCATGGCTAGGAACAGGAACATTGCTTATTTTAAATCATAGACCAGTATGGCCACATCATTATTGTCTCATTGCTATTCCTATGGCTTGGTTGGCCGCTTATGCATCTGTTCCATTCTTTGACCTTTTTCAGCAACGAGAATTTAGATTAGGAAATTATTTTTGGGCAAGTATTTCATTGATTTTAATGATATTTGCATTATTAACATTAAAACCTAAAGTTTCAAAAGATATTCCTAGTCTTCAAAAAAACTATGAACCACAATTTGCAGTTATAAATCGTCTAATAGAGCATAAAAATTCAACAAAATGGCTATTTACAGATGTTCCAATTTATGGTTTTTATGCAGATTTACTTGTTCCTCCGGAAATTGCGGTGTTCTCTACTAAGCGCATAAAGACAGGCCAACTGACTCAAGATGAAGTATATGAATTACTTGTAAAATATCGCCCTGAACAAATTTTAATCGGTAGATTTAAGGGTTTTATATATACATCTAGTGATGTTGACTCATATATAAACAAATTCTATTCAAAAAGCAATGATATTTCTGCTGTCGATCACTATATTTTAAAGTCTTTAAAATAACCTATTTTTTGGACATTGCTGAATGGTAATGATTTTTAAATTAAGTATCAATGCAAAACATAAGTTTTTCAATTTTACCTTCAGTTGCTTACCATTACATTTCAGCAACGCCCTTTTTTGAAGGTTGTATGATCTTGGTCAATCAACAAATTTGCCAAGCAACCATTAAGTTTTTTCAGATTGGTATATTAGTAGTATTAGTAAGAATTTATATGATAAGCTAGAAAAGTTGTCTAAAATCGCACATCTGGGTAGTCGGGTGTTCTACAGATTAAGAATCTATGAGAATGCACCTGGATGGAGGATTAAACCCGAATAGGAGATTATAATTATGCCAGTTGTTAGTTTGGCTCAATTGTTAGAGTCAGGAGTCCACTTTGGGCATCAGACCCGTCGCTGGAATCCAAGAATGTCCCAGTATATTTTTACAGAGCGTAACGGCGTTCATATTATTGACCTTGTTCAAACAGCTCAATTAATGGAAGAAGCTTACGACTATATTAGAACTGCCTCTGAACAAGGAAAAAAATTCTTATTTGTTGGTACGAAGCGTCAAGCTGCTGGTATTATCGCTCAAGAGGCCAGTAGATGTGGAGCTTATTATATTAACCAACGTTGGTTAGGTGGGATGCTCACTAACTGGACTACTATTAAAACTCGGGTAGAAAGACTCAAAGACCTAGAGCGTCGTGAAGCAAATGGGGCACTAGATTTACTCCCGAAAAAAGAAGCTTCGGTTCTCCGTCGTGAAATGGCTAAATTACAAAAATATCTGGGGGGCATTAAAAATATGCGTCGCTTGCCAGATGGAGTTGTCATGGTAGACCAGCGACGAGAGTATAATGCTGTTCAAGAATGTCAGAAGTTGGATATTCCTATAGTTTCTTTGTTGGATACGAATTGTGACCCGACTCAAGTTGATATTCCAATTCCAGCTAATGATGATGCTATCCGCTCAATCAAACTTATAGTGGGTAAGTTGGCTGATGCTATCTATGAAGGTCGTCATGGTCAACTAGAAACTCTGGATCAAGAAGATTATGATAGCTATGAAGAATATGAAGAAGATTATGATTATGATGGAGCGGAAGAAGAATTTAATGTAAGTGATGATCAGGAAGAGTCATCAGCAGAAAATAATGAAGAAGAATAAAAAATTCTAGGTAAGCATTCAGCCGTCAGTTATTAGCTATCAGCTATTAATTTTGAGTATGCGTAAAAGCAACCTTTAAAATTGAAAAATAATAAAAAGTTACTGCCATGAGTCCCTGGACAAAACCTTAGAAGTAATGAATAATTACTAATTGCTGATAGCTGACTGCTGATAGCTGAATGCTTATAATTCTAGTAATATTGTTGAGTAGTAGAGGTGGGGTTTTTAGGGATAATAGACAGTGTAAATTATTTCTAAAAAGCCTACTTTAAATTAAGGCACTAAAGTAGGATTAATTCCTAAATATTAAAATTGTAGTCAAGTTAAATTGAGGAATAAAAAATATGGTGGAAATATCTGCAAAGTTAGTTCAAGAATTGCGTAAAGCAACAGGCGCAGGCATGATGGACTGCAAAAAAGCTCTCGCGCAAAATAATGGCGATATTACTAAAGCTACAGAATGGCTAAGACAAAAAGGTATTGCTTCTGCAGGAAAACTTGAGGGTAAAGTAGCAGCAGAAGGACTGGTTGAAAGTTATATTCATACAGGTAGCAGAATTGGCGTTTTAGTAGAAGTAAATTGTCAGACAGATTTTGTTGCCCGGAATGAAGCATTCAAACATTTAGTGAAAAGTATTGCTATGCAAATAGCAGCTTGTCCACAGGTAGAATATATTTCAGTTGATGAGATTCCTACGGAATTTGTGGAGAGTGAAAAATCTATAGAAATGGGTAGAGAAGACCTTAGTAAAAAGCCGGAAAATATTAGGGAAAAAATAGTTCAGGGAAGAATAGAAAAGCGAGTCAAAGAATTATCATTAATGGATCAACCTTATATTAAAGACCAAAATATCACAGTGGCAGAGTTGGTTAAGGAAACTAGCGCTCAGTTAGGTGAAAAAGTACAAGTACGTCGTTTTACACGATTTGTTTTGGGAGAGGGTATTGAGAAAAAAGAGGATAATTTTGCTGAAGAAGTAGCAGCACAAATGGCAAAGGAATAATTGATAAATAATCATGATTAAAAATTAGAAATAGCAGAGATAATCTGTTTATTTTTAATTTTTAATTGTTGATAGATAGAAAATAATTCACTATGGTGGGAGCAGCAAGGCAAGTAGAGGAAAAATTGAAAGAAATAGAAGTAGCGATCGCTGAAATTGCCAAAGAATTTTATGGTACTTATGAAGGTTATTTCAAAGTATTAGGTCAAGGGATACGCCAACAATTAATTTTTGCTAGTTATCATATATGTACTCAAGGATATCCAGAAGCTTTTCTTAATTTATCATTTTCTCAGCGACAAAAAATGCAGTCAGAGTTGCGAGAAATAGCAAAACTTCCAGTTAGAGAATTAGAAGAATTATTAGAACAAATTCCAGAAGAGCAGCAAAATTCAGATGAGACTTCAGCACCAGAATTAATGATGAGTATTTTGAGTGAAGGAGATGGAGAGCAGCAAGAAGTAATACCCCCATTAAAAGACCAAAAGACAAATATAGAGTTTGATTCTGCTGTATTATTTCCAACTCAAACATCCGATCTTGAAGAGCAAAAAATGGCAGATCGGATAGAGGAAAATTTGAATAAAATTGAAACAGAAGAAATAGAAAATTCTCCAGAAAGTATTATTGATAAATTAGAGAATTTAGATACATTAATATCTTGGCAAGAGAATATAGAAAAGCAAATACCTGAAATCCTCAAAAAGGTTTCTGACCTGGCAAACTCCATCCTGCAAAATGCAGAAATACTGCCAAATAAAATACCGAAAAAAGTTTTAGAAGCTGCGACAAAAATGGAATCAGGTGATACTCCTTTGGGTGGAAAACCTAATTTATTAAATTTATTAATTGAAGCAGAAGAACCAGAAGAGGGAAAAAAACCTAGAGTTACTAAAGTTATGGCAGTAAATCTTAGGTTATCTGAAATAGAATTTACTGATATTAATGTTAGTGCCTGGCGTAATAAAATTCGTAACCTTTTAGGAAGACTTAATCAACTGCAACGAGAATATCGTAAAAAACAACGCGAACGAGCTGTAATAGAAGCTGAGTCAGCATGGCGTTCTAGTTGGTATGAAGAATAATTGGTGTTGCTGAAGCACGTGTATGATATTCATCTTCATTACTTAGGAGTCAGGAGTCAGGAGTCGGGAGTCAGGAGTCGGGAGGGAAGAAAAAAGAAGTAAAAAGGAGTAGAAGAACGAAAGTTTTTTGGTCGCTTCAGTGGAAAGGAGTTCTATAAAGAATTTTTTTTTCCTTGATTTAATTAAGCTTTAAACCGTATTACTTAGGAGTCAGGAGTCAGGACGGAAGAAAGAAGAAGTAAAGAGGAGTAGAAGGACGAAGGTTTTTTGGTCGCTTCAGTGGAATGAAGTTCTATAAAGAACTTTTTTATCCTTGATTTCATTAAGCTTTAAACCTTAGTTATTCGATAAAATTTGTGGTAAATATAGTAGTCGCTATTACTGTATTTGATATATCAAAAGCTTAAAATTCAGACAATGCAATATTTTTCTTTTCTAGATAACTAATCGCCTAGATAAGTAATTTCTGCTATACATTAAGATTATATGGGCTAAAAATTTTCACACTAAAGTAATTCGAGGAGAGAATTTATGCTAATTATCATGAATTAATTCTACAAAAAGGTAATTGGAAAATCATGCCTAAAAGGAGTTTTTTTCTTAATTTTTTCTTGCTTATTCATTAATTTGGTAGATAACTAATTTTATGTGAGGTGGCACATAATTAGGTATTAGGTGTTATACCATTTTGAAAAAAGAATGTTACGAATAATAAGCATGATTAAAAGACTTTAAAGGAGATGTCCCTTGGAGAAAAAAGAGAATTTCCTAGGTCAAAAATGGTATTGAAGCCATTCATTCTGACTTCTGACTCCTGAGGACTGACTCCTAAGAAATATTCTAGCTATTTGTAGCAAAAATTTATCACCCTTGGTATTAGATATTAGACATCTCCAATAATAAAAAACCAAATTAATTATTGTAGATAAATCATCAATTCTTTTCCCCCTACTCTCTACTCCCTACTCCCTCTTTTCCGGAGAGGTCTATTGGTTGTTATACGAATTTTATGTGAAATGGCACAGAATTATGAAATTTATTAACTTGTCTATCTCAATCTACAGTCAACTCTGATTAAAATATTATTCTACAGCGTATTTCATATTAGTAAGGTACACCAGTCGCGGGCAAGATGCTCACACGATAAACACTTTACCATTCTTATGTGTACCTCATTTATCTGCAATCTGCTGTATATATTATAGGTAGATAAATGGATTTCCTCCAAAGAAAGCAAAATAAAAGAAGTCAAAAAACTGAATGCTGATATTTATTTAAGTGTGAATTTCTATAAATGAGCGACTAAGAAAATATTACAGAAACAATATGCTATGAATAACGAAAGAGAAAATATCGACTGGGAAAGACTACAAAAAGCTTTGTCAGTAGAAGTACAATATGGATTTCAAAATATCCAGAGAAAACAATATATATTTAATGAATTTATTAATTAATATAGATAAATGGATTTCCTCCAAAGAAAGCAAAATAAAAGAAGTCAAAAAACTGAATGCTGATATTTATTTAAGTGTGAATTTCTATAAATGAGCGACTAAGAAAATATTATAGAAACAATATGCTATGAATAACGAAAGAGAAAATATCGACTGGGAAAGACTACAAAAAGCTTTGTCAGTAGAAGTACAATATGGATTTCAAAATATCCAGGGAAAACAATATATATTTAATGAATAAATTCATTAAATATATAAATGGATTTCCTCAAAGAAAGCAAAATAAAAGAAGTCAAAAAACTGAATGCTGATATTTATTTAAGTGTGAATTTATATAAATGAGCGACTAAGAAAATATTACAGAAATAATATGTCATGAATAATGAAAGAGAAAATATCGACTGGGAAAGACTACAAAAAGCTTTGTCAGTAGAAGTACAATATGGATTTCAAAATATCCAGGGAAAACAATATATATTTAATGACTTTTTAAGTATCAGTTTGAGCAAGTCACCAATAATATTAAAAGGTTATCAAAATCAATTTCAGGAGATATCTAATCAATTTGTCAGCTATCCAGAAATGACCAGAGAAGAGCGACAAAAATTACTAGAAACAACTAAATTTTTTTTACAAAAAATGCAATATATTTCTGAAGGTGTAAAACCAGAAGAAACAATAAAAAAAGAGAGAGTTAAATCAGAAGAAAAAAGTCAAAAAACACTAAAAAGCAACTCCGTTACTTCTCAAAAATACAGCGATAAACTTGATGTAGAACAACCATTAACAGAAGTCAAAGATATTAGCAAAAGAAACAGCGATCGCCTAGGAATATTAGGATTATATACAGTTAGAGAATTACTTTATTATTACCCAAGAGACCATATAGATTATGCTCGTCAAGTAAATATTCGTGACTTAGAACCTGGAGAAACTGTCACAATAATTGGCAAAGTTAAACGATTCAATTGTTTTTCTAGCCCTAAAAATAAGAAATTAACTATTCTCGAACTTACTCTCACAGATGCTACAGGTCAAATTAAAATAAGTCGCTTTTTTGCCGGACCTAGATTTAGTAATAAAGGTTGGCAAATGCAGCAGAAAAAAATCTATCCAGTCGGTGCAACAGTAGCTGCTTCAGGTTTAGTTAAAGAAAACAAATATGGAAAAAATTTAGATAACCCAGAAATAGAAGTTCTTGATAGTGAAGGGGGTAAAATTGAATCAATGAAAGTTGGTCGTTTAGTACCAGTTTATCCCTTAACAGATGGAGTAGGAGCAGATGTTGTTAGAAGAGCAATATTTACAGTTTTACCAACAGCAGAACAATTATCAGATACATTGCCTGAAGCATTACTAAATCAATATCAATTAATAGATTTAAAAAACGCTATTAAAAATATTCACTTTCCTATAGATCGAGATTGTTTAGCAGCAGCACGTCGTCGCTTAGTTTTTGATGAATTTTTCTACCTACAATTAGGATTATTAAAACGTCGGCAACTGCAAAAAAAAATAGAAACAGGAATAGCTTTACCAACTACAGGAAAATTAATTGAGCAATTCTATAAATTACTTCCATTTGCGTTAACTAATGCTCAAAAAAGAGTAGTTAATGAAATACTAAATGACCTACAAAAACCTGAATCAATGAAAAGATTAGTACAAGGAGATGTAGGAGCAGGAAAAACTGTAGTAGCAGTTGTGGCGATGTTAGCAGCAATTCAAGCTGGTTATCAAGCAGCTTTAATGGCACCAACAGAAGTATTAGCAGAACAACATTATAAAAAATTAGTTGCTTGGTTTAATCTCTTACATTTACCAGTTGAACTATTAACTGGTTCGACAAAGGTAGCAAAACGCCGAGAAATTCACTCTCAACTTGAGACTGGAGAATTACCTGTATTAGTCGGTACTCATGCTCTAATTCAAGAAGCAGTAATTTTTCACAAATTAGGTTTAGTAGTAATAGATGAACAACATAGATTTGGCGTTCAACAAAGAGCAAAATTACAACAAAAAGGTGAATCTCCACACTTTTTGGCAATGACAGCTACTCCTATTCCTAGAACTTTAGCTTTGACATTACATGGAGATTTGGATGTTAGTCAAATAGACGAATTGCCTCCAGGAAGGCAACCAATTCAAACAACTACTTTGACTGGAAGACAACGCAAGAAAGCTTACGATTTAATCCGCAGAGAAATAGTTCAAGGTAGACAAGTTTATATTGTTTTACCTTTAGTTGAAGAGTCAGAAAAATTGGATGTAAAATCCGCAGTCGAAGAACATCAAAAGTTAGCAGAAAAAGTTTTCCCAGAATTTCAAATAGGTTTACTTCATGGCAGAATGACCAGTGTAGAAAAAGACCAAGCAATTAGTGCATTTCGGGATAATCAAACTCAGATTTTAGTATCTACAACTGTGGTGGAAGTGGGGGTAGATGTGCCGAATGCCACAGTAATGTTGATTGAAAATGCAGAAAGGTTTGGTTTATCTCAGTTACATCAGTTGCGGGGAAGAGTGGGTCGTGGCGTCCATAAGTCTTATTGTTTGTTGATGAGGGGTGCGGGTTCTACTGATGCTGTCGAAAGGTTGCAGGTTTTAGAGCAGTCTCAGGATGGATTTTTTATTGCGGAAATGGATATGCGTTTGCGCGGGCCCGGTCAGGTTTTGGGAACGAAGCAGTCTGGGTTGCCGGATTTTGCTTTGGCGAGTTTGGTTGAGGACCAGGAGGTTTTGGAATTGGCGCGGGGTGCTGCTTTTCGCGTGATGGAGAAGGATGAAAGTTTGAATAGTTGGCCTCTGTTGAGGAGGGAGTTGGAATGGCGGTATCAGAAAATGATGGGAGGGTCGATTTTAAATTGATTTTTAATATTTATAATAGATTAATCCTAGAATTTTCAGGAGGTATTATAGAGATATGCAAAGATGTCCAAAATGTAATTCTGAAAAGTTAATGCACAATGTCAGGATAATTGATAGGGGGCACAATGGCAGCATAACACCTTTAGAAGTTGAAGTATTCACAAAACCAGACGCTATATTTTTTAAAGGGTCACATAGAGAGGCTCTAGAGGCAACTATTTGTGGAAAATGTGGCCATACAGAATTGACAGTAACGAATCCAGATAAGCTATATCAAGCTTATCTTGAATCTCAAAGGAACTCAATCTAGATCATAATTTTGTGTTAGACAAACAAACAGGAGTGTGTCAGTCCAGTAGGGTGCGTTAATGAAATGTAACGCTCTATTTTAGCAGTATGGGAAGGTCCAGTAGAAGTAACGCGCCATTTGAGAAGATTATTATGTACTTAAATGAGTACAAAATCTTTCAGAAGTTGTCAGTTTTCCGAGTTCAGGTGGGTTTCGGTGCGTTACGCTTCGCTAACACACTTGAATCTCAAAGGAACTCAATCTAGATCATAATTTTGTGTTAGACAAACAAACAGGAGTGTGTCAGTCCAGTAGGGTGCGTTAATGAAATGTAACGCTCCATTTTAGCAGTATGGGAAGGTCCAGTAGAAGTAACGCGCCATTTGAGAAGATTATTATGTACTTAAATGAGTAGAAAATCTTTCAGAAGTTGTCAGTTTTCCGAGTTCAGGTGGGTTTCGGTGCGTTACGCTTCGCTAACACACCCTACCTTTCCTACCTTTCCTTCTCTAGATGTTGAGCGATCACTCCTGACAGACAAACAGAAACTAATTATTAATTCAAAATCAAAAATTTATTCATCACTATTTTTTCATACGCAATAGTAGAGTCTCAAAAGTCACCGAAAAACTCAGTTGAGACCAACTGACTTTTCCCTCTCTAGATATGGAGCGATCGCTCCTGACAAACAAACAGGAGTTAATTGATTAATTTAAAATCAAAAATTTATTTACTACTATTTTTCTATACGCAATAGTAGAATCTCCAGCGCTCCTGACAAACAAACAGAAGCTAATTATTAATTCAAAATCAAAAATTTATTCATCACTATTTTTCTATACGCAATAGTAGAGTCTCAAAAGTCACCGAAAAACTCAGTTGAGACCAACTGACTTTTCCCTCTCTAGATATGGAGCGATCGCTCCTGACAAACAAACAGGAGTTAATTGATTAATTTAAAATCAAAAATTTATTTACTACTATTTTTCTATACGCAATAGTAGAATCTCCAGCGCTCCTGACAAACAAACAGAAGCTAATTATTAATTCAAAATCAAAAATTTATTCATCACTATTTTTCTATACGCAATAGTAGAGTCTCAAAAGTATGGAAATAGTTAACTAGGAGCAACCTACCTTTCTTTCTTTAGATGTTGAGCGATCGCTCCTGACAGACAAACAGAAACTAATTATTAATTCAAAATCAAAAATTTATTCATCACTATTTTTTCATACGCAATAGTAGAGTCTCAAAAGTATGGAAATAGTTAACTAGGAGCAACCTACCTTTCTTTCTTTAGATGTTGAGCGATCGCTCCAGACAAACAAACAAGAACTAATTATCAATTCAAAATCAAAAATTTATTCATCACTATTACTACGCAATAGTAGACCTTCAAAAGTCTGGAAATACTTAACTAGGAGCAACCTACCTTTCCTTCTCCAGATGTTGAGCGATCGCTCCAGAAAAACAAACAGAAACTAATTATTAATTCAAAATCAAAAATTTATTCATCACTATTTTTCTATACGCAATAGTAGAATCTCAAAAGTCTGGAAATACTCAACTCAGACCAACCGACTTTCCCTTCTCTAGATGTTGAGTGATCGCTCTAGACAGACAAACAGAAACTAATTATTAATTCAAAATCAAAAATTTATTTACTACTATTTTTCCATAGGCAATAGTAGAATCTCAAAAGTCTGGAAATAGTTAACTAGGAGCAACCTACTTTTCCTTCTCTGGATGTTGAGCGATCGCTCCAGACAAATCAAAACAGAGAAATAGGCTGTAATTTAAAGATTTATAGATGATAGGAAATTTATTTTGCGACTACTTGTATAACCAACTAAATAAATCTGCAATAGATAATTGCCAATCTGTTAATAAATTGAGAACTGGTAAATTATCAGAATTATACCTAATTTCTGGTTGTTGGTTAGGTTGAAAAATCACTACAGATTCATCTTCAGAATCTATTAACCAACCTAACTGAGTACCATTATTGAGACAGAAAAGAATTTTATTAATTAATTGATTAGAACTTTGGTCTGGCGAGAGAATTTCTATTACCCAATCTGGTGCTATTTCAAATCTATTTTCAATTCTACCATTTGCTTTTGTGGGAATACGTTGCCATGCAAAAACTGAAATATCTGGAACTATGGAACGTCCGTTAAAAGTACATCTTAATTCTGGGAATGCCATTACTAACTTTTGTGGTTCACCTGCTTGATTAATAGCTGACGATAGACAAATTTGAATTCTACTATGTTCTCCTTGTGGCATTGGTTTTTGATAAATTTGATTGTTAAAATATTCACTTGCTGGTTTTGTTTCTGGCAATTGTAAAAACTCTTCGAGAGTAACTTGTTGGGGTGAATTAACAGTAGTTAACATAATTATTTTGCCTCAATTTAAGCTTAACTATTTAAGGAAGAGGGAAGAGGGAAGAAGTAATAAGGGGTAAATATTGAAAAAAAGGGGTAGACGATAGAAATAACTAGGGTTTGCTGAATAAAGTCTGTTGGTGGGGGTAGGAGACAGGAGACAGGAGACAGGAGACAGGAGAAATGGGGATGAGCGAGGAGGTAGTAGTAAAAATTGTCCCTTGATTTTTCTGCCATAATCATCCCAAAATACTAGCATGCATGAGCTTTTTAGACCGAAAAGCTTGCACTTTTTCAAGACAAAAAAAGGCAGCAAACCAATATCAGTCAATGCTTTGATATTTAATCAGCAAGCCCTAACTATCTAAAATGAACTATAGTCGCTATTTTTTAGCATATCCGATCGATATCTACCTTTTTGTAGTATTCTCTTGTTTAATTGGTATAATTCACTAGAAAATAAAAGACGAATACCTATAATAGCGAATCCAATTTTAGCGATAATTATTACTATATTTGCGCTCAAGTCTCATTCTTGAACACGAGGTTGTTTCAACATATCAATAAGAGTATGATGAGCATCTTCAGCATCCTTTAAAGTATGGTCAAATTCAATCCTTATCGGTAAACTTTCCCCACTAACTTCAGCAGTTAAGTTCATACCTTGAGCATCAATAGAAAGCATCTTTGCTGCTGTAGCATTGGCAGAACTACCAAATTTTTGAGCATATAAAAGTACCGCATCTTGATGGTCTTCATTCATATGGGAACAAATGCGAGCACTAATTTCTGAAGTAAATGAATTAGTCATATTTTCAAATCCTTTTATGAGTATTATTTTTAAATATAAAAAAAGCTCAAAAACTTAATCTTAAAAAACTAGGTAAGAGAACTATAGATTGAGCTATAAACATCTAGAAAAATCTTAAGATCAACCATATTCCCAGATGAAAGTAAAATGCATAAGGTACGAAAAATTAGGATTTGAGATTGCTTTCCGTTCCGGACTGCTACGCAAACCCTGTCGGTCGCAATGACGGAGATACATTGTACTGCATAAGTCCTAATAATTTTATTCTAACTTCTGAGTGCTTAGTTAATTTTCTGCCTCCTGTCTCATGTATTTTGACTTATGTTTCATGACTCCTATCTTCGATATTCATCACCACAGTCACCAATAATTTTAAACAAATTCCGTGACTCCCTACTTAAATTATCAATTTGCTGATAATCTTCTACATCTAAATTGAAATGAAACACCCGAGAATTATCTTGCAAATTTTCTGAAATACTCAGCGTTGCTCCGACAATAGCACCTGCCACAGAAGGCTGTTCTAAAATATAGCGAACTGCCACATTTGAAATACTAACTTTGTGTTGATCAGCAATTTTTTTTAGCAGATTTAATAATTTTTGAAATAAACTCCAACCACCCCAAGTATCAACCATCTTTTTATACTTTTTCAAACTAACAGTATTGAGGTCTTTTGGATGAGGTTCTGAAGAATCTAAATATTTTTCTGAGAGCAAACCACCGCATAATGTACCATAAGCCAAAAGCTGAATATTATGCTCTTGGCAAAACTGTACCATTTCTATCAAAGGACGACGATCTACTAGAGAAAATTGAACTTGATTAGAGACTATCTTAATTCCACTTTCAATAATAATTTTCAAATGTTCAGTATCAAAATTAGTTAAAGCCAAATGCTTAATTTTTCCCTCCGACTGAAGCTCCGACATATAATTAAGAGCATCCAAATAACTTTTATTTTGATATTCCCACCAGTGAAATTGAACTAAGTCTAAAGCTTCCACATTCATCCTTTTGCGAGAAATATCAATATTTTGCTCAACTAACTTTTTAGTCATTTTAGTTGGTCTTGGCACCCACTTAGTAAAAGCTTGTAAGTTAGATAAAGCCTCTTTTCCTCTAGTAGCTATTAGTTGTCGTCTAAATTCTCCAATAAAGTCCTCTGCTGGGCCATAATGGTCTGCTAAATCCCAAGTAGTGAAACCTGCATCCATATAGTCAAACATACTTTGGATAGCAGTTTTGGGGTCTATACGTCCGTGAATACCTGATACCTGCCACATTCCGTTCAAAATGCGACAGATATTTAAATTATCAGTCAATTTTAATCTGCTTGATTCAGGTAGTTTCATTGCCTATTTTTACTTATTGTTATAGCTTTGGATTTACCAGTTATTTTAGAATAATACAATTAGTCATAATCTTTACAGACTTTTTACAGTTTTGAACTTTGATGGGTTATACAGTTATTGATATTGTTTCTTCGGCAGAATAAGCAATTTTAATAGCAGTAGAAAAACGACCTAATTTAATATTAATGGATGTGATGTTATAGCAATGTGCGCTAGCATATTTACAAATTACAAGAACTGTCCAATAGCTAAAAGCCTTATATTATCGGTTTTTTATTCCCCCTTCCGGAGCTGTTGCCTTCCGGAGCTGTTGCCTGCGCACAGCGGTATACAAGAAAAAATGGATGGGATAACAGCAGCAGAACAAATTCATTTAAGCTCCCAAATACCAATAATCTTCTTAAGAGCTTATACCATAGCAAGACAGAAGCAATTACAATTGCCATTATTCAAATGGCTCATAATTTAAACTTAAAAGTAGTTGCTGAAGGAGTAGAAACTCAAGTAGTTGCTGAAGGAGTAGAAACTCAATCCGAATTAGACTTTATTCGTAAATATGACTGTGACGAAATTCAAGGCTATTTCTTCAGTGCTCCATTACCCACATCCAAGTTTGAAAATTTATTAAAAACTAATCAACTATCAAAATTCCCTAGCATTTAAAGACAAAGAAGAAAGAAGAAGGAAGAAGGAAGGAGGAAGGAGGAATAAGGAAGAAGAAATCATAGAAATATGTGGTTTTTAGGATGAGAGACCAGCTCATTATTAAAGAGTAATACCATGCATGAAAAAAGAGTTACGAATAATCAGCACCATAGCGCATAGTTTCATATAAAGTCTATTTGACGAAAAAGATAATTTACAACATTAAAAATGGCATTAAATCTATTCATTCAGAATTGCTGAATTCAGAATTGCTGAATTATTACGAAATACCCTAGATATTTGTAGCAAACATTTATCAATTTGGTATAAAATCACCAGAAAGTAGAAGGGAAAGAGCAAAGCTGAAGAAGTCATAAATCACACTATAATTGTGGAAAGCCACCAGCCAAAACCTAAGCCTAATCCAGAAATAATAGCTAAAATCAAAAAAGTAGAAAATCCATTAAACAACTCTATCAACTTTTCTCCCGCAACCATTTGAGCAACTACTCCTGCCACAATACCAATAGCTACCCATAACCCAACAATAATATTAGGCCCAGCACTAGCCAAAGCGATCGCCACAGGTTTAGACCGAGTAGAATTCCAAGCTGCAGACCAAGCTCCAACCCAAGCTCCCACAATAAACCCAAGCATACTGCCAACACCAGTACCAGTCTTCAAACCAATCACAGCATCTACTATTGTCCCAAAAATAAATCCAGCAGCAGCCCAAATAATAGAACCAACAATCACCAATAATACATTTTCAGCCCCATTACCAGCCAAAAATCCCCCCAAAGCAATTACTCCATCAATAGTCACCACAGCAGCAACTGTCCTGGCCTTAGGTTCAGTGCCAGCAATTAACCCTAGACTACATCCAACCATGGCCCATGCCAAAGCAGTGATTATACCTCCCACAGAATTTCCAGCTATCCAACCTGCTCCCCCTCCAGCACCCAATAAAGCGATCGCCCAACATCTTTGAGAACCCGTTCCTTCAATTGCCAAAACAGTCATTCCCATCCATGCCACGCCCTCAACCACGGCCCAACTCCAGACAGGAGCTTTGTAAATAACTAATACCCAGGCAGTCAAAGCATAAAATAGGAAAGTGGCAATTAAACTACCCCAAGGAATACTGGAAGTTGCTGAATGTGGTTGATGAGTGTGGACAGAGAACTGTTGAAAATGATTATTAGCGTTAGAATTTTCTGGCCTTTGAGGAGAGGGGGAAGGTTGAGGAGAAGGTGGACGACGAGGTGATGAGTATTGTGTTTGACTGGGAGTTTTTCGTTTCGGAATAGTTTGTGGTTGAGAATCATTCAAAAAATACCGTAATTTTCCGTAAGCTTCATTAATCTCTTTGAGACGAATAGTAGCTCTTGCTTGGAGACGAGTATTTTGGGCAAAGCGGTCTGGGTGCCAGACAAAGGCTAAATCTCGGTAAGCTTGTTTCACTTGATCTAGAGAGGCACCAGGCTCAAGTTCTAAAATTTTATAGTATTGATTTATCTCATCCACATTAGAAAAATAATCAGTAATTAGGACAATTAGGAATTTAGTGGTGTGACGTTATCGAAAGCCTTATTTTTTGAGGTTGGTATTATATGACAGGGAAAAGGCCGCCGAGAAGAGTGGGAAAAACATTTCCTCTTTGATTCATCATTACTCTATGTAGTAACCAACTCAATATTTGATACATGAAACAAAACTCATAGACAATTAGTTCCATTTTGACTTTAAAGTAAGAAAAATGCCATATTACTCTTATGAGTCTATCTGAAAATGTTGCAATTCATCTCCCATTATCATCTTCGATTTAGCGGGAGATGAATTGCAACCAGAAAATATATTCATTGCCACACGTGAAAGATTTGTCTTTGTGTTATAATTGCACCTTTAAATTCAGAAAAAAATAAACGGATACTTGATTACTCTAACTTACCAATACAAGCTTAAACCGACTAAACATCAAGAAGTAGAAATTAATCAGATTCTTGATGTTTGCAAAAGCGTGTATAATTCGCACTAAGAGAGCGGAAAAACTGGCTAAGTTCAAAAAAATCACCAATTAATAGTTGTTCAATTGTTGCTGAATATATTATTTCTGGTGATGCAGCTTATCCTAATTATAATCATCAAGCAAAAAACTTAACAATAGCGAAGAAAACTAAGACTAACTTTAATTTAGTAAATGCCCAAGTTTTACAACAAACTTTAAAGACTTTAGATCGAGCTTTTTCTGATATGAAATCTCAAGGAAAAAGTTATCCAAGGTTTAAGAAAAAACTGAGAAGTTTTATTTTTCCAGCAATGCTGAAAAATTGCTTAGGCAATATATAGAGTTAAACTGCCTCAGGTAGGTTGGATGTAAGATTAAACAAAGTAGGCCATATCCAGATTTTTTTCAAGCTAAACAAGCTAGGATAGTCAAAACAGTTAGTGGTTATTATTTGATGATTAGTTTTACTTCATCAGAGTTAGTATCAGAGAATCCAGTAGGCAAAAAGTGGTTAGGAATAGACGCAGATATACAGATTTTTGTAGCTACTTCAACTGGAAAGTTAATCAAATCTCCTAAGTTTTTATTAAGTAAACTGCGGTAGGGGCAAATGGGCATTCGCCCCGACAATTGCTGCAAAGAAGGCTTAAGAAAAAAAATAAGGGGTCAAATAATTGGTTAAAACTTCTAGAAATAAATTTTTAACAATAAAAGCATTAAAACAACGTAATTTAGATTTATCTTATTAGCTAGTATAAACTACCCGCTAAAATAAAGAGATATCTCAAAATATCAATATCAAATGTCTGCAAACTTTCCCACTGCCGTTTTGATTGACGGCCATTCTCTAGCCTTTCGTTCCTACTATGCTTTTGGCAAAAGTCGTAGTGGGGGCTTAAAAACTTCTACAGGCATTCCCACCAGTGTTTGTTTTGGTTTTCTGAAGTCTTTGTTGGAAGTTATGGAGACTCAAAAACCAGAATATTTAGCGATCGCTTTTGATTTAGGAAAACCTACGTTTCGCCACGAAGCTGACAAAAACTATAAAGCAGATCGAGCAGAAGCGCCTGAAGATTTAATTGTTGATGTGGAAAATTTGCAAGAGATTTTAGGTGCTTTTAATATACCTATAATTACTGCTGCTGGTTATGAAGCGGATGATGTATTAGGAGCTTTAGCGCAAAAAGCTAGTACTGCTGGTTTTCGGGTAAAAATTCTTTCGGGCGACCAAGATTTATTTCAATTAATAGATGTGGAAAAAGGTATTAGTGTTTTACATTTAGCAGCAGGTAAAGGTAGCACTCCTCTAGAGTTTGGTCCTGAAGAAGTTAAGGAAAAATTGGGTATTTTACCGACTCAAGTTGTTGATTATAAAGCTCTTTGTGGAGATGCTTCTGATAATATTTCTGGTGTTAGGGGTATTGGGAAAAAGACGGCTGTTAAGTTGTTGAATGAATATGGTTCTTTAGCAGAAATTTATAGTTCTCTGAATAAAATTAAAGGAGCAAATCAGAAAAAACTTGAAGAGGGAAAAGCTGAGGCAGAACATTCTCAGTTTATGGCAAGAATTGAAGTAAATGTTCCAATAGATATTGAGATGGAAGATTTGCAGCTCAAAAAAATCTCTCGCTCAGAAATTGAGCCTATTTTGCAAAAGTTTGAATTACAACATTTCTTAAATCAAATCCCTTATTTAGAACAACAGTTTAGTGGGTTGGCGGGAATTGAAGCTTTGGCAGAAGAGTCGGAAAATAAACAAGAAGAAAAATCAGACAATATTTTGGTTGAGGAAGAGAATGATGATTGGTTTTTTAGTGCAGAAGATACAAAGGCAGCTCAACAACAAATAACAATAAAATCAGAAATAAAACCTCAAATTATTGATACTCCAGAAAAGTTAAATCAGTTAGTAAATATTTTAAAAGAACAGAAAAATTATGAGACTCCCGTGGCATGGGATACGGAAACTACATCTTTAGAACCACGAGATGCAGAGTTGGTTGGTATTGGTTGTTGTTGGGGAAAAAATATAGAAGATATTGCCTATATTCCCACCGGACATAAAGTAGGAAAAAATCTAGATAAAGGAAAAGTATTGGAGGCTTTAAAGCCAATTTTAGAAAGTTATGATTATCCGAAAGTATTTCAAAATGCCAAATTTGATAGATTAGTTTTTCGCTGTCAAGGAATTAAATTAGCTGGAGTTGTTTTTGACACAATGTTGGCAAGTTATGTATTAAATCCTGGAGCAAAACATAGTCTGGAAGAAATATATATTAGACATCTGAGAACTGCTGGAATAAATTTAAAAAGTTATGATGACGTAGTCTCTAAAAATCAAACTATTGCTGACTTAGATATTCTCAAAGTTACTCACTATTGTGGAACTCAAGTTTTTGTAACATTTCAGTTAGTAGAAAAATTAAGAGCTGAATTAGAAAAAGCGGATAAAAATAAACCTTCAGAAAAATCTTTGCTCAAATTATTAGTAGATATAGAACAGCCATTAGAATCTGTTTTAGCAGAAATGGAATATCTGGGAATTAGCATTGATATTGAATATCTCAAGAAATTCTCAGTCCAACTGAAAAAAGATTTAGAAGTAATTGAAAAAAGAGCTTTTGACACTGTAGATAGTCGAATTTTACAGGAATATCTCATAACAGAAATTCAAAATATAGAAGCTGACTCATTCACTAATCAACAAGAATTAAAAAAAGCAATATCTAGCCCCATACTAAAAGCATATATTACCAAATTATCAAAAGAGCAAAGACAAAACTCAGAAGAAATTGAAAATCAAATCAATCTAGCAGAAACAAGTGACTTTTTAAACCTTAACTCACCATCTCAATTAAGCGAACTACTATTTAATATACTCAATCAAAATCAGAAAAAATCTCGGAAAATTAAGACTGGTTACTCTACAGATGTAGTTGTCTTAGAAAAATTACAAGAAGAAAGTCAACATCATCCCATCATTGATGAAATCTTAAATCACCGAACCTTATACAAACTATTTTCTACCTATGTCGAAGCCATACCAAAATTAGTTCGTACAGATACTCAGAGAGTTCATACAAATTTCAATCAAACTCAAACAGATACAGGACGTTTATCTTCTTCCGAACCAAACTTACAAAATATTCCCATTGGTACAGAATTTTCTCGGCAAATTCGTCAGGCATTTATCCCCAAAAAAGATTGGTTATTAGTCGCCGCAGATTATTCACAAATTGAATTAAGAATATTAGCTCACTTGAGTCAAGAACCAGTATTAATAGAAGCTTATCAAAATAATCAAGATGTACATACAGTCACAGCCAAACTATTATTTGAAAAAGCAGAAATTACATCAGATGAACGTCGTGTTGGTAAAACAATAAACTTTGGCGTAATCTATGGCATGGGGGCGCAAAAATTAGCAAGGTCTGTCGGAATAAGCGTCAAAGAAAGTAAACAATTTTTAGACAGATATAAACAAAAATATTCTCAAGTATTTGAGTATTTAGGGAAGTTAAAAAAAGAAGCGATCGCTCAAGGTTATGTAGAAACAATATTAGGTCGTCGGCGTTATTTTGAATTTGAATCTAAAACTATCCGAGATTTAAAAGGCAGGGAAGCAAAAGAAATTAACCTAGATGAATTTAAACGTTTAAGTCAAAATGATGCTCAACTTTTAAGAGCAGCAGCTAACTCGCCTATTCAAGGTTCAAGTGCAGATATTATTAAAATTGCCATGATAAAATTCCATGAAATATTGGCAAATTATCAGGCAAAATTATTATTACAAGTCCATGATGAATTAGTATTTGAAGTTCCATCATTAGAGTGGGAAGAATTGGAGCAGGTAATTAAATCCACAATGGAAAATGCCATAGATTTAAAAGTACCACTCATAGTAGATATTCATGCAGGAAAAAATTGGATGGAGACCAAATAATACCAGTAGGGGAGTGGAAGAGTAGGGGAGTAGGGGAGTAGGGGAGAAATAAACAATGGCTTTACATAATTTTCTTGGGCGATGCTGATTGATAATGATTTTTAGATTAACATTTCAGCAACGCCTTTTTTTTAGTAGGGGAGTAGGGAGTTGCATGCAATGTCCGTAAAGAGAAATAAACATAATCATAATTAATACGCTTCTAGGGTGCTAATTATCAAAAAGACGATCCTGTTTGTGTTAATTAATTAATAATTGAAGTGCTACCTAAGAGACTCTTTGTAAAAGGAATAGATATCTCCAAAAAAATCAAAAATAAAATCAATTATTATCGCTAAATTATCAATTATTTCTCTCTGTTCCCTACTCCCTACTCCCTACTCCCTACTCCCTAAATTATCAATTATTTCTCCCTGTTCCCTGTTCCCTGTTCCCTATAAAAAGTTTTTATTGTGCAAGAGATATGTTAAACTCCTGACTGTAGTTTACTAAGAATCTTTATTTGAGTAAATCTAATGGATACCAAAAAATTAGTTTTAGGTGGAGTTAGTTTGGTATTAGGCAGTGCAATTGTTGCAACTGCTGCCAGTGTTGAACTTAGTGTTGAACAAGAACAAGTAATATGTAAACTTAAAGAGACTGTAGAACAACAAGAAAGAGCTGGCAAAAAACTGGTTTTCTGGCCACTAATTGGAAAAGTGAAAGAAAGAGTAGAAGTTCCTTTTACAGCCAAATTATCTTCTAATACCTCCTACAGTATTTTAGGGGTATGTGATGATAATTGTAATGACTTAAATTTAACCCTTAAAAATCAAAAGGGTGAGAAAATAGCGAATGATAAAAAACAGGATGGAATACCAGTAATCTCTTTTACTCCCACGGAAAACAGTAATTATCGGATTACTGCACGACCAGACAAATGTTCAACTGAAAAATGTGAATTTGGTATGGTTTTATTTGTTCCTAAAAGTGTTGATTTAGATGTGGCCTCTGAGCTTCCAGATGAGTTATATCTATTTAAGTTGTGCCAAGAATAAGCAATAAATTAGTACAGGTAATTCAGTTAAGTTAGTATTCTCAGAAAAATTTTGAAAAATAATATAGTTATACGAACAATTAATATTTTTTGTTTGACCAATACTCAGACAGTGAAAAATGCAATAACATTTCTCAAAGTGAAATACAAGTTGTTAAACAAAATTAGAAACAAGCTTTATTTGTTAAATTGTATAGAAATATGTGAGAAATAAGCCTGGATAGTTAATCTAACTAAAATTTTACTGTCAAAAAAATTTTTATTGAATGGGGATTGGACTTAATCTCTATTGATCATCTAATTTAAACAAAAAAACTAGTATTAATACTACATCTGGTTTGGATAGGTTATATCATGTCCGGTTGAATACTTATAAATAAACAACGGAGTCCTCAGGTAGGGGAGCTGTCGGATTGGCGACTTACAGGAGTCAGGAGAGAAGAAAGAAGAAGAAAGAAGAAAGAGGAGAAAGTTTTTTTGATCACTAATTATCCGGACATGATATTACTCATCAGATTAGAAAACAGAGAAAAATTATAAATCTGTTTGATCGACTGGAATTAGTATAATATTGACTTAACGCTTAGGAACTGCTGAAAAAATAAAATTAAAAGAAAATAATATTTTAGATGTAGTTACCAATATTCTAATCCTATGCTCAGTAGTAATCTAAGGATAAAGAATTTATACTAATCCCGATCAATTAAAGTATTAGTAGTATTGCAAAAAAAAATATATTATGGTATCTAGGAAAAACTTCACTGTACATAACTAATCCTCGGAAGTAATGAAATAATTCTGACTAACAAGGCCGTTATGAATATTAGATTAAAATAAAATATACTATATGATTATGGCCAAGGAATACCAGTAGAGATGTCTTTAACTTCTACATCAAAAAAAAAGTCTATGATCCGAGAGAAAACCGGATCAAAAAATCTTTCTAGTAACATAGGAATCAGAAAAAAAATATGTTTTGGCTATATATTACCAATAAGCATTGCGACTTTAGGAATACTTACAGGGCGGATATTTGAGTTGAATAATCAACATCAAATTAGAGGACAAATAGAGGAAGCTCAAGAACAAGTAGATTTGCTTACAAAACTCACAACAAAAGCATTGAAGATCAACATAATTCAAAAAGAGCGGCCAAAATTCCTTAATGACCGGAAAGTTTTAGAAGCAAAAATATCCCAAGAATTATCAAGTATTTATGAGGTTAATACTATTTTTAAACAACTTCAATTAATACCAGAAACCGGAGATGAAAGTATAGAGAAAAAATATTATATTCCGCTTCAAGAATTTATTCAGAGTTATCTGAATCCTTTGACAGTATATCTTCAAGAATTGGAAAATTCAGTTCAAGAAATTAAACAGATTCCTCCTAAAACAACAATAGAAGTAGAGAGTTCGTCATCAGCATCACTTAGTAAAATTAATAATAGTGAATTAGCAATAAAACTAGAAAAATTATCGCAAGATTCAGAGAATTTAACTACACTATTTAATCAGAGAGTAGAACAAGGATTTAGAGATTATCAAAAAACAGAAGCATTAGGAATTAAAATATTAATAGGTAGCCTACTGCTATCGATAATTATTGCAGTAATGATGGCTATCTATACCAGCAGATCCATTGTAACTCCCCTCAAAGATATAATCAAAGTTGCCCAACAAGTGACAGAAGAAGCTAACTTTGAACTCCAACTTCCTGTCACTACAGAAGATGAAATAGGACAATTAACCTTATCTCTAAATGAATTAATTGATAAGGTGGCAAAATACACAGAACAACTCCAGGAAGCTAAACTGAAAGCAGAAGCAGCAAACCGTTCTAAAAGTGCTTTTTTAGCTACTATGAGCCATGAACTTCGTACACCTTTAAATGCTATTATTGGATATAGTGAAATTCTTTATGAGGAAGCTGAAGACGCAGGATATCAAGATTTTATGCAGGATCTAGATAGAATTAAGATTGCAGGTAAACACCTTCTAGAAATGATTAGTGATATCTTAGACATTTCCAAAATTGAAGCAGGTCAAGTAACACTTTATTTAGAAAGTATTGAAGTTGAAAAGTTAGTTCAAGATGTAGTTGGTACAGCGAAAAATCTCACAGAAAAAAACCGTAATACCTTCAAATTACTTTTAGGAGAAAATTTAGGTACAATGTATGCGGATATGCCAAAAGTGAGACAAGTACTGATAAATTTATTGGGTAATGCAGCTAAATTTACAGAAGATGGTTTGATTACTCTGAGTGTGGAAAGAGTAAATAATAAGAAGTTGAAAAATTATCAAAATCAAAATTTACAGTCCTTTAATAGTTCAAATGGTTACATAGTTTTTCGGGTGATAGATACTGGTATTGGTATGACAGAAGACCAGTTAAAGCATATATTTCAACCTTTTACTCAAGCAGATGCTTCTACAACTCGTCGGTATGGTGGTACTGGTTTAGGGTTGGCAATATGTCAACGTTTATGTGAAAGGATGGGGGCAAGAATTTACGTTAAAAGTAAATCAGAGGAAGGTTCTACATTTACTGTTTGGTTTCCAGAAAGAGTAATGATCTGATTGGTATTTGACTCTGGTAAATATTCTAGGATGAAATACAAACAGTTAAGTTTAATCAAAGTAATACTCAAGGTTGAATACCCTATAATAAAAAACGGTTTTTTCTACTAAAATTTTGGGGTTGCACATTATGGAATGATATTGCCAAAAATTAGTTTAGACTTTGACTAAAAAAAACCTAATATCAATCATTCTAGCAATTGATTAATCCAAAATTCTGTTCATCAAAAATCTAAAATCATTCGTCACTATGCAACGCGAGTTTTTCAATGCAAGAAATACCTTTCTCAATCTCAACTGAAATGACTATATATAAAATAATGAGAGCAAAGGTTGATATAGCAAAGTACCTCAGAAAAAGATTGTTAAGTCACTGTTTGTTTTCCAGAAAGAGTACGGTATTAAATTTCAATACTCTAGGATAAAAAAAATTAGTTAAATTTCATTAAAGTAACACCCAAGGGTGAATACCCTATAATAAAAAACGGTTTTTTCTACTAAAAATTCTGCAACAAAGCCAGTTAAAATTAAAGAAAAACAGACTAAAGAAAAACAAAAAAATATGCAACTAAATAATCCTAACCAATTTACAGAAAAAACTTGGGAAGCTATATCCCGTACCCCTGAAATCGCTAAAACCTCTCAACAACAACAAATCGAAACCGAACACTTAATGAAAGCCTTGTTAGAAGAAAATGGACTCGCAACCAGTCTATTTAACAAAGCAGGAATCTCAAGTTCTAAAGTACAAGAATACACAGACACATTTATTAGTCGTCAACCCAAAGTTAAAAATACACCCAACAATATCTACTTAGGTCGTAGTCTAGACTCCTTATCAGACAATGCCGAAAAATATCGTCAAGAATATGGAGACGAATATATTTCCGTCGAACATTTCATGCTTGCTTATCTCAAAGACAATCGCTTTGGTAAAAATCTCTATCAAGAATTTAAACTAGATGAAGCCAAACTTAAAGAAGCTATTTCCCAAGTTAGAGGCAACCAAAAAGTAACAGACAAAAACCCAGAAGGTAAATACGAAGCTCTGGAAAAATATGGTCGCGACCTGACAGAATTTGCTCGCGAAGGTAAACTCGACCCCGTTATTGGACGGGATGATGAAATTCGACGCACTATTCAAATACTCAGTCGTCGCACCAAAAACAACCCAGTATTAATAGGTGAACCTGGAGTCGGCAAAACAGCGATCGCCGAAGGTCTCGCCCAACGTATTATTGCCGGAGATGTTCCTCAGTCTCTGAAAGACCGTCAGTTAATTGCCCTAGACATGGGTGCTTTAATTGCTGGTGCTAAGTTTAGGGGCGAATTTGAAGAGCGTCTGAAAGCTGTTCTCAAAGAAGTCACAGACTCAGACGGTAAAGTTATCTTATTTATAGATGAGATTCACACAGTTGTTGGAGCAGGGGCAACCCAAGGTGCTATGGATGCAGGCAATCTCCTCAAACCAATGTTAGCTAGAGGAGAACTCCGCTGTATTGGAGCAACAACTCTCGATGAGTATCGTAAATACATTGAAAAAGATGCTGCCTTAGAACGTCGCTTCCAACAAGTTTATGTAGACCAACCCAGTGTAGGAGATACCATCTCAATTTTACGGGGTCTCAAGGAACGTTATGAAGTACATCACGGCGTGAAAATCTCCGATAGTTCCCTCGTCGCTGCTGCTACTCTGTCCACTCGCTATATTAGCGATCGCTTTCTACCAGACAAAGCGATAGATCTTGTAGACGAAGCTGCAGCTAAACTGAAAATGGAAATTACCTCCAAACCAGAAGAACTTGACGAAATTGACCGCAAGATCCTGCAACTAGAAATGGAGAAGTTATCACTGCAAAAAGAAAGTGATGCTGCTTCCAAAGAAAGGTTAGAGAGACTAGAAAAAGATTTAGCAAACTTGAAAGAAGGGCAACGCACCCTAAATGCTCAGTGGGAATCAGAAAAAGGCATCATTGGTAAAATTCAGACCCTCAAGGAAGAGATGGATAAAGTCAATATTGAGATTCAGCAAGCAGAGCGAAATTATGACCTCAACCGTGCTGCTGAGTTGAAATACGGTAATCTGATTAATCTACAAAAACAAGTAGAAGAAGCAGAAACTAAACTCGAAGCAACTCAAACCAGTGGTCAAACTTTGTTGCGGGAAGAGGTGACAGAAGCAGATATTGCTGAAATTATTTCTAAGTGGACTGGTATTCCCATCAGTAAGTTGGTGGAGTCAGAAAAAGAGAAGCTGCTACACCTCGAAGAAGAATTACATCAGCGAGTTATTGGTCAGGATGAGGCAGTAACTGCTGTTGCTGATGCTATTCAGCGATCGCGTGCAGGTTTAGCAGACCCCAACCGTCCAGTGGCGAGTTTTATTTTCCTCGGTCCTACTGGTGTTGGTAAAACAGAATTAGGAAAAGCATTGGCAGCATATTTATTTGACACTGCAGATGCGATGGTACGCATTGATATGTCTGAGTATATGGAAAAACATTCTGTGTCTCGTTTAATAGGGGCACCTCCTGGATATGTTGGCTATGATGAAGGGGGTCAATTAACTGAAGTTATTCGTCGTCGTCCATATACAGTTATTTTGTTTGATGAAATTGAAAAGGCACACCCAGATGTGTTTAATATTATGCTGCAAATATTAGATGATGGGCGAGTGACTGATTCTCAAGGTCACACAGTTGACTTTAAGAATAGCGTAATTATTATGACGAGTAATATTGGTTCTCAGTATATTTTAGATGTCACTGACGATCATGAGCAAGTACAGAGTCGAGTCATGGAAGCGTTGCGTGCTGCTTTCCGTCCAGAGTTTCTCAACCGTATTGATGAAACTATTATTTTTCAAGGGTTGCAGAAAGAGCAGCTGCGGAAAATTGTGCAATTACAAATTGTACGTCTAGAGAAACGGTTAGCTGAACGAAAAATTTCACTGAAGCTTGCTGATGCTGCTGTTGACTTTTTAGCAGAAGTTGGCTATGACCCTGTATATGGTGCTCGTCCATTAAAGCGGGCAATTCAGCGAGAGTTAGAAACGCAAATTGCTAAGGGTATTTTGCGTAGTGAATTTAATGATGGTGACACTATTTTTGTGGATGTTGAAAATGAGCGACTTTCATTTCAACGGTTGCCATTGGAGTTGGTGACAGCTAAATAGAAGACTGTGGGGAGAGGGGGAGAGCTTTGACTTATGTCATAGAAGATTTAAACGTTAGTGGAATGTTAGCTAACCGTAAACTAGCTAAATCCATAGCAGACCAGGGCTTTTATGAGTTCAGGCGTCAACTAGAATATAAAACACAGTGGTACGGTTCTGAGTTAGCAATAGTTGATAGGTTTTTTCCATCATCAAAGACTTGTTCTAACTGTGGTCATGTTCAAGATCTGCCCTTAAATTTAAGGACTTATGACTGCCCTGAATGTGGCTTGTCAATAGACAGAGATTTAAACGCCAGTATTAATTTGAGAGATGCGGTTGGTTCGACCGTGAATGCCTGTGGATGAGTAACCGCCGACGGCCTCAGTAGAAGCAGGAAGTAAACATCAGATTGTCACGTTATGTGACGGTTTGTATCAGTTTTATAGAGCAGGCTTACAGGGGTTGTTTTTAACATTCTGGTTGTGACAAGACAAGGAAGACAAGGAGATAAGATTGAGAATCTTTAGCAAAGATTTGTTAGCCCTGTTTTGTTTTACGGTTATCCCAGTATTCTTTGAGACAGGCATCATCGGGAGAATTTGTTCCTTGTATCTGATTATGCCCAACTTACCTGTTTTGGGTAGCTTGACTGAGCTAATCAGTTGTTCTAATCCATGTAAACCTATATTGGTGAGCAATGGACTAATTGCTCCTCCTTGGGGGGTTCCTTCATGTGTTGGGTTGTATATTCCTTTGTCAATGTATCCTGCCTTCAATCACTGCTTGATTGTTTTCCTAGCTGGATGTGTTCCAACTAAGTTGGGGATGGTTTCGTGGCTTACATTATCAAAGAATCCTTTGATGTCAGCATCTAGAACCCATGTGTCTGTACCTTGCTTGAGCTTTAGAAAGCATTGAGCTATGGATCGTGACAACTTCTACCAACTCTAAAACCGTAAGAGTTAGCTTCAAATTTGCTTTTCCACTCAGGTTCTAATGAGTTTTTAACTATTGTTTCAAGCACTCTGTTTCCTATGGTAGGGATTCCGAGTGGCTGCTTCTTACCGTTGGCTTTTGGAATGTACACTATAGGGTTTTCCCTGTTGTATCGGTTAAAGTTCACGAAGTAGTTAGGATGGCTACCTTTTCTGCATCTTGGCTTGGGTTTGTTGGAAACGAGGGGTATATTTCGGCAAGGTTGACTACAGAATATACAAGTCAAATTTGTCCGAATTGTGGAATATATACAGGTAAAAAAGACCTATCTGAACGTACTCATAAATGCCGTGAATGTCACTACGAAATCAACTGTGATGTGGCAGCAGCAAAAGTAATTTGTCATCAAGGTGTCACTGCGGTCGGGCAGACCGTGGTTCAACAAATTGACGCTCGTTGGCCTACTGTCGGGAGTTGGAAACAATCTAGATAAGTGCCACTTAAGCATTAAACCTAAATCGTGAGGTTTGGGAATCCCTCGTTATAATCGAGCGATTTAACGAGGGAGGATGTCAACTAGAGCAAACCATCATTATCCATTAGATATTTTGCCACCTTATTAATAGAGGTACGAATTTGGGGATCGCGTCCGCCACGACTATCAATTACAGTAATTACATACACTTCACCATTAATACTTAATCCTAAAGTAGTACCCAGAGCGCGAGAATTTTCTCCCGTCTTTTCACCAAGCCACTTAACTTCTGGCAATTCTTCTAGGGCAGCATATCCCAATAACCTATCCTTCTGACGGGCTAAGGCTTCTATCAATACATCAGAATTTGGATACTCATAATTATATATTGAAACCATCATGTCTGTCAGTTCGTTGCTAGTCAGGGTATTGCGACCTTTACCAGGATTTTTGGGCATGATCCGGTTACCCATCAGTTTGTAGTTGACACTCATCACTTTGTAGC
Source organism: Okeania sp. SIO2C2 (assembly GCF_010692625.1). Taxonomy (NCBI): domain Bacteria; kingdom Bacillati; phylum Cyanobacteriota; class Cyanophyceae; order Oscillatoriales; family Microcoleaceae; genus Okeania; species Okeania sp. SIO2C2. The sequence goes on from NZ_JAAHGM010000003.1 coordinate 235,192, forward strand.
CATCGTCTTTGAGGACTTTATTAATATAAGGTTGTCCTAAATAATCAATAAGTTGATTTGTGGCAATATTGCTACTGTGGTCAATCATTTGCCCAACTAAAGTTTTGAGGGGATAGGGTTTTCTTGCCCTAATTTCTGAGGCATCTTCGGTAAAGTTTCCCCTACTCACATATATAGGAGTATCTAAACTGATATTTTCTTTGGATACTTTCTGCATTGTTGCTACAGCAATTGGAACTTTAATTAAACTAGCAGGACTAGCGGGTGGTTTATTCCCGTTTAGGTCTAAACATTCTCGCCGGAGGTTACAAATAGCTATCGTTGCTCTGCTAGATAGACCACTGTCTTTACGAATTTTCTCTAAAAAGTTTGATTTGGTTAGATTTAATTGATAAGAAGAATCATCTAGACTACGCTTGTATTCCTCGATCTTTTTAGTAGTTTTTTTTGCTATAAATGAATCGGTGGGAATTGCTTCTAAATTATAAATAGCTTGTTGCCAGAGGTGTTTTTCTGTTTCTCTAGTTTTGACAGTTGCATTTGGCGATCCTCCTACTTCTGATGCTTGATTACCAAGGGCTAATGCTTGATTCCAGTTATCATTTGCTCGTTGTTCAATTAATATTTGAACTTCAATTTCTTGTAATTTTTGTAGTAAGTTTTGTTGCTTTTCTAATACACTGTTATTCTGATCAGAAAAGAATAATGGCTTTCTGGGAGTAGGTAGAGATTCTAATTTCGCAACTGTGCGATCGCGCAGCTCATAGAGTTCTTGTAAAGACTGAGTATAAGATTCTTCTGCCCAGGAAATCTCTATACTCCCAATTGAAATTATAGTAATACTAGCTATTGTTGTTAAAGTGCTAGTCAGAATATATCTGATTTTTAGTCTTCCGTGCATTGAATTTGCCCCACACAAATAAATAATTTTCTGCTGACCAATAAAAATACAATCTTTTAATCTTTACTGTATCAACTTGTCTAACTGAATACAAATATATAGTCTTTTTTATTATATTTTAGTGGTTTTGTCAACTCCTATTAATCTTTTAACAAAGTAAGCAGCAGAAAAGAGATAATAGAGTTGTTGGGAAATAACTTAGGTTAGGAAAAAATTAAAATGAAAATTTGATATATTTGCTTAGTAATTTAATTATTTATGCTGCTATTAGGTATAAGTTCCAGCCATCCAGTTGCTGTTAGCATTAATTTGTCATCAAAATCATAATTGTGATTACGGTAAATCTGACTGACAACTCAATAACGTTTGATACCCTTGATTCGCATTTTCACATACCACCCTTGATTGGCTCAATTTCCGATTTTCCGACACTATTAAAATCCGATATCTGGGTTGATTGGGTTCCAGGGCAATCATACGACGTTGGGAAATTTGGGTCTCAACAATCTCATCTTACTCCATTAAATTTATCCGATCAGGATAGAGGAGTTTCTGATGGTGCGGAAGATACTTTTTCTTGTGTTGATGATGTTGTTTTACAGCTAACAGCTAATACATTAAAAAAAATATCGCTAAAAGCATGGAGGAAATTTTTAAAATGGGCAACTTGCTACAGATGACAGAAACTCAGAAAAGATTATTCTGATTCATGATTATTCACCGAAAAATTGGGTTTGAAGCCTTGCCCTGATAGGACTACTTTTTAACTTGTTTTTATTTGATAAATATACTATCATAACTGTATATGGCATTTCCCAAGAAGTGTGAGGTACAAAATTCCTTTGTTTTAGGGTACACAGAATAGGGAATAGAATAGAAACCAAGATAGATGTACCTCATTAGTCTGAGAAACGCTATAGTTTAGATTAAAATTATCAAAGCTAGATTTAAGTATCGCATTTATCCAACACCAAAAAAAATACCAATGAGCAAGGCTATTTGTTTGTGTGCGTGTGGTTTGGAACTATGATCTAGCTTGTTGTCAAAACAAGTATAAATTAGGATTGAATCAACAGATTAATTCTGAACTATAAAAGCTGTTTATTACTCAACCAAAAAAGACAGAAAAGAGGGAATGGTTATCAAAACTTTCTATTGTCCTATGACAACAATCATTGAATGATTTAAACCGCCGTTCGTATTTTTAACCCTTAATTAGACCTACCTATTTAGGCGACTTTTATAGTTTATAGTATAGTTGAAGAAGCCTAAAAGTATTCAACCGCTTATTTATACAAATAAATTAATTACTAAACTGAAATGACTCAATCCTTAGTTACTCCTACCCAAACTCCTCTCTTAGGTTTATCCTTGCCTGAGTTAACAGAGTGGGTACAACAGCAAGGACAACCTGCTTATCGAGGCAAACAACTATATCAATGGATATATCAAAAAGGGGCTAAGTCTCTGGCAGATATCACTGTATTTTCCAAACAATGGCGCGAGGAGATTAAGCATTTTCCCATAGGTCGCTCTGCCATACATTACCGCTCTGTTGCTCCAGACAAAACAGTTAAATATCTGCTACAACTATCAGACGGTAATATTATTGAAACGGTAGGTATTCCTAGCCATAAACGTCTAACTGTATGTGTGTCTTCTCAGGTGGGTTGTCCAATGGCCTGTGATTTCTGTGCTACTGGTAAAGGAGGTTTTACCCGCAACCTAGAAGCACACGAAATTATCGACCAAGTGCTGACTGTGCAAGAAGATTTTGAGCGACGAGTTAGCCATATTGTGTTTATGGGAATGGGGGAACCGTTGCTGAATACTAAAAATGTTTTGGCTGCAGTTAGGTCTCTGAATCAAGATGTGGGTATTGGACAACGTTGTATAACTATCTCAACTGTGGGGATTCGCGATCGCATTCGTCAATTAGCCGAACATAAATTGCAAGTGACTCTCGCTGTTAGTCTTCATGCTTCTAATCAAAGATTGCGGGAACATCTGATTCCCAGTGCTAAATCTTATCCTTTAGGAGATTTGATAGCAGATTGTCGTGAATATGTCAACCTCACAAAGCGAAGAATTAGTTTTGAGTATGTGATGTTAACAGGTTTTAATGATTTACCAGACCATGCTAAAGAATTAGCTAAACATCTGCGGGGGTTTCAGTGTCATGTTAATTTAATTCCCTATAATCCTATTAGTGAAGTTGACTATCAAAGACCAACAGGAGAAGAGATCAACGCTTTTGTTAATGCTCTCGAAGAAAAACATATTGCAGTTAGCGTTCGTTATTCCCGTGGTTTAGAAGCTGATGCCGCTTGTGGGCAGTTACGGGCGTCGCGGGTTAGTTAGTGTTGTGGAGTTCACGAAGTCAGAAGTTAACCCACCCCTAACCCCTCCCAGGAGGGGAAGTAGAGGAGAGTAGGTAGGTTGGGTTAAGGGACAGCGCAAGCCAACAAAAGGGAAAAATCTGAGCAAAAAATATAGACAGAGGTACTGATAACTGATAACTGAGTAGGTAGGTTGGGTTAAGGGACAGCGCAAGCCAACAAAAGGGAAAAATCTGAGCAAAAAATGTAGACAGAGGTACTGATAACTGATAACTGATAACTGATAACTGATAACTGAGTAGGTAGGTTGGGTTAAGCGGCAGCGCAAGCCAACAAAAGGGAAAAATCTGAGCAAAAAATATAGACAGAGGTACTGATAACTGATAACTGATAACTGAGTAGGTAGGTTGGGTTAAGCGGCAGCGCAAGCCAACAAAAGGGAAAAATCTGAGCAAAAAATGTAGACAGAGGTACTGATAACTGATAACTGAGTAGGTAGGTTGGGTTAAGCGGCAGCGCAAGCCAACAAAAGGGAAAAATCTGAGCAAAAAATGTAGACAGAGGCACTGATAACTGATAACTGATAACTGAAATAGCGTGGACTAATTCTCTAATTGCTGCAATTTCTTTTTTGCCCACTCCCGCAGTACTGCCCAAGTCCATTAGGGTGCGTTAACGAAGCCTTACTAATGTTGGGCTTCGTCCCTCAACCCAACCTACACTTATTGCACCATTTTAACTGTGTCAGTCCAGTAGGGTGCGTTAACGTTTGCGCAGCATTCCGCACCGAAAGTGTAACGCACCGCCAAATCTACAATGTTTCGGTGGGTTACGCTGACGCTAACCCACCCTACTGTTGCTCTCACTAATTCTCTAATCGTCGCAATTTCTTTTTTGCCCACTCCCTCACTTGTTCGTCTGGGTCATTTTCTGCTCTGTCTTGTAATAGTGGGAGGGTTTGCGGATGGTTTGGGTAATGTTTGACTATTTCTTCTAGTGCAATTTGTCGAGGGTTGTCTTCCCAGTTTTTTTCACGTTGAAAGGGGTCATTGACAGCAGTGTGATAAAAAAATTCAAAAATTCCGGGTTCATGTTTCCAACCAGCAGCTATTTGTTCTACAGTTTCACATCGCACATAGGAACTATTATCAGACTCTACCCTTTGTTTGAGTAATTCTAAAATTCCGGGTTCATGTTTCCAACCAGTAGCAATTTGTCGTACCACTTCAAGTCGCACATTCCAATTTTTATCAGACTCTACCCTTTGTTTGAGTAATTCAAAAATTCCGGGTTCATGTTTCCAAACAGTAGCAATTTGTCGTACCGCTTCAAGTCGCACATTCCAATTTTTATCAGACTCTACCCTTTGTTTGAGTAATTCAAAAATTCCGGGTTCATGTTTCCAAACAGTAGCAATTTGTCGTACTCCCAAGCACAAAAATATTCCAAAAAAGTTCGATGCACAAAAGCATAATATTCAGCCCCAACAAAACACAAAACAAAATTCCGACTCCGTAACTGTTCCATCAACGCTCTAGCCACAGTTCTCACATCATTAATATCTATACTTTTGAGATATTCTCTAATAATCCTTTCTAAATCATTTTCCTGAATCAAATTACCAGCCAAACCTTCTTTATTTCCCTGCATAAAAAAAGCTATCCGACGCAATATTTCCTGCTTATCTTTATAGTCAATAGCAACTTGTTCAATTTTCGCATCCATTAATTTTCCTTCCACATCCCACTGCTGTAATAAAACCCGCGAAGCTTGATTATAAAGTTCGGCTCTATCTCTCGGCAATTCTTGATTTCGATTTAGAACAGCCATCATCGTTAACAACAGTGGATTTTCTGCCAACTCTTTAATAGCTGAATAATCCTTAATTGCTCGTTTTAACCTTTCCCTTTTTCTCTCTCTTTCCCCCTCATCGATATAAGTCAAATTATGCCAACGTTGAATAAAATCCTCAATTTGTTCCGCTGACAAATTCCAAAAAGTTGTCAAACAATCAGAAGATGGATTGATGAGATTTGAGGATATTTTGATCACCGGACAACCCAAGGAACAGTAGAAGGAATTAATCAAAAAATCAAGTTAATTAAAAGGAGAGGTTATCGGTTAACTAACTTTGACAACTTTAGAAGAAGAACTTGACAGTCGTTGGCATTTTTGCTAGTAATTTTTCATATTTAGTCTAGAAGAGCCATTATTAATTATTAATTGTTAATTATTAATTGTTGAACTATCTTATTCAAATTTCCTTATCTCTAAAAATTCTTTAAACTTTTCAACCGAACATAATATTACTCAGTCAATCACTTTTCAGATATGTTTTAATTTGTGGAAGTTTTCTAGAATTGCAGCGAGTTCATGTAGTTGTACAGGTTTACTTAGATAGTCATTCATACCTGCTTTGAGACAGTTTTCTCGGTCTTCTTTCATTGCATTTGCTGTCATAGCAATAATCCAAGGTTGGCAAGTAGATGCAGTATTTTTAAATTGTTGACGGATATGATGGGTCGCTTCTAGACCATCCATTTCAGGCATTTGTATATCCATAAGAATGATGTCGTAGAATTGGTTTTTGGCTGCTTCTACTGCTGCTAAACCGTTTTTTGCTATTTCTATAGTATATCCTAAGCGATGCAACATCTTCTTCGCAATAATTTGATTGACAGGATTATCTTCTGCTAAGAGAATGCGCACAATAGATTGTTTTATAGTCTGGGAATTATTAGATTTTTGAGAAGTAATTAATGATGAATTTGAGTTTACTGGTTGCGGTAATTCTTTAGCTAGAGGCAAGTCTAAATCTACCCAGAAAATACTACCAATTCCTGGTTTGCTGGTTACTTTTAATGAACCTCCCATTGTCTCTACTATTTTATTGCTAATTGCTAGTCCTAATCCTGTTCCTTCAACTTTATTTCGATTACTTCCTACTTGTTCAAATGGTAGGAAAATTTTTTCTAAATCATTAGGATGAATACCTTTACCTGTGTCTTCTATTTGAAAACGAATTTTTTGTTGTTTTTCTGATTTTGAATCATTTTCTCCCATAGAACCTACTTTAAAATTAACCCCTCCTCGAACGGTAAATTTAATGGCATTTCCTAATAAGTTAATTAGTACCTGTCTTAATCTTTTTTCATCTACTATAACTCTAGGAGGTAATTTTTTAGTAACTTCATAGTTCAAATAAATTTTCTTTTCTTGGGCACGAATCCTAAAGATTTCAACTATTCCATGCAGAAATTTGGGGAAATCTAATTCTTCTGGTAAAAATTCTAGTTTGCCAGCTTCTATTTTAGAGATGTCGAGAATGTCACTAATGAGTGTGAGTAAATGAGAACCAGATTGATAAATAATCTCAACTTCTTGTTGTTCTTGAGATGTAAAATTTGGTGAATTTTGCAGAAGTTGGGCTATACCTAATATTCCATTTAAAGGAGTCCGTAATTCATGGCTCATGTTTGCTAAAAATTCACTTTTTGCTTTATTAGCAGTATCAGCAGCTACTTTTGCTTCCATTAATTCAGCAGTACGTTCTTTGACTCTAATTTCTAATGGGAGTTTCATAAATATGTCCAGTAGTTTTTACCCCCTGGGAGCGCGCATATTTATATAGTTTAATAAACTCATCTATACGTTCGCCATAATGATTATCTCCACCAGCTAAATCTATAGCACATACATATTCTGGCATTTGCACTGCTAAATCTACAATTGCTTGATTCACTTCAGAGGGTAACCTAGTATGCATACATAGAATTTGGCTAGTAACAATAGGGTATTCATTTTGTTTACTTGCCTTACCTACAGTCGTAACTATTTCTGACATTAAATCTATACGTTCAGACTGAGATAAATGGTCTGGAGTTCTCAAGTAAGGTGTATAACGTAACTCTAAATAAGCTAAATTTTCAAATGTATAAGCACCTCGAATTAAGCGATAAATAAAGTAAGGCAATGTCTCAATAGTTTGAACCTGTTCTACTAATGTATGTAGTTCTAAATATTCATCTAATGTGTTTCTTGGTTTGGTATAAAATTCTTCAAATTGTTGATATTCGGGAAAACGGTTTGCTAGCTCCTCGTTTTGGCGTTGGAAATATCTCCATAAAACTCTAGGAACTACCGAACCTCCTAAATGTCGATGTAATTCTGCGTGTAAAGCCATAAAAATATAAATTTATCCTTAATATTTTAGTCTGAGAGAAATATGATGAAAATTTGAGAATGTTACCGAAATCAATCTTTCACCTTTTACTTGAGTTATTTCTAGATTATACCCTCCTTTCTGGTAAATATTTGAGATTATACTTTAGAGTGAATGGGGAACTAGAGCGATGGCTATACAGATAGGTATATATAAGTTAAATTATTTAAAAAAAACAAAATTTTGATGCTTCTAATATTGTTAGGATTACAGTTTACTATGGTGTTGACATTAGGCAAATTTTTTAGTGTTGATTAATAATATCATTTTAAGGCAAGAATAAGAAAAGTATAGCCCTACGCGCAAGTCAAAAGTTAAAAGTTAAAAGTAATCTCTGACTAAATTTCCTGGTTTAGCAATGTCCTAACCTAAATGCGTAGTGCTATAGTAAGGTTGGCAAACTTTATGTATTTATATTGATGGTAAATACAGTAGATTAGAGATTCATGTTTTACAATAGACATCTCCTGAAAATAAATTTGCTCTTTTTTTACTATAAACTAGACTTGTAAAATTTACTCAAAACATCATTTTCCCTACCTTTTCAGTCAAAATATCTTCCCTGTTCCCTGTTCCCTATTCCTTGTTCCCTACTTTTACAAAAAGTCTATATCTTTTTCGGAGATGTCTAATTGATGGAATGAATATTTAATAAATATTGTTTGTCTGTTCCCTATTCCCTATCTCCTCTACTACTTGCTCCCTCCTCCCACCATAAATATATGTATTTCCAAAAAATAGGAAACTGCTGTAAGTGTAATATTTGCCCATATTAACCATAAACTTTTTCACAGATATCTAACTATAATCTCGGAATACTTTCGAGGAAAAATTCTACACTATTTTGCCATAATTTTTTATCCACAGTGACAAGTAATTGATGTCCAGCGTTAGGAAAAATTACAAGTTGCTTATCACCCTTAAAGTTTTGAAATAATTCATTAATCTCTGCCATTTCTATCCATTTATCATCCTCTCCTTGGAGTAATAAAATTGCACATTTAACTTGTTTAGCATAAGTAACTGGATTATGAGTAAAACCATTAAACCCGTGCTGAACACTCCCCCAAAATACTAACATTTCTGCTAAAGGAAATGAGGGAATATTTACTGCTTTTATTCTGCTCTTCACTGCATCTAAAAATCGCACAAATGGCAATTCTAAAATAATTCCGTCAGGTGCAATTTTTTCTTCTGCTATAGCTTTAAGAATAGCGACACTTCCCATGGAAATTCCATAAAGTATAATTGGCTGTTTAATGTTCAAATTTTTGACATAATTAAAGGCGATCGCTACATCTTTTCCTTCCCGAAAACCCATAGTTGTTGTGTTGCCAGTTGAACCCCCCACTCCTCGAAAATCTACTAATAATGAGTCGTAATTTAAGGTATGAAAAACTTTTGCTGGCGCTAATAGTTGTTTTCCTTTGCTACCTGCTAAACCAGGAAATAATAAAACTGTTCCATTTGCTGGAGAATAGGAGGCAGGAATTAACCAAGTTTCTAATGATTCAGTTTGATTAATAGAAATACTGTGTCTTTTGTATTCAAGACCAATATCTGTAGGTAATTTAGAATTAGTAGGTCTGGGAATCCCTAAGCCAATTTTTCCTGGTTGGGTAAAGTGAGTTAGAGTATAAACACTAATATAAGTAATTATGTTGAGGCTAATTAAAACTATAGCAATGGCACGAATTATCTTTTTTTTTCGACCGATTTTTAATAGGAAATAAGCAATTATACCAGCACCTAGGAAAGCAATTATGGGAATTAAAGGAAGTTGCCAAATATTGATAAACCTAAGCGGTAAATATATTGTGAGTATTTCCATAATTTTTACTTCCTATTTTAGAGTCGAATTTTTCCACATTCTTGGTTTAGAGATACAGCGCTACGCACAAGTCAAAAAGCAAAATTAATCTATAACTGAGCTTTTTCCTGTGCAAATTATGTTTGCGGATAATTTGCCAATGTCCGCACCTTAAATGGGTAGTGCTATATCTAATATTTTTCAGCGCCTAAAAAATAACTTCAGTTTCAAGAACTTCATTAATTTTCAGCTTCTAGGTCTGGTAAATTTTCCAGAACCGCAAACTGACCGCCATCTCCAAAACCTGCTTGACTACCATTAGCGTTATAGAATAGCTCACCAGTTATACTATCGTAAACAATTATCGCGTCAGAAGTGGCAGCATTATCGGTGACAGAAGCAAATTCATTGTCAATACTAAACCCATCTCCAGGATTACTGAAAATTCCTGTAAATATCCTTTGAGCAAGAATAATTGTATCTTGATCGGGAACAAAATCTGTAATTGTATCCACACCAAGAGCATTAAAACCAATTTCTGCTCCAGTATCAAAGATAAAAAAGTCTTTACTTGCATTACCAGTAAGAGTATCATTCCCCCTACCACCATTAAAGCGATCGCGACCTTGACCAATTAATACATCATTACCATCTCCACCAAAGAGATGGTCAAAACCACGACGACCTTCTAGGGTATCATCACCACCCGATCCAAATATTTTTTCGCTACGCCTAGTACCAATGAGTCTTTCAGATTCTGTAGTACCAATTATTCGTTCCATGATAATTAACCTTCATTAGGGTTAAGTTAATTTTGTTTGATACTTCCATTTTCAACTATTTTTATCAAAATCAGGAACTATAGAAATGATTTTTTACTTGTTTGGAGAAGGCAGAAAGTTTATTTGCCATATCATTTTTCCTAAATTATTTTGATTAGTCCAAGTCATTAATTGATAGATTAAATTAGGATTAATTTTTCCTGTATTACTGTCAGTAAGTGATATAATTTAATTATCTATTATTAAAATATTATTAAATCCTTTGGACCGCCACATAGTTGCCAAAATTGTTCTTCTGTAAGATCGAGTTTTAATTCTAATACTGGTGGTAAATATATAGCATTTTTGGGGGTGCAAATTATAGAATGATGCTGCAAAAAATTGCCTTGGACTTTGACTAAAAAAAACTATTAACTAATCATTTTAGTAATTCCCCAATTCCAAATTCAGGCATCCAAAATCTAGAATCATTCGTCACTGTGCAACGCCATTAATTTGATTTTGGATTTTTGGAGAGTTCTAAAGGCTATTTTTAACTGGATAGATATTAATAATTAAGCGATCGCGACCTTTTACAGCATATTTAGGGCCAATGAGGTCCAAGGTAAATGGTGAAAATATTGCAGTGCGGGCATCTTGCCCGCTTCGGGGTGTACTTCATAACTTCGGTAACCGCTGCAATACCTCAAAATATAAAAAGCTTGCTTGCTCCGTATATACAAATTTTGCTTTTTCTGGATAATTGTAACAAAAATCAACAAAAATCAATTGACATAATTGTTAGTTGATGCAACAATAGCAAATTGTGTTAACTATCCGTAGAGGAGACCCTTGGCTAACGTAATAGTGATAGGTGCCCAGTGGGGCGATGAAGGAAAAGGAAAAATTACTGATTTGTTGAGCAAGTCAGCAGATGTGGTAGTACGTTACCAGGGGGGAGTAAATGCTGGCCATACTGTTGTTGTTGACGGTCAAACATTTAAACTACACTTAATTCCTTCCGGTATTCTTTATCCTGATACTGACTGTATAATTGGTTCTGGAACAGTGATCGATCCCAAGGTTCTGATTGAAGAATTAGACCAGGTTGAAGCTTTAGGAATTTCCACATCGAATTTGATGATTTCTCAAGCTGCTCATGTGACAATGCCTTACCACAGACTAATAGACCGGGCATCGGAGGAACGTAGAGGCAGTCAAAAAATAGGAACTACAGGAAGAGGTATTGGTCCAACTTATGCTGATAAGTCTGAGCGTACTGGGATTCGGATAATTGATTTGATGAGTCCAGATAGATTAAGAGAACAGATAAATTGGACAGTTAACTATAAGAATGTAATTTTAGAAAAGCTTTATAATCTATCTCCTTTAGACCCAGATGAGGTAGTAAAAGAATATCTAGAGTATGCAGAGCGTCTCAGACCTAATGTTATAGACGCGTCTTTAAAAATCTACAATGCAATTCAGCACAGACGCAATATTTTATTTGAAGGGGCACAAGGTACTCTCTTGGATTTAGACCATGGTACTTATCCTTATGTTACTTCCTCAAATCCAGTGGCAGGAGGTGCTTGTGTGGGTACGGGAGTAGGGCCAACAATGATTGACCGAGTAATTGGGGTGGCGAAGGCCTATACTACTAGGGTGGGAGAAGGACCATTTCCCACGGAAGCTAAAGATGATATAGGGACATTGCTACGCGATCGCGGTGCAGAATTTGGGACAACAACTGGTCGTGAACGTCGGTGTGGATGGTTTGATGGGGTAATTGGACGTTATGCAGTCCGAATTAATGGTATGGATTGTATGGCAATTACTAAATTGGATGTATTGGATGAGTTGCCAGAGATTAAAGTATGTGTAGCTTATGACATGGAGGGTGAGCGTTGTGAAGATTTTCCCAGTAGTTCTTTGCAGCTAGCTAAATGTGAACCTATTTATGAAACTTTACCTGGTTGGCAAAAGCCAACTATAGATTGTAGAAGTCTTGAAGATTTACCCAAGCAAGCTTTGGATTATTTACGGTTTTTGGCAGAGCTAATGAATGTACCTATTGCTATTGTGTCTTTAGGAGCTAGTCGTGAACAGACTATTGTAGTTGAAGACCCAATTCACGGGCCAAAGCGAGCACTCTTAGGTTCCCATGGTACTACGATTATTTCTTAATCGATCAAATTTGATTTTGATGTGATTTGGCTATAAATTATAAATGATAATTGTTTTTAATGTGGATGGTTATAAAGAAATCTCAAACTAATAATTTACAGTTTAAGGAAGGAGAAAAAAATTGTTTAACTCCCATTCTTTCTCAAAAATTATTTTTTATTTGACTTTACCGACCTACTCAAATAATAAACTGCTGGCAAAAGTAAAAGTTAAATATTAATTTATTGCGTTTTTTTGGGGTTGCATAGTTGCGGGATGATGATTAAATTTGCTGAAACTCAAACTTTTGATCAATAAGGGCAAATTTTTGGGCAAATATCAAAATCATCCCTTAATAATGCAACGCCGTTTTTTTAATACCTCTTCTATTTCTGTTATTCCTCTGGATACTAACTTCTGCCAAAAGCATAATTATCTTTTCTGTGGCGGGTTATACCCCACTGTCTAAACGGTGCTTAAAATGGCTTGGGGTTTGAATCAATCAGCAATTTTCCCTTCTGCCTTCTGCCTTCTTCAAAGATATTTTATCGCAGTTGAAGCAAAGGTTAGGACAGCTAAAGAATCTAAAACTTAGACCAGGTAAGATTTTTACTTCTGCCTTCTACAATAAAAGATTTGGTAATCCTGTCGCCGTAATGGTACCTTGAGGCAAGCAAAACTTAGAACGGGAGCAAGATCCTCCCACTGGTTATACCATTACAATGCACCACTACCGAAGTTTGGTAAAAAATCCAGAAATAGATAAAAAATTGAAAATCTGATTCCTCGATCCTAAGAGATTTTTTATTATGATAAGCTGTAAAACTAGAATGTCTAAAAGTTCTTTTACAGCGCTTTTCCTTATTGCCGTTTATTTCTTCTTCCTTGCCTCAAAAATGTAATTATAGTAGTTTAACTTAAAAATGAGACGTTTTTTCGTCTGAAACTCCCTCATAGCAAGAAAGCTTTGTTTCAATCTAAAGTTAAATGACTATAAATGTAATTATCTGTTCAGGTTTGAGATTGTCAGTCCGATTGAATACTGATAAATAAGGGAGTAGGGAAAATAGATAAATTTGTTGTTGAAGTGAGAAGAATGTTTTTTCCAAATAGCTATTAGACATCTGGTGAAAATAAACTTACCCTTTATTTAACATCAGCTAGAGTTGTAAAAGTCAGTTCCCTAAATCATTTTTCGTACCTTTTTCCTACAAATCTATTCCCTGTTGCTTTCCGGAGCTTTTGCCTGTTGCCTGCTATGTGCAAAAAGTCTATATCTTTTTCACGCCTATGTCTATTAAACAAACATTATATTAATTGTCAATGTCATGTATCCAAAACTTTGGTATAATTAGTAAGCAAACTAAGCGAAAAAAGTCAAGATGGAAGTTACAGTAGAATGTCAAAAAAGACCTGAAGGTAGCAAAACCAAAGCTCTAAGACGAGAAGGATTAATTCCTGCAGTATTATATGGTCATCAAGGTACAGAATCAGTTCCATTAACAATTGAAGTTAAAAAAGCACAAAAGTTGTTAAAAGATACCTCTATTAACAATACTATTATCGATCTTCAAGTTCCTGATATTTCTTGGAGTGGCAAAACTATTCTTCGGGAAGTTCAATCTCATCCCTATAAACCTTTAATTCTTCACCTAAGTTTTTTCTCCGTAGCTGCTCATGGAAGTTTAGATGTAGAAGTACCTATACATTTTGTTGGCGATCCAGTAGGAGTTAAGGTAGATGGTGGAATTTTAGACCAGGTTGTTACAGAATTAGCAATCAGATGTAAACCAGATAAAATTCCTGAAACATTGGATATAGATATCTCAGGTCTTAAGTTAGGAGAGTCTCTTCAGCTAAGTCAAATTACTTTACCAGAAGGAGTAGAAGCGGCAGGAGAAGCAGACCTAGTGTTAGCGCGTGTAATGGCTCCTGTGGGAGCGTCATCTACAGAGTCGGAGGGTGAAGCAGCAGAATAAAGTAGAGATTTCATAGTATCAGTTGATATTATTATCTCTTCTTTTGTGGGTTTAATACCCCACTGTCAACGGGGGTGTTGAAAATTGTATGGGATGATAAGACACTCAATGGCGTGTAGAAGACTATCCATGAGCAATTATACCAAATTGATAAATGTTTGCTACAAATAGCTAGGGTATTTCTGAGAAATCAACCCACCCCTAGCCCCTCCCCCTCTCAGGAGGGGAACTCAGGAGGAGCGAGTAACACGGGAATGGTTTCAATACCAGTTTTTAGGTTATAAATTCTCTTTTCTGTCAAAGGGACATCTCCTGCACTTGTCTTTTAATCACACTTATTATTCGTAACATTTTTTTTTCAAAATGGTATTAGACCTTCTGACCTCTGCCTTCTGCCTTCTGCCTTCTGCCTTCTTCAAGACATAGGTGTGAAAAAAAATGTAGAGACATTTCTATGAAACGTCTCTACGAGAATTGCTCAAAAAGAACCTTTGTCATCCCTATTTTTTACTAAATATCCAGGTCAGTAATATTCAATTTTGGTCCATAAGTTTCAATAAACTCACGCCTGGGAGCAACCCGATCGCCCATCAATACCGTAAATATCCGATCCGCTTCCGCAGCATCTTCAATTTCTACTTGCTTCAAAGTCCGAGTTTCTGGATTCATTGTCGTATCCCAAAGTTGTCCTGGCATCATTTCACCGAGACCTTTAAACCGTTGGATAGTATAGTTAGCATTAGCAGGAAACTCATTTTGAACGAGTTGGTTGAGTTCGCGATCGCTATAACAATAGTAATGATTCCTACCACGCTCCACCTTATACAAAGGAGGGCAAGCAATATATACATAACCCTGATCAACCAACGCCCGTTTATATCGGTAGAAAAATGTTAATAACAACGTGCGGATGTGGGCACCATCAACATCTGCGTCAGTCATAATAATGACCTTATGATAGCGTAGTTGAGCAACATCAAACTCATCACCTTTGATGCCCAAACCTAAAGCTGTAATCATTGATTGAATTTCATTATTTTTGTAGATTCTAGCATCGTCCGTTTTTTCAATGTTGATAATTTTACCCCGCAACGGTAATATCGCTTGGAAACGGCGATCGCGACCTTGTTTGGCACTATTATGCACAAAAACTCCACTAGCTAAGGCGAAATTATGAGTATTAGGAACTTCAATGTCGTAAACATCCCGTCGCTCTTCCAGAGGTTCGATAGAAACAACCCGATGATTATAGTTACGAATAGCATCCCGCGCCAAAAATTCGTCTCCTCCAAAATAGCGATCGCAGAAAGTCTCAAACTTCAACATCGACTTATCCTTCTCGCGACGACGATAAATATCATACAATTCCAAATCTATGAAACGAGAACTCTGATAAACCTTATGCAACGCCTCAAGAGTCTTGCGATAGTAAGTTTTATTTAACGCCTCGCGACGCTTGGCACGAAATTCAGGAGTCCACTGTTCCTTAGTTTTTTGCCGTCGCCACTCCAACAAATCTTCATCTTGCCATTGCTGTTTTGCTACTTCAGAAGCTGTCTCCCGTGCTTCTGGGTTATTAGCAAAATAATCCCGCACTTGTTCTGCTCGAGCTTCACAGTTGTCAGCTTTACTCCAATATTCCTGCTGTGCTTTCATTAACTGTTCGCGATTTTGTTCACGATACTCTTCATTGCTATCATAAAACTCGCGCCATTTCTGAACCATAAAAGCTTTATACTCATCAACTTCCCACTGTGCTTTAGCTTGTTGTGATAAAATTTCTCGCGTCTCAGGTTCCTGCATTCGTTCGCTCATCATTGCCCGAAATTCATCAGTTGTATGAGCTTGACGACTTTTTTCTTTGACATCAGGACGATGCAATGTGAATTCAAGATGTTCCCTGTGTAATGCTAAGTGTTCCTCTGCTGGAAGTCGCTGAATATTGGTAGGATTATTATTGAGTTTATTAAAATCAACATGATGACGATGGTTGCCATCTCCTGACTTATATACTCCTGCATTCAAATTATAAAAGTCTGCCAACAAATGGGTATAAATCCACTTTTCTTTTTTAGGGTTCCAAACCATTTCATAACCATCTAATCCCTGACCAGTTTTTGTCTTTTGAGATAACTTTCGATACAGAGGCATCAAAGCATCATTTGGTGTTAATAAAGCTGCTGGTTTATAACTACCATCTCTGAGCATAAAAGGATGGTCTGGAGTACAAATGATAGTTTCATCATTATCCAAAGTTATCTTAATAACTGTGGCATTTTTCTTGGTCATCCTAGCATTAATTATCCTTTCAATTGCCACATATCCACTCTCATTAATTGTGTAACAAAAATGTTCTTTACCCTCAGCTTGTTCGGCGACTATTTCTGCAAAACTAATATTACGTCCATCAGCCAAATAAATCTTTTGTTGACTAAAGAAACAACCCCCGGCACTGTCCCCTTCTACGAGGTATATCTCGGATTCTTCAGGGTTTTTCGTACTGCAATCGGCTAGTTTTCCTGGTAATGGAGAAGATTCTAAAACTGATTTTCTCCTAACTAAATCCCTCGCTCGACGAGCTGCTTCTGCTGCTTTAAAAGCTTGAATAGCCTTCTCCAAAACTGCATCAGCAATTTGAGGATTAAAGTCTAAATATTCAGTTAAAACTTCTCCTACCAAAGAGTCAACAATACCTCTAACTTCAGTATTGCCCAACTTAGTCTTTGTTTGACCTTCAAATTCTGGTTCAGGAACCTTTACAGAAATAACCGCCGTTAAACCTTCCCGGACATTTTCACCACCTAAATTAGAATCACTTTCTTTGAGTTTATTCCGCTTACGAGCAATACCATTCATAGTTCTGGTTAAAACAGTTTTTAACCCTTCCAAATGAGTACCGCCATCAATAGTCCGAATATTATTGGCAAAACCAAGAACATTATCACTAAAAGCATCCACACACCATTGCAAAGCAACTTCTACTTGTACATCATTCTTTTCCCCTTGTACAAAAATGACCTCTTCGTGCAAAGGTTGCTTTTCCCGGTTCATGTAGATAACATATTCCTTAATCCCACCCTCATAACAATAAGATTCAACTCGTGGTTCATCACTTTTGATTAATTCTAGGCGGTGGTCTGTTATCGTAATCTTGACACCTGCATTCAAATATGCTAGTTCTCGCAGACGACCAACAACAGTATTGTAGTCAAATTCTATACCTGTAGTAAAAATTTGTTCATCGGGGAGAAAGTGTACTGATGTACCCGTGCGCTTTTCTTTATTAGACTTAGACTTCAGGTTACCAGTAGGTTTGCCACGCTCATAACCTTGGATATGTGTCTTTTTATCCCGCCAAACCGTTACCTCTACCCACTCTGACAGAGCGTTGACCACAGAAACCCCTACTCCATGTAATCCTCCAGAAACTTTATAACCACCACCACCAAATTTACCTCCTGCATGGAGAACAGTCATAACTGTTTCTAAAGCTGACTTACCTGTTTTAGAATGGGTATCTACCGGAATTCCCCGGCCATCATCTGTAATTTTAACAGAACCATCTTCATTCAGATCGACTTCGATGTGGGTGCAATAACCAGCTAGCGCCTCATCGATAGAGTTATCAACAACTTCGTAGATTAGATGATGGAGTCCACGAGGCCCTGTGGTACCAATGTACATTCCTGGTCGCTTGCGTACTGCTTCGAGACCTTCGAGAACTTGTATTTGTTCAGCGCCATAATCGCTGCTGGCCATAGCAATATCCCTCCTAATAATGGCTTTAATCCCAACTTTTGTCAAAAAATGATAAAGTTCTACTAAATTATAACATAAAAGCCTTAAAAGCGACTCTAGGCTATTTTGAATAGAAATTTATTTAGGGGATATACCCAGCATATAAGTCAAAAGTCAATAATCAGGAGTCAGAAGTTATAGCAGAAGAAAGAAGGAAGAAGGAAGAAGGAAGAAGGAAGAAGGAAAAGTATTACGTTGTCTGAGTTTTAAGCTTTTGATCTGTCCTAACCTTTGCTTTGACTGCTATATATTATGCTTGGTTGAATACTTAAATAATGGGAAAGATGAGGAAGAAGTAGTGAAGTGCCATGAAACTTTCTATCAATGGAAATGTTATTTATCTGAAGATAATGTTAATTACTATTTGTGGGCCTACTGCTACGGGTAAATCTGGATTAGCTTTGGGTTTAGGCCAGAGATTAGGAGCGGCGATTATCAGCGCAGATTCTCGTCAAGTGTATAAATATTTTAACATTGGAACGGCAAAACCAACTACAACAGAACGGGAATTAGTACCTCATTACTTAGTAGATATTTGTGAACCCACGGAGATTTTGACTCTAGCAGAATATCAGGAACAGGCACAAGATTTAATTAGTAAAACTGATTTGGCATCTCCGAGTTTATTAGTGGGGGGTACGGGTCTATATATTAAGGCAATAGTTAAGGGTTTAAAGATTCCTAGAGTTGGGCCTAATGAAAAATTGCGATCGCAATTAGCAGATTTAGGCCAAAAGCAATGTTACGAGATGTTACAACAAGTTGATGGGATTGCTGCTGATAAAATCCATCCTAATGATGCAGTACGAACATTGCGAGCATTGGAAGTTTTTTATGTGAGTGGGAAACCCATTTCTCAACAGCAGGGAGAAAACCCACCAAATTATCCAATTTTGCAAATAGGGTTAGATTGTGATGTGGAAGTTTTGGAAAGTCGTATTCGTCATCGGACAAATAAAATGGTGGAAGTTGGGTTAGCGGAGGAAGTCAAATTTTTGTGTGAAAAATATGGTGCGGAGTTGTTATTGTTAGATACATTAGGTTATGCAGAAATGAAACAATATTTGGCAGGAGATATTAGTTTAACTGAAGCGATAGATGCAACAGTTTTACATACTCGTCAGTTTGCCAAGCGACAACGAACTTGGTTTCGAGCATACCCAGAAATTGAATGGTTTGATGCAGCAGCACCAGGTTTATTAGATAAAGTTTGGGAGCGAGTGGAGGAGTTTATATCATGTAGGGACTAGGGGGTGGAGGAGTAGGGGAGATTGAATATTGAAGTAGTTATAGAATTATAAACATATACTGTATAACCGAATTCTATATCAGAGATTCTGCTGTTCCTTGTCGATTAAATTGACGATTTAGGGTGCGGAATATGCACCTTTTATATATCCGACACTTTACCATTCATAATTTGTACCTCATTTACCTTAAATCTGCCGTCAATCTCCCCTACTCCCCCAACTATATAATAAGTATTCAACCAAATTTGATATAATCCCCAACTAAAATGTCCCAAACCCCCTGATTTAATATGGTCAATCAAATTAAAATTCGTAACCCGCGCACTGGTATAAATGATTATTTCATTACCCAACCAACTGTAGAACAAATTGCTACTAAATGTCTTAATTTACGATCTGCTCAAATTGAGTGGGAAAAGTGTGGAATAGAACAACGTATTCAGGCAATACAACAATGGAAAGAAACTATATTTTCTCATCGGGAAAAACTAATACAGGCATTAGTAAATGATACAGGTAGACTAATAGAATCAAGACTAGAAATTGACTCTGTGACTAATAGTATAGATAGATGGTGTAAGTTAGCACCGCAACTCTTATCAACTGAGTCAACCAAAACTACAACAATTCAATTTATTCAACTACAAAATCAATTTTCACCTTATCAGTTAGTTGGTATTATTAGTCCCTGGAATTTTCCTTTATTACTTTCTTTAATCGATGCAATTCCAGCTTTAATTGCTGGTTGTGCTGTGGCAATTAAACCAAGTGAAATTACTCCAAGATTTATCCAACCTCTGTTAGACACTATTGCTAAGATTCCCTTGTTGTGTGATGTTTTTACTTATATTGAAGGAGCTGGAGAAACTGGCGCAGCTTTAATAGAATATGTAGATTTTATTTGTTTTACTGGTAGTGTTGCCACAGGTAAAAAAGTTGCCGAAGCAGCAGCAAAAAGATTTATTCCAGCTTGTTTAGAATTGGGAGGTAAAGACCCGGCAATAGTGTTAGCTTCAGCAGATTTAGAGTTAGCAACATCGGCACTTTTATGGGCTTCAGTTGTTAATGCGGGGCAGTCATGTTTATCAATTGAACGTATTTATGCGGCCGAATCAATTTTGATAGAATTTATTACTAAACTTACCGAAAAAGCTAAAGGTCTGAAATTAGCTTATCCCAATGTTGAATCTGGAGAAATCGGACCAATTATTTCCACAAAACAAGCTGAGATTATTAGAGAACATTTACAAGATGCTGTGGCTAAAGGTGCGGTTATTCATTGTGGAGGGAATGTCGAAAATTTAGATGGTAGTTTCTGGTGTTTACCCACAGTTTTAAATCATGTAAATCATAGTATGAAAATAATGACTGAGGAAACTTTTGGACCAATAATACCTGTGATGTCTTTTACTACTGTTGAAGAGGCGGTAAAATTAGCAAATGATACAATTTATGGATTAAGTGCTGCTGTTTTTGCTGGTTCTGAAGATGAAGCTTTAGCAGTTGCTAGTCAGATAAATGCTGGAGGTATTAGTATTAATGATGCGGGTTTAACAGCATTTATCAATGAAGGAGAAAAAAATTCTTTTAAGTTTTCCGGTTTAGGTGCTTCTCGAATGGGAGTTGATGGTATGAAAAGATTTATGCGGAAAAAAGCGATTTTAAGTAAAGTAAATTCTGTAATTAACCCTTGGTGGTTTAAAAGTTGATGAATGAATTATCTCTGGATAAAAAATTAATTGTTTTTTTGCTCAAAATATTACATACTTATGTCTTGATTTTCACCTTGACTGGATGGCTATTACCTAATAAATTGTTATTGATTTATTTAGTTTGGATACCAGTAATGGTGATTCAATGGCAACTAAATCAAGGAACTTGTATATTGACAAATCTGGAAAATTATCTATTAGGTGAAACTAACAAACAAAAGTCAGAACAACAGGGTCAATTTGTCAAATCTTTGTTTTTAAATTTATGTGGTTTTGTACCAGCAGATAATTTTTTAAAATATTTGATTTATTGCACAATTTTTTCCTGTTGGAGTATTGCAGGTTATAAATTTTATCTGTATTATTATGGCTATTGAAGAAGGTGATAAGTTTTAGGTTTTAGGTGATACTGATATAGCAATTCCCATATTGGTGAGGTACAAAATTCGTTTGTTTTAGGGAGTAGGGAGTAGCTAGGGACGTTGCATGCAACGTCTCTACAGAGTAGTAATTCGGGAAACAGGGGATAGCGGTGAGACCCCGCGGGGTGCGACAGACGCATCTGGTAGCGCACCAAGAGAAGAAAAGAAGAAAAACAACTGTATCTCAATAATTTGAGAAACGCTATATCATGTCTGCTTGAAAATTTATAAATAAGGGAGTAGGGAGTAGGGAGTGAGGAAATTTGCTGGTGGTTAATTGTAATGATTGTCTATTGTATAGCGCTGTGCGCAGGCAACAGGCAATAGGCAACAGCTCATCTGGAGGAATAAATTGCTGATCATATAAGATTTTTAGCTATTGGACACCTCCTGTAATTTGTAAATATGCCAGCGCACATTGCTATAATTATTTTGGTCAAAGACAAAAGCAGTGGGAGCATCTTGCTCCCATGAAGCGGCACTGTTCATCCCCATCTACCATTACGTGAGTAGAACTACCGTTTTTTGAACGCTAATTATCCGAACATGATATTATTATTTTTTCGGCGATAATATCATGGGAAGAAGGTGATAAGTGGTAGTTAAAAAAAACCATCCTCTAGCTTCAATCATAAGGTGAGGTTCCATATTTTCTCTTCTTCCTTCTTCCTTCTTATATCATGTCCGCTGGGGCGCGTTTGTGTAAAATCAAGGGTGAATATCTACAGGAAATTTACGTTTTTTCAAGCTTTTAAGCCTTCTTCCCTCTTCCTTCTTCCTTCTTTCTTACCTTCACACTTACAATACCGATGCTACTGGACATGATATTACCTCATATAATACCTTCTTTTCTCAACTTTTCAATAGTTGCACGTTGAGTTTCAATAAAATGTTTTCGCTCAACTACTCCACCATCCATAGTATTAGCAGGATAAGCATAAAACTGACGATAACTTTCTGCATAAATATCCCACCGTTGCCTTGCTAATAAATTTTTCATTCCTACTTGACAGCGATAGTTGCGGAGACCCATAATATCAATTTCACCATAGGCGGCCATGCTTTCCCCTGCACCCGTTTCCGCTAATATTAAACCTCGATAGTCGATAATTTTAGAACCCCCATCAACGGAAGCTTCAGGAATGGGAGTATTGGCAATACCTGCAGTATTAGCAGATATCACATACATCATATTTTCCACAGCACGAGAAACTTTCGCTGCTTCTTTTGGCGATCGCGCTTGCCCATAAACTTCTGAAGTAGGATGCAGTAAAATTTCTGCCCCACGCATTGCCAAACATCGGGTCACTTCTGGAAATAAAATTTCATCGGAGGCAACGGCAGCAAAATTACCGATCGCTGTTTTGGCAATGGGAAATACTCCCTCTAAACCATAACAGTCGAGATATTTATCCCATACATCATGGGGAGTAGGAGCAAACATGGAGTTAAGACGGCGATAGCGCAATACGATATTGCCACTGGGGTCAATGAGAAAGCAGCTTTGAAAATATAATTTGGGAAAGTTGGGGTCAACTTCATAAGCATTGCCCCCTAGAAAAATATCATTTTTTTGAGCAATCTCTCCTAGGCGATCGTAGATGGGGTCAGTCATTTCTAAACACGCTTTATTTGCCCAACTTGTCAAAGACTCGGCCATCGGAAAACCTGTGA
This sequence comes from Okeania sp. SIO2C2, assembly GCF_010692625.1. NCBI lineage: Bacteria > Bacillati > Cyanobacteriota > Cyanophyceae > Oscillatoriales > Microcoleaceae > Okeania > Okeania sp. SIO2C2. The sequence goes on from NZ_JAAHGM010000003.1 coordinate 258,226, forward strand.
GAAAATATTCTGGCAGTAAAACTAATTTACAGTTTAGGCCAATAAAAGCTTTACTAGCAGCTATTTGTTTGGCTAGGTGATTGATGGTTTCTTGAATCAGCGATCGCGCAGATTCCCGATCGTTGGCCTGATTTACTGCTTTAGCCTGGACTTGAAGGGCCAAAGCCTGGAAAGGGGTAACTTGATGGATAGCTTCTATCATATTTTGCTATAGTCATCCTCGGCATGGGTGTGTAGAAAATCTCTGGGAAATTTTGAAGAAGTATTCAGTAGTCAATGAGTGACTGAGAATGGGGTTGTGATTAGACTTGGAGGAAAGCTGTAGATATTAAAAGATAAAACAGTAACAAAGAAGAAGAAATCATTTATATGATACCAATGTTGCCTGACAATTTAAATTGGCGTTGGTAAATTTAGCTATGATTTTCGTGCTTAGGGAATAGGAAATAGGTAGGGACTTTGAATACAAAGTCCCTACAGATTATTTCGTTTACGGGTTGTTCGGGAGCAAGTAATGAAAGGGGTATTCATAATTCTTATGTTGATTACAGTTAGTCCAAATATCTTAATTCATAGTTTGATTCACCAACACCTTTAAATTTATTGTCAAGGGCTAAAAGATTAGTTCTGTAGCTTTCATCAATGAGAAATTATATTACTTGGGTAATTCCAATATTCTCAAAGTAAGGGGCGTAATATTATGCGCCCCAGAAAAAATAACTGTAGTTAAAGTGTTAGGAGTAATGCACTCCAAGGCTTTCTCGGTGGATGATAAACTCTATAACATTAAGAAGGTTGGTCTTGATTAATCTGGCGTTCAATAGTTTGAATGGCCGCATTAAGTCCAGCTAATCTAGTTTCTAGATCATCTCGCATCCACTTGAGAAATTTCAGTTTATTTTCCTGATGGACTTTACGAGACTCTGGTTGAAAAAAGTCCCAGCCACAGCAGGGTTTAGCAAAGAATGGAAACATAGGTAATACTCTCAACTCATCTTTACTTAATATTTTGAAACAAAAACTCTAAAAATGGCAGATTATATTCTCATTTATTTCTTAAATATCAAAAGTGAAGGCCATGGTAGTCAGCAAAAATCTTGAGAAGTCCGTACTTCAAAAAGTAGAGCATTATATTAGACTTGTCGCTTTATAACTTAAAAATTCCCCAAAAACCTTGTTATGTAATGATTGTAGCTATTGGATGGCAAAAATGCTGGGAATTATTGCTCTGTCTAGGTTAGAGTGATTTTTTCCCTTTATTTAGCGACAACTCTATTATTTATGTAAATATATTAGACTTGTCGCTTTATAAACTAAAAAATTGTAGAAACCCCCCTATGTAAAGCTTGTAGTTATTTATAGATCAAAAGAGTCAAAATAATTACCCTGTCTAGGTTTTGGAGATTTTTTCTATCTATTTAGCGACAACTCTATTATATAACCTCCTTGGGTCTCTTTCTATAAAATGCAAGTAAGTATCCAATCGAACTTAATATCAGTAGTGCTCGCGATCGCTTCCTTACTTAGTTTCATACATTAATCACCACTATTGTTAACAGTAATCAGTTTCACAACATTCTGATTTTTTTCAAAGTAGATCGAGTTTACTCAACTCAAACTAAACCTAATTTTAGGACTTTCAAATATTGATCCAAACTTGATTTGATGCTAAAATTTATACTGTAATTTTTAGGCAATAATTACGGTTCTAATAGAATTACTTATTAAATATAAAAAACTCTAGATTTGCCTGAAAAATCTTAAATAATATTTTGCATTTATTTATAAAGGAGATATGATTATGGTTGCTCAATCTTGTATCTATTCATCACCTCTACAAAAAGCAATAGACCGTTATCCACTAACTGTAACACCCGAAACTCCTCTGGTAGACGTACTAAAACAAATGAGTATGTTACAAAGAAGTTGTGAAATACCTGTCAATACACTGACAAATGGAAAAATTCATGAATCACCATTATCAAAACAGGCAAAAGCTACAAGTGTTTTAATTGTAGAACAAAAATATGTTGAAGAAGATCAAAAATATAATGCACAATCTTCTTTTCTATTAGGAATATTTACTGTCAGCGATCTTGTTAAACTAATTGCGACTGGTAAAGTTGGTAATCTAAGCAATTTATCAGAAAATGTCAAGATAAAAGAAGTCATGTCATCTAATTTTGTGACTCTAAAAGAATCAGACGATCAAGATTTATTTACTGCTTTATTTCTGTTTCGCCAACATAAAATTAGTCATCTACCAGTGCTAGATAGTATGGGTCAAATAGTTGGCGTTGTGACACCAGAAAGAATTCGTCAAGTACTGCAACCTTCTAATATTCTCAGCTCAAGAAGGGTAAATGAAGTAAAAAATGATTCTTTTACAGTCACAACTCCAGAAACGACATCATTGTTGGAGGTTAGTAAATTGATGTCTGATCAACAAGTAAATAGTGTAATCGTAACACAGAATAAAAAAAATCAAACACAAAGGACTGAAATTGACAAACCTGTTGGCATAATCACTACAGATGATATTGCACAAGGCTATTATATAAATATGAGTTTGGCAACAACACCTGTAAAAAAGGTAATGAAAACGCCATTAAATTGTTTGAAACAAACAGATTCTCTCTGGGATGCTCATAAAAAAATGTTGCATGAACAGGTAGAAATATTGATAGTATGTGGTAAACAAGGAGAGTTTCTGGGAACAGTTAATCAGACTAGTTTACTGCAAGTATTAGACCCGACAGTAATGTTTGGGTTAGTCAGAAAATTACGAAAAGATGTTAATCAACTGCAAGCAGAAAAATTTGAACTATTACGCACTATAAATGCACAATTAGAAAAAGAAGTGCAGGCACGAACGGCGGAAATACAAGCACAGTTAGAACGCGATCACCTCCTGGCAAAAATAGCTCTTCGGATTCATCAATCTCTAGATATAGATGAAATTATTAATGCTGTAGTGACAGAAGTTAAGCAATTCCTCAAAACAGATCGAGTAGTGTTATTTCAGGTAGAAACTGCAAAAGTCGCTAAAATAGTTGCTGAGTCAGTAGAAAAAAACTGCAACTCCTGGATGGGAGAAACAATTTCATCTGAATGCTTAATGTCAAATTTAAACATGAATCAAAATACTATTCAGGCAGTTTCTGATATTACTCAAACAGATTCAAGTACAGAAAAAATTACTGAGTTGAAGGAAAAACAGGTAAAAGCTTGGTTAATAGTACCAATTTCCCAAGATGGACAACTATGGGGACTGATGTGTACCCAGGAAGGTTCGGGAATTCGAGAGTGGCAACAATCTGAAATTGATTTGTTGAAGCAGCTAGCAACTCAGTTAGCGATCGGTATTCAACAAGCTCAACTTTATCAACAAGTACAAACTCTGAACACAGATTTAGAAAAACAAGTTCAAGACCGCACAGCAGAATTGCAACAAAAAGTGCGAGAACTACAGCAACTTAATATTCTCAAAGATGATTTTTTAAGCACTGTTTCTCATGAGTTAAGAACACCTCTATCGAACATGAAAATGGCTATTCATATGTTGAAAGTCTTTCCTGTATCAGAACGCGGTAAAGAATATTTAAATATTTTAGATACAGAGTGTAAAAGAGAAATTAAGTTAATTACCGATTTGTTAGATTTACAGCGCTTAGAAGGTGGCACTGAATTGATCCCTATAGATACAATAGATTTAGCAAGTTGGCTTCCCACTATGATCGATCCTTTTAAATCTAGAGTTAGAGAACGGGAACAAACTCTAAAAGTTAAATGTTCTAAAAAACTACCTAAAATTATATCTAATAATCATAGTTTAAGCAGAATTTTAGCAGAACTCCTGAATAATGCTTGTAAGTATACCCAGAATGGTGGCGAAATTAAGTTTTCCGTTGAATCTAACCAGAAAAAAAGTAGCAAAAAAAACCTTAAAGAAGTACCTTCTACAATCAAATTTATGATTAGTAACCCATCAGAAATTCCCGAATCTGAGTTACCTAAAATATTTAATAAATTTTATCGAGTGCCTAATGCCGATCCTTGGAAACAAGGGGGGACAGGTTTAGGTTTAGCTCTAGTAAAAAAATTGGTAGAGCAGCTAAATGGCAATATACTTGTCACTAGCAGTAATGGTTGGACAACTTTTACAGTAGAACTACCAACGTAAAGAAATTGCATCAAATTCTCATTTCCGAAATTTAATTTTGGCTAGCCCACTTCCTTATTTCTTCTTAATACTATAAAGTAATAACTGTAGTAAATAACTGCATTAAAAGTGCATTCAGGGAAACAAAGACAACAGAATATTTCTCACTCTCAGGATTGGTCATGGCCTCTATGGCCTATTTTACCTTTATATCCTTATGGACAAAGACGAACATTACGAAAGGAGATTGTCAAAGATACAATCTGGACTTTTGACCAACTTCAGGGTATTTTCTATGTTACTGTACCAATTCGGATGACAGTGGTAAGAATGCTCGGAGGCGGTTTATTTGTTTATGCTCCCATAGCACCAACCCGGGAATGTGTGCGCCTTGTCAATGAATTGGTAGAAAAATATGGAGAAGTTCGCTACATTATTTTACCAACTATTTCTGGCTTAGAACATAAAGTATATGTGGGACCCTTTGCGAGAAAATTTCCCACGGCGGAAGTTTTTGTTACGCCCAACCAATGGAGTTTTCCTCTAAATTTACCCCTGAGTTGGTTGGGTTTACCAAGAAACCGTACCTACCTACTCCCTGTGAATAGTGGAGATGCACCTTTTGCAGCAGAATTTGACTACGCAACTCTCGGACCCCTTGATATTGGTTTCAAACCTTTTGCAGAAGTAGTATTCTGGCATAGTCCATCCCAAACTTTACTGGCGGTTGATACTGTTTTATCTGTACCTGCTGAACCGCCGGAGATTTTGAATTTAGATCCCTATCCGTTATTATTTCATGCCAAAGATGACGTGTTTGATGTGGTAGAGGATACTCCCACAAATAGACGTGTAGGGTGGCAAAAAATATGTTTGTTTGGATTATATTTTCAGGTGGATGCTTTAGATGTAGTTCCTACTGGGGAAATTTTTAAGAATGTTAGGAAAGCAAGCGATCGCTCGAAGCGTGCATATTTTGGTCTCCTACCGTGGCGGTGGAAGTCTGACTGGCAACGTTCTTTTACACAATTACGACAGGATGGGCGGTTGTTAGTAGCACCTATATTGCAAACTCTGATTTTAAATCGCGATCCACAGCAGGTGATGGAGTGGGTTGAGAAGGTGGCAAGTTGGAATTTTCGGCAGATTATTCCCTGTCATTTTGATGCACCTATTCAGGCAAATGAGTATGATTTTAGGCAAGCGTTTAGTTTTTTAGAAAAGGATAGTAGCGGATATTTACCAGAGACAGATTTAAAATTCTTGAGACAATTAGATGATAAGCTTAAAAAAATAGGGGCTTTACGTCAAAGCTGAAGAGCATTTTCTTATTTTCCCTATATATAAAATAAATCAAAACTGATTTATAAACAACCGTACAAGTTTATCTTAAGCAAAAGGGAATTACGATGAACATAATCAGAGTTGTTTTGATTGAAAAGCATGACTTAAGTCGTACTGGGTTGGTAGCTGCGTTGCAGATGTCTGAAGGTATCAAAGTAGTTGGAGATGCAGCTTCTGGTCAAGAAGGTTTAAAAGTTGTGCAGGCAACTCAGCCAGATGTAGCAATAGTTGCTCTTAATCTACCTGATATGGATGGAGTTGAACTAACTCAGAAGTTGAAAGAAATAGATGGCGATCAGAAACAATTAAATGGCGATCGGGAATATAAACAAACAAAAGTGTTAGTTTTAACAACAAAAGACAGTGAAGACACCGTAATAGCTGCTTTTTCTGCTGGTGCAGATTCATATGCTCTCAAGGATGTCAGTTTTAGTAATTTACTTCAGGCTATTGAGGTTACTAATGAAGGTAATAATTGGATCGACCCGGCGATCGCTAGTGTAGTAATTAAGCAAGCTCAGGAAACTTCCGATGATAATTCTCCAATTCCTCAAGCACTAATAAAACTAAATGAAATGGACTGTGCGCCGGGAGGAGATGGAATAATTCATATAGATCCTCTAACAGAACGAGAATTAGAAGTATTACAGCTAATAGTTTCTGGATGTAGCAATGCTCAAATTGCTGAGAAGCTTTATATAACTACCGGAACTGTCAAAACCCATGTCCGTAGTATTTTAAATAAGCTATGTGCTAATGACCGTACTCAAGCAGCAGTCCGTGCTTTGCGTTCCGGTTTAGTTAGTTAAGCTCGATCAATTAATTTCCCATTAATAGTTATGCTTTCTATCTGCATTAGTCAAAGATGTCAGGGTGGTTGAATAGCTTGAATAAAAATCAGGACTTACGCAAACCAACCAAGAAACCGGGTTTATTGCCCTAATTATTGTTGTTTAAGCCATGAAGTTTCGCGTTATAATCCGGTTTCTCTGTAAGTCCTGAAAATATTTTTTATTCAATCTTTTGCTATTAAAAATTAACCCCAACTAATTCTTGACTTATCCTATCTTGAAAAATAGTTTATTAATTCAAGGAAAAGTATTCAATATATTTTCCTTGGATTTTTATCAAACATTAATTATACTAAAATTATTGAGAAAATTTAGTCAGTCTGGTCAATTTTTTTCTTAGCTTCTTCTTTAGCATTTTCTACAATGTGTTCTGCTCTAGCTTCATTTTGTTTAACTTGTCCTTCAGCCTTATATTGTGGATTACCAGTAATTTCTCCGAGTATTTCTTGAGCTTTACCTTCAATGTTTTTAACAGTTGCTTTTACTCTTTCTTCGGTAGTCATAGAAGTAATTTATCCCATCTTTTCTTGAGCTTTACCTATCATTTCTTGAGTTTTATCTTCAGCATTTTTAACAGTTGTACTCAATCTATTTTCGGTTTCAGTAGTCATAGGTATTAACCTCAAAAGTTTTTTATCTACATTTATATACTAATAATAATTTTTTAAACTTTCTTCTATCGAAAGGAATATCTTGATATATTTTATGATTATGCAATTTGATAGATATGATTTTAGCTCAAATCATATTAAGCTCGGTAATTCAGTAATATGGGTATAATTTTTGATTTTGCCTCTATCAACAAAAAAGCCTAGCATTATTAGCTAGGCCAGTAATTTTTATGTCACTTATGAATACTTGATGATATGCGCAGCTCAACTAATTATAATTGATAACTAAATTATACCTGTTCCTTTACCACGATTATCTTCAGACATAGTTAACTTTCCATCTTCATTAGTCTGATTTATTTCTTTCATAGTTTTAACACGTTCTAGTCTTTGTTCTTCTTCTTGCTGCCTTAAGTCTCCTGGTTCATTGACATACATTTCAGGTTCAATTGCAAAATTATTTAACCTACCTTCTGTATCAACAGTACAACCTGATGTAGTATTATTTTCTTCTGCTTCTGCTTCAGGAGTGTTCATAAAGTTTTCTCCCTCTCTTTCCATCCTATCTGCTACATCTGTAGGAATGATATTAGCATCGTAGTTAGGACTTATATTTGTTTGATTTGTCATTACTTAACCTCCAAATAAATTTCTATTGAACTTAAAAAAATGTTTTATCGGTCGCTCGACTAAAGCAGATATTATTCAGTATTTTATTTTTTATGAATCAACTTTAGGAACAACATCAGGACGTTCTTTGTTTTCCCAACCAGGGGGACGCTTAGAGTTGTACCAGGCAATAGAACCCATTGTTACTGCAGCAACGAACCCTATTACTAATACTGCTGTTGCAGCAAAAGGAAAATGAGGTACTTTTGTAGTAGCTTCTATAGCAACTTCTAATAAATACATAGTATTAGAATGCTCCTTAATTCAAAATTTGAACTTACTACAGTCATAGTAAATTAAAAAAATATAAATTCACATCTATCAAAAGGTTGAATTGGCAGTAAAGCTTGGATAATTTTAGAGAGATAAACAAAGAATTAATAACAGTTGCGATAAAGATTGAGTTGCCAGAATTCACAACTCATATAGGAGAGATAAGAATTGAATACGACAGAAAAATCAAGAGTTAGGGTAGATTTTTATAGGCTTGGTTTACCCTATTTCCTGTCTCTTTTTCACGCTCTTTTTAATTTGGGATAGAATGAATAATTAAGATCCAATAAAAACAACTTTTTTGATTTGCTGGGTCTGTATAGGATCTATATCTTGAGATAGATGACTTATTTCAGTGTCAGAAGTAAGATACATTCTATAATAAATATATTTTTTACCTGAATTATTAAAATTAAATAAAGCCCCCTATTAAACTTTCATATAACTATTTGGCTGGGTATCAAGTTCCTCATTTTCCTGAAAATGGTTCTTGGTATGAATGGAATGGAAACTACGATATTGAATCGGGAGATGAAAATATTCAGAGCAATTTGCCAGAATATAATGATAGTTCAATAGACTTTATTGTGCGGTATTGGACTAAGGCAGAACAGAAAGAAGTACGCCGAACTCAAACTCACGCAATTATTGCTATTAAGAAAGTTTTTGATCGGGTAGATATTAATATTCCTTATCCAATTCGGACTGTTTATTTCTACAATCAGGATAAGTATAATGATTATCTTCCTACAGATAATGAGAAAAACATGAAGGCTTCCTTGTAAAGCAATGTTGATGATTATAATTTTGTGGGAGAGGAGGCGATCGCCATCAAATATGAATAAATTCATTGTACGGCGATCGCTATCCTCACCAATATTAATCTGGTATGGTCATCAAAGAGACAACTTAAGCCTCATTTTTGACAAAGAACAATGCGGTACGGGGACCGATTTCAATTCCACCGCGATTAGGGGAACCCCATTTGTTAATGTACTTTTGACCGTCACCACCGTAGTCTACACACATTTCAAAGTCGTACTGTAGCTCATTGTAACAACCAACTCCTAAACCAGGCATTTTAGCAGCACTAACATCAAATGTTTCGCCAGCTTTATTAATAATGGTTAAACCTTTATCTCCACGCTCAATAAAGAGTAAATTAGGACTGTCTGCACTTTCAGCAATTTCGTTACCATTGCGATAGTATTGAGATTCTCCCATCATTTTTTCGTGGAATTGGGTACCAGCAACAATTGTAGGTTCAAAAGCATCAAAAGTTAAAATCAATGGCGTTCCTTCTTTTCTCCCTAAAACGTAAGCTGTTGCTAAAACTAAATCGTTCTTGTCAAATTTCCAATTATCAAACTGTCCTATTGCCCAAGTGTCGTGGTTACGAGCAAAGGTGACCGCATTTTCTCCAGGTACAGCACGCTGAGTATCTGCTGGATTAATTAAAGAGCGTAAGTCTCCCCCGTAAGTAAAAGCACTTTTCAAGGTATTGACCAATTGAAAATCCGTTACTTTGGGAAACACTGGAATATATTTCATGCTCTCGTCAAAGTTGCGCCCGATAGCTTCACCATAGAAAAACTTATCTTCAGGGATAACTTCGACTATCTTCTCCAAATCTTCAACAGAAATGTGTTTGACAGCATCAAAGCGGAAACCATCTACTCCAAGAGCAATCAGTTTTTGCATATACTCATGCTGTTTCTGTTGCACATAAGGTAAGTCAGTCCTTAAATCTGGTAATCCTTCCTTGTCATTTGGACTGCATAACCAATCATTTTCAACTTCGTAGGAATTATTATAGTTGGCAATACATTTTGCCTCGTGGAAATATTCTTTTTTTGGGTAGAGCGGATATGCTTCGGGAAAAGGTGCAACATCTTTATAAAAACGATAATTAGCCATGTGATTAAAGACCACATCAGCAATAACTTTAATTCCCCGTTCGTGAGCAGCGTCAATCAAATTTTTTAAATCTTGCTCATTTCCTAGATTTCCGTCTAGAACATAATCAAATGGCTGATACTGAATGTACCAGTATTTATCTGAAGTGCAGGCATCATCTTCCCGTGAGGGTGTTTTATTGGGAGGCGAAATTTGAATATAGTTATATCCTGCTGCTTGAACTTCAGGCAGTTTTGCTGTAACATTGGCAAAACATTCATCGAAAGCGTGGTAGATAACATCTGCTTTAGCAGGAGTAGGATTGGAGGTCAGTCCAATAATTACTGCCAGCAAGCAGGTACAAACCCACGTTATGAGAAAACTGAAAGCTAAACGATTTTTTGTGTCCATAAATACGATTCCTGTTTCTACTTTATAGGTAATATCATGTTCCGATAATAAGTGATAAAAAAGTTTTTGTTTGTAGTAGATATTTAGCCCATTAAATATCTATCTTTTTGCTCAATCCCTACTACGAGCTCTAATTATAACTATTCAACCGGACATGATATAACAAGTTGTCTGAATTTAAGGCTATCTATAATTAGACATCTCTAGAAAATAAATAAGCATTTGTAACCTATTGCAAAGGACAGCAATAGAGTTATCAAATATATTAGCTGGATTTTGTAGATTTAGAGAACTAATTTTTTATTTTGCTAAATAAGCAATTCGATTCAAGAAACGATTCAACCTTGTTCTTGTTAACTTGACTTCTGATTCTGATTCGCCAATCAATAATCCAATTTGCTGACCTTGCATAATATTTAATGAAGGAAAGCGGTCTTTTTCAAACAAAAGGATATTTAACGAACCACCATATTTAAAACAACCTATGCGATCGCCTTTTTTCACTTCAACAGAGCTGCTAGCATCCGTAATATTCTTGAATGGTTCTTCAAATATCACTGAAGCAATGGTATTCAATCCTACAGGGATCATACCAACACAACCATAATTGGCTGTTTCGATCGCCAAATATCCCCGCCGAAAATGTTCAAAGACGCTGTAGCTATATCCATAACCAACATTATCATCGTTCAACAAACCCGGAAAATTATTGATGGGGTTAGGGGTGGGTCCCCATCTCCCCATCTAAAGGGAAGCAAGCCGTTGGAACAGTTCGGTGTAGAAGGATATTTGTTTCCTGATGTTTAGTGCATCTGGCATACACACAATATCAAGGTGATCGGTGCTGTTGACCATCTGATAGAACCACTTACCCGGTGTAAACTGTTCCTTCTGTTCTTCGATGGTTCCACCGATTGGGTGGTTACCGCTTATGCGTGGATACATTTGACTGTAGGCAGAAACTAAGCCATCATTAGACCACCAGTCTGATGAGTTGAATCCCTCATAGAAAGGTTTGTCGAACACCTTGCTTCCTTGATACATGGCAGGGGGAATCATAAATGGATTCATCAGCGCCTCGGGAACTTCGTATTTGGTTAGAACCCCAGGGCGGGTCTGTTCAGTAACATAGTTAAAATAGAAGGTATCAGGATAGGTCTTGCAGAACTCGTTCTGTTCAAGGGCTGCTTGAATTGTGAGGCAGTATGCGGCGTTGCTTTTGCCACGAAACATTGGGGAAGTTGCAATACGCTTGATAAATGACGGTAGAGTTTCGCCAGGCTGGACAGCCAAGCCCCAGTGATCTAGGTCGAAATCGTATACGCGGTCGAACAAATCTCCAGTGATACTCACAGTGAATTCAAGCATCTTAAGTAGAACACTTAAGATAGACTTCTCAGGGATCAAACCAGTTTCTTCGTCGCAACCGAAAAAGTAGGTAGCGGTAGAACCATTGAGCACCCCTGAAATGCCAGAAATTGATTTGACCCAGTCCGCGTTTGACCCCCACCCGAAGTAGTCTATGGTGAGGAGTTGCTGTAGCATCCAACTCGTTGGTGCCCCCATGCTGTGTCCGACCAAGTGTACTGGCTGCTCTTCAGACCATTCTGGGTGGAACGCTGCATTGTTGTCATAGGTTCGTCCAAAACGCTCATGCCCCATTTCCTTAGCGCGGGCTTCGCCATAGTCAACTGTGCCCCCTTTGATCTGAAAGGCAAGCTCGCAAGCACGCTCATGGGTGCTGCTGAGTGGTCCCACGGCTGCTACATGTCGGGATAGTGGGGATTTCACAGTTGGCGCAAAGCCCCAGTATGGGAATCCTCCAACCTCAGCTGGTCCCCATCCGAATAAACCGTGACATAGTATGACAGGAAAATTATTAGCCATATTGTTTTACCTCACTTTATTATTTGCTGCTTGATTGATTCATTAGAGTTATCAAATAGATTAGCTGGATTTTGTAGATTTAGAGAACTAATATCATGTCCGGATAATTAGTGATGAAAAAAACCAAAACTGTCACTTGCAGTACAAATCTTTTTATTCTCCCTACTCCCTACTCCCTTATTTATAACTGTTCAACCGGACATGATATAATTTCTTATTTTGCTAAATAAGCAATTCGATTCAAGAAACGATTCAACCTTGTTCTCGTTAACTTGACTTCTGATTCGGACTCGCCCATCAATAATCCAATTTGCTGACCTTGCATAATATTTAATGAGGGAAAGCGGTCTTTTTCAAACAAAAGAATATTTAACGAACCACCATATTTAAAACAACCTATGCGATCGCCTTTTTTCACTTCAACAGAGCTGCTAGCATCCGTAATATTCTTGAATGGTTCCTCAAATATCACTGAAGCAATGGTATTCAATCCTACAGGGATCATGCCAACACAACCATAATTGGCTGTTTCGATTACTAAATATCCCCGCCGAAAATGTTCAAAGACGCTGTAGCTATATCCATAACCAACATTATCATCGTTCAACAACCCCGGAAAATTATTGATGCCGAAATATTCTCCAGCTACATCTTCATTAGATTCTACAACCTTGCCAGATACAGGTGCATGGTAGTAGTGATAAGTATCAGGCATGAGAATACAAGAAACAGCAGTTCCTCCCAGGAAGCGATCGGCATAACTGGAATTATTCAACAGCTCTTTCACATTCAAAAATAAGGTATTTTCGTCATTGCGACCGACAGGGTTTGCGGAGCAGTCCGGAACGGAAAGCAATCTTAAATCCCAGTTTTTCGTACCTCATGGGTAAGTTCTGTACAAAAAAGATATAGTTGCTCAATTAACAACTATATCTTCAAGCTCAATATTTACCGAACGTCAACTAATGTGACCATTTGTTGAGTTGAACCTCGAACTGGGCGAATCTTTCTCCCATTGCGCTTCAGAGGTTCGATCATGGATTGAACCTTAGCTGCAAACAGGTAGGGACGAATTTGAGTATTCTCAGGAATTTCCTCAAAAGCAAAATACAAAGTGACAGGTAGGTTGTGAATTGCTTGACCAGTAATATAACCAACCAGATCGTGCTCAAAGCTGTGGAAAGCATTTTTCCAGGAGTGTTGCTTAGGCATACTCAAGTCAGGAAGATTATTCTTAGCACTTACCCAGTGCCAAGTACCACCATGTTCGTGGTCTATCATATACTTAAACCAATAAGCATAGGTGGTAGGCAAGTATTTAGCATAGGAAGGATCGCGTAAACTGAAGGTAGCAGCAGTTTGATCCAACTCAGCTAAAATCCACCATTCTTTATCAGTTTCTAACTGACCATATTGATTGATTCGACGACCCCAAGTTCCATCTTCTAGGAAAGCTTCTTCAAAAATTAAAGGTACTTTTTCCTGAGCAAAAGCAGTCAGTTCGTAATGTCCAGTTAATTTACCGATTTCATAGATCAACCATAAGGTTTTAATGGAGTGACCAAAATCTGTATGATCTGTTCCTAACCTTTGTTTGCTTGGATCGGTAATTGCTCCAAAGAAAATATTGTTGTCTGGTGTATAAAACTGCTCGCTCATAATTGTAGCTAGATGCACCAAGTCATCTTCCCATTGGGAGCGCAGGGGTTTGCCATGAAACATTTCAGGCAATGTGGGAGTGAGCAACAACATATAACCATAAACTTGGTCAAGTTGAGCTACTAATTCCCGTTGATCCTTACTAACTTTTTGTTCGTTACCATATTCATCAACGTAATCTACATAATCCTCATGTGCCCACGCAAGTAAATCCCATTCTGCATCGTAATAGGTATCAAAGATATAGTCTTTGAGAGCAACGATATCTTCTAATACATCGGGGTCACGGGTAAGATAGTAGTAAAATCCTAGACCAGCAACAGCATAAGCCATATCTTGACTGATCCGGCGAGCTTCACTCGGTAGGCCAACTCCATCTTCAAAGTAAGTGTAAGCACCACCTTCTGGAGCTAAACCATATTCGCGTAAATAATCTACTCCATCTTTAGCCCATTGCAGGTATTGGCTCTTTCCTGTGAGATGGTAAGCAACACCATAGGCAAATATTTGTCTTGATTTAGCCCTGATGTACTCTCGATCGAGCTTGACGATACCCGAATCAGCATTTTCAAGTTCTGGACAGGGATTTCTCCAACTGTACAAAGACCCGTCATTGCATCGATAAGTCGGGTAATTGCCAACGGGATCGCCCAGTGCTTCGTCCATTGTCCAAAATGGGAGCAAGTCTTCTTCTAAATGTTGAAGCCAACGTTCGCCTGTGGGAACATCGGCAATAATTCCATCAATGTTATCAACAGGATATTGATGAGCTGAGGACACTAATGCTAAAGCTGGTTGAACGCTGGATACAAACAGAAGTGTAAAACTCAGCAATACGCTTGCTGCCATCTTAAATAGACGATGGCGAGTGAGGTTGAACATAAGAACTATTGTCTGCTTTAAAGGTGAACAATTCAACTTTCTTGAAGGCCATAGCAATCAAATAATATTCATTAGACATCTCCATAAAAGAGGCAGTAGGCAGTAGGCAGTAGGCAGTAGGAAGAAAGAATTGATAATTTATGTGTGAGAATTGATTTTATTTGGGATTTTTGGAGATGCCCATTAATTGCTTGCACTTATTGCCTTTACTCAAAATACTATCACGTCTTTTGTTCTTGTCAACAATTTATTTTTTATTAAAAATCAGAGATTTTAGTTGACAAATAATCACCAATAGCTTATATATGAAACAACTATTCTGAAGGAGATGTAGGAATTTAAGAGGACGGCGATCGCCTTAAAACTAAATGATTCAGAATTGTGCTTGATCGCTCTCCTTAACAAGATTAATTAATCAGTTACAGCTGATAGCATAGTAAAGAAGTTAGGGACTTGTGCAAAAATAATATATCGCAGTATGTCAAATAACTGGTATATTATTAAGCCACAAGTCCCTTAGTTAGCTATTGATTAAACGTTGCCAGGGTCATTACTGAAACAATTTTTGCTCCCAGGGGAATTGCGTCCAAATCTACCTGAAATTCAGGGTTATGGTTTGCGAATGGGACAGACTTTCCTTCGGCTATTGCTGCCTCGAATAAAGCGGGGTCAGCTATACCAATAAAAGCAAAATCTACTTCAATTTCATCGTTGTCACCTTTGAGCAAGTGAACATCTTCAGAACCTGTTGATGGGGGCATATCTGAAATTAGCCAATCTTCTCCTCCCAGAAGCTCCTCCAAATGAGGATTGATTTTCTCTACAAGCTCTTCGTCATTTACTAGAGGCGTGCTTTCACCCCCATATTCTATCTCGGGGAAAAGGTCTTCGCGCAGACCGTAGGCATAAGCGATCGACTCATTAATCCGTTTAATACCTGCGATCATTGTATCTTTTACTTCCTCGCTAAACCAGCGCAAGTTGATTCTGAGTAATGAAGTTTCAGGAATGACATTAGGGTCGATACCTGCTTGTACTGAGCCAACCGTGATTACAGCTGCCTCCAGGGGACTGATAGCACGAGAAACAATGGCCTGATACTCCATAATAGCTGCTGCCGTCATCACGATCGGGTCTTTAGCTAATTCAGGAGTAGAACCATGGCCACCAATACCTTTAAAGGTAACATCGAACTGGTTAGTACCAGCCATACGAGTACCTGGTAGGTTAGCAACGTAGCCTGTCGGGCCGGGGGCAGTGTGTGCTGCTAAGAGAAACTGTGGGACAGGAACGTCATAGCCACCCTCGTCCTCGGGTTCGTAAAGTCCATCATCAATCATCGCCTGGGCTCCTTCAATTAGTTCTTCAGCAGGTTGTGCAACCAAAACGAGAGTCCCGCTCCAGTAAGACTCCATATCTTTCATTAATTTCGCTAAACCCAGCATCCATGTGGTATGGGCATCGTGACCGCAGGCGTGCATGACACCTGGAACTTCACTGGCATAATCAAGATCTGTCTCTTCCTCAACAGCATTGGCATCCATGTCAGCCCGGAACATAACAGTCGGTCCTTCACCATTCTCTAAAATCCCGACTACGCCTGTTTCAGCAATGTCTTTTTTGACCTCATAGCCCAATTCTTCAAGCTCGGCAGCAACTATTGCTGCCGTCTGTTCTTCCTCAAACCCGAGTTCTGGATGTCGGTGAATGTCTTTAAATGTCTCAATGAGTTCATCGCTATACTCATCTACTAATTCAATAACTTTACCTATATATGCAGGTTTCTCTCCTGGTTGGCTAGTAGCAGGGGACATCCGAACGCCTATCTGTCCTGCCCAGGATGGAGATGTGCTAGCCAACGCAACCGCAATAGTAGCGACAATTGCCACCATTACAGTGGATAGCCATGGCTTGAGTCTCGTTAGCATTCTGCCTGTAGCATCTGCTATGTAGTTATCTAGTTGGGTTTTGTCCATAATCAAAAGTCTCCAGAAAAAAAGCAATCTATTTAATATACGTTTCAAAGTCATAAATTAGACCTCATCAAAAACAGCTATCCAAGCCTTACAATTTTATTAGAGTAACATGAGTTTGATTCATTTGTCTTGTTTGCTTGTTTTGGGTTATACGATCGCGTAGCGTCTATTGAGCAATCACTGTATCTTCCCGGAACGCCAGGTTCTGAATCCGCTCGTCTGAGTCAGGTCCTCCATCCGCTTGGTTAAAGGCGCTGTCTGCTGTGGGAAAAACTTGATGGAAGTATTCCGCGAGTGAGTCCTGCTCAGTGCCGAAAGGAGAGAAGTCAGCAACGCCATCGAAAGGTTCTGCTATTGCTTCATCTCTCACCCCGTTTTTGTTGAGGTCTTCTTCCGGTTCAAAATCTCCATCGCCATCGCTATCTGGCTCGCCCAAGAGATCAACACGGTCGAACAAAACTGGATCGGCATTCAAAAATTTGGGGAAAGGATAGCTGTCACCACCGTCAGCAAGATAGCTAAGGGTAGTCGCCCGGAAGGTGCGACTGGGGTCGCCAACCAGTTCGCCATTTTCAGCAACAACATCAGATTCGCCATCACCAGAGACTACTAAAGAGATAACGCGATCGCCAGCATGACGTTCTGGATCGAAGCTAAACTTCAGACCCCCTACTTGGGGAAACTGGCCAGGTGTTGCACCGGGAGCTGTCCCTGCAACCCCATGTTCGAGTGTCTGTAAGAGTTGTTCTGCTGTGAGCGTTATTAGGGTGATTCCATTGTTGAACCGGAGAGAGTTATTAATATCGAGTTGGGAAACCTCTCCCTCTACTTTCCCTGCCTCCGGATTTGCTTCTGGGGGTAACAGTTCAAAGTCATTGGGGTCAGTGCTGCCACTTGCTGCATTGATGATGCCAATGTTAGAACGGATGCCACCTCCATTTTTCAAAGCTATCCGCGTTGTAGCATCCACCGTTTTAGCGTATGCCAAGTCCGCATCGGCAGTCAAATTTCCCAGATTCGTTTCTTCAGTGCGGACATAGGATCGATCGCCTCGTAGGAAAACCGTCGTGTTGCCAAAAATATTGCCATCTTGGGTAGCAATGACTCCATGGAGAGTATCAATGATTTCCACGATTTCCGGCTCTGGCGTGCCACCAGTGGCTGCAACCCCCTCTTCGTCTGCAGCATAAGCTCCACTGATGCTAGGGTCGATGCTACTGGGTATGAGTATACCTTCGGCATCGAAGTCAATCACCAGGCGACCGACATAAGTATAGTTAGCTTTCGTGTTAACTACAGCGATCGGGTTTCCGTCCGCATCAGTTTTGAGAATAGGATAAGGACCAGCGCTGGTATCTCCAGTGCGGAGGCGGTCTGTTTCATCAGATAGCAACCTATGGGAACCGCCAGCAACGAGGATATCCACATCTCGGAGGCGGGGTGCGAGTTCATCGCGCTCGATATTCAACTGTTGCATATGGGACAAAAGAATCACTTTGTTGATGCCCGTTGCTGTCAACTCGTCTACAGCAGCCTGAATATTAGCAGCCAGTGCATCGTAGTCAGTGTCATTTTCAGGGAGTACGATCACCTCACCTGTGGAGGCGATAGCAGGTAACAATGGTGTGCTTGCACCAACGATGCCGATTTCTTCGCCACCAACAGTCGCGATCGCTGTTCCTGCTACTTCTCCTGCTGCCAGCGTGCTAATTTCTTGTCCGTTTTCCGTCACCCGGTCTGCCAAGTCGGGGTCTGTACCAAAATTTAAGTTGGCGCTCAGATAAGGAAACAATGCCCCACGATATTCCCCAGAAGGTTGAATGATATCGCTCACTTCCTTGGTACCGAGATCGAAATCGTGGTTGCCAAAAGTGGAGGCTTGAAGGCCCAGTTGGTTAAGGATTTCGATATCAGCGTGGCCGATGCCCGCTTTACCCACAGGGGTGTCACTCATGCTGGGGTCGCCACTCGCAAACAGGAACGGACTGGGAATGTAGTTATCTCCAGAGGAAAGGAAAAGGGTATTGGGATAGTCGTCTTTGAGAGCATTGAGGACGGCTGAAAAACGAGGCGCGTCCTCCAGGGCTTCCAGGCCAGCTTCAAAGTCGGAAGCGTGGAGTAGTTGTAGAGTAAAGGTTGTGGCATCCGAATCAGTAGCGGTGCTGGTAGCAGCAGGTTCGGATTTGCCAAACCAGCCAAACCCTTTGAATAGGTCTGATAGGCTCCATGCTGTTGCCGGTGGAACAGCGACACTCAAAAAGAAAGCAGTGGCGATCGCAATAACCACTACATTCTGCCACAGATACTTCCAAATACGATTCAAAATCATTAAGAAAAACCTCTAAATAACAACTTTGTTGCCTTCGCATAGCGAGCAGTAAGTTTATCATATCATGTCCGCTTGAATATTTATACTGTGGTGGAAGGAATGCAGAGGGTAGAAGGCAGGAGTCAGAAGGGTTTTTTCTTATTGTGACTTACAGTGGTTTTCCTACACGGTAGACCACAGTAGGGACGTTCCATGGAACGTTCCTACTGTGGTTTTGCTCGTGAAGATGTGGTTCATCTACTTGAAAAGCGCTGTAATTATATACAGGCTCGGATGCTACCGGAAATGGTCAGAACTTACACAAAAAAGGAAATTATACACCATTTGTAGCGGGAAACGGCCCTTATTTGTAAGGGCAAACGGCCGTTTGCTTCTACTAGATGTGGTGGTTCTGCGTAAGTCCTGATGGTATCGCCTCTGGTTAGGAAGCGTTCAGCTCCGCTGGTGCCGGAGGCAATCGCTCACTTACTGGACTTACACCCAATCAATGGGTCTTGACATTACCAACCCATTGTGATCTGCCAGGATCATATCGCTTTGAGTAGTGCCGTGAACGCCCTAAAAATCTAGGTTGGGTTGAGGTAGGAAACCCAACAAAAATCTTGGTAATATTGGGTTTTTCCGTTGGAAATGCTCCGCAAACGTGTCCTCAACCCAACCTACGAATAATGGACTATTATGAGATGCCATGAGCATAAATTTAAACAATAGCAAACTCAGTTAATTTACGAGTTTCTGGATCGTGGAAAGCTAAAACAATATCCTCTTTTGGTACATTTTTACTTAATAATTCATTAGCCATTCCTTCCTCAGTCCAATCTTCCTCAATATAAATCTTCTCATTTTTAATCCGAATATAAACAGAAATTGCTTGAATTCTTTTCTCATTTTTCCAGCCGATATTAAACCAAAGATATTGACTTCTTTGGTCATCAAACATTAATATTTCATCTATATCTGGATCGGGAATCTGTGCTGATATTGTTTGATAATTAGTTAAGATTTGTTTGATAATATTTTGATAATTAATTAGCTTATCCATTTAATAATTTCCTCTTTTTTCAGGTCAATCACTAATAGTAAAACTTGATATTTTTGGAGAATTAATTGAATTGCATTTTGTGTAAAAAACTTTTCATAAATTTTGTGACCAACTGCTAAATAAACTTTATAACTCGGATGGGTAAGAGAAAGAAATGTTTGATAAATTAAATATTGTCCTAATGCTGTTTCAAATTCACGCATCGGAGAACGACTCAGGAAACTTTTAATTTCAATCACAATTTGTTGCCCTTCTCTTGTTGCAGAAATTGTTTTTTCGCCAGCTAGATCGGCAACTAATTTAACTTCTTCATATTTAATAGGATAAGGATCAAAAGTAATTATCCAACCATCTTTAATTAAAGCATTTTTGACAGCTTGATGATAAGTATCTTTTGCTGGCATTATTTTCTTTCAATATTAACATCAATAATCATACCTAGTTTTAGTGTCATGTTTCTCAAAAATCTACACACGCAGTCTCGGTTAATTCTTGTAATATAGACAACAGTTAAAAAAAACAGTGAAGTCGTAGGTTTATGCCTTCTAGTTAAGAAGCGATCGGCTCCGCTGGTGCTGGAAGCGATCGCTCACTTACTGGACTTACACTCAACCAGTGGGTTTGGAAACTACCAAGCCATTGTGATCTGCCAGGATCATATCGCTTTGAGTAGTGCCGTAACCGCCCTAAAAATGTAGGTTGGGTTTCCTTCGTCAACCCAACAAAAATCTTGGTAATGTTGGGTTTTTCCGTTGGAAATGCTCCGCAAACGTGTCCTCAACCAAACCTACGAATAATGGACTATTGTCAGATACCAGGGTAGATTTACTTCATCTACTTAGTTGAATAACGTTTCTCAACCTGCTGAATAATTATATCCCAAAAATCTTCTTGAGCCACATCTTCAATAGGTTGGGCAGACAAGGGTGGGGGTTCAATCTCCTTTTCGGGAAATTCAACAGGCAGAGTTGGGAGTTCAAGTGTTTTAGCTGGAGAATACCAAATAGGAGAGGTATACGCCCGTTCCTGTAATGTAAGGGGAATCTGATCACAAACGATGTCTATTTCCGGATCTGCTTCCGCAGCGACACAAGCGGCATCCCAGTCATCGCCATAAAACGCTTTGTCGTAGTCAGTCCAACGAGGAGTTGGAACTTCCAACACCCGCGCGTAATAGAACGCCCGTTGGGTCGGATCGAACTCGGTGTCAGTCCAGACTTTTTCCAGGTAGGCTGTACCGCTGGTGGTGTCCCAGGTTGCCGTTTCGGTGTCCACCGTGTTTTCAATCGCGGGAACCTGGCCCTCGGCATCAGGAGTCCGATCGCCAGACCAAGCCACGTCGTAGACCTTCTCTTCGGTAGTGCCGTCAGCATTGAGCCAGCCTTTGATGATTTGAATCCGGTCTAGATTCGCCCCATAGGAATCGGAATCTTTCATCGCTGCCACCATAAACGTTGGAGACGGAGCCGGTGGTGCTGGAAAAATCGCGGGAACCGGAGGTGCTGGAGGTAAATCGCTACCCATAGGAACTCCCTTGTCGTAGCCCTCTTCAGCCAGATCCTCTAGATCGGAGTTAGTGAAGTTCCAACCGCCAAAGAAGCGAACTCTCATGCGCGGTCCGGTGGTGCCATACACTTCTCGCCGTTCCATCGCATCGAATAGAGCCTTACGGGTATTTTCGGTAGCCCAAACTCCCATAAAGCCAGACGCTCCATAGTTCCATCCAAAACGACCGAGACCATGATTCTCTGCTGCCCGTTCAGCACTGGGAGCTTCACTGACGAACTTACCCATGTAGCTATTCTCTTCGACTGCCGACACAGCAATATGAGAATCTGATGCACCCGCTAGACCAAATTTGAAGGGGTTAGCACCCAGGCTGTCTTCTAGTCTGAGACCATTTTTCAGAGCCGGACGAGCATATTCATGCTCAAACATCTTCTTGCGGGCTTCGGGATCAGTTTCAGGGGGTTTGGGGAAACTCAGATCCAGGTTGCCAATATCCCAACCTGCAACCTCAAAATCAGCAAAATCATCATCAGGAGATATTTCTGGATGAGTCTCACTGGTACCTTTAATCTGGGTAACTTCATAAATGGGTTCCCAAAGCTGTCGCTGTTTGGCATAGTCTTCAGTTAAGGGATTACCATTATGATCGATTTCCGCAAACATCAGACCGTTGCTGAGATTGCCATTGTGAGGAATCGCTAGTACATCCCCACCTGTTTTATCCTCATAAGCTTGCATCCAATCCCAAAGATATTCTGGATTAGTGCTTTGGTCTGTGGTGTAGGGGACCAGTTGCTTGGCTTTGTCCCCATTATCGCGGTAGATGATGTTGCGGTGTAAGTTGTTGCCACCCAACAGCGAAGTCCACTCATAACCAATCACTGCGGTAAAATTACCCGGATCGTTATAAGCTTCTGCTGCATCAATGATTTCCTGCCAGAAAGTTTGGAATTCTTCGGCAGAGGGAAACATACATAAGGGGAAGTTTCCTTGGGCAAAGCTTGCAATAATTTCTGATGAAGCTTGACTTGCCTCATCTCCACCAGCGACAACCATCTCATGCCAGGTATTGACCTGCTCTTGATCGGAACCACAATCTGTGGGAAGATTATACAAAAACTGCCCAAAAGCTCCTAGTCCGTCTGAGTGATCGGTAACAACCAAAAAATCTAAGGGACGAGAAAGCTTGACAGGTTGTCCTGCATCAATCGTCACTTCATTGCCTTTAGCAAATTCATAGGACTCTGCGGGTGTCAAACGAGTTCCATCGGCTCCTGCATCAAAGGAATAAATGGTATGCAGGTGGGTATCGCCCCAAAGGACATCTTGAGGATGCTTCACATAGGGAGAGTAGCACTTCGCATTGGGGTCAGGGTCAAAGCGGCAATCTACTTCAGGCACAGAGTGTGAGGTTTCTTTCCGAAATATAAAGTCGTATTCTCCAGGGATCGAGGGAGTTGCCAGGGCGCTGTTGGCACCGAAGAATATGCTACCAACGAAGAGGAGAGTACAAAGTCCGGCCAAAAGCCGTTGGACTTGCGAAATCGTTCGATTCATTTTGATTAACTCAATCGGAATTGTCTTTTGTGGGATTTTTGAACTTGGGACAAGGTGTCCGTTGGTTCAGTTTGTTTTTGGCGATCGCCTCTGGTTAGAAAGCGTTCAGCTCCGCTGGTGCCGGAGGCGATCGCTCACTCGCTGGACTTACACTCAATCAATGGGTCTGGAAAATACCAAACCATTGTGAGATGCCAGGTAAATTTACTTCATTTGCTTGATTGAATAATGTTTCTCAACCTGCTGAATGATTAGGTCCCAAAAATCTTCAGAACTCAGCTTTTCGGAAGGTTTGGGACGCTGAGTTAACCTCTCAATTTCTTGCTCAAGGTCTGTCAACTCATAGTTAACATAGCCAATTTCGTCATTACGAGCTGCCAGAATTTTCCCATTCTGAACAAAGAGCTGGGCGACAAACTCGCTGTCATCTTTGAGGTTGAAGCTGAGTTGATCGTCTGCGATCTCGTATTTCATCGGAGCTGCCGCTTCCAGTTCGTGGCTGTGCATCGGCACGTAGTTAGCTGACTGGGCTAGATACCAGGTACCTTGCTGGGAACGCAAACCTACGGGCTGGAAGAAACCCATAAACTCCTCACCCGTGATGCGGTTGGCAATCTGAAAATCATTACCAGAAATCAGGTCTTTAATCTCCTGGGTAGTCAGGGGTTGAATCCCCGCAGCTTCCAGTTTCTCAACAGTCAGAGCATTAGCTTCACCTGCTGCCAAGTCCTCATCGCTGGGGGTATACCAGATGGGTGAACTCCAGGCCCGGTCTTGAACTTCCGTTGCTACAACCGAGTTGGGGACGATACCCAGTTCTGCAGCATCGTAGGTAGAATAGCGAGGGGTGGGAATTTCCAGTGCCCGTAGGTAGTAAAACGCTCGTGCCGTGGGGTCGAAATCAGGATCGGTCCACACTTCAGAGAGTTCGGCTTCACCGATGGTATTTTCGTAGGTAGCATTGCCCACATCCACTGTACTTTCAAGGGGAGGCAGTTTGTGGGTTTCGGGATCGGAGGTGCGATCATCCGAGCCTACCACATCGTAGATTTTCTCGTAGGTTAGTCCGTGCTTTGTCCACCCCTTAACTACCTGAATCCGATCCAGGTTAGCTCCGTCAGCGTCTTTCATCGCCCAGACCATAAACTTCGGTGCTTCACTCGCTCGCTCTTTCAAATCCTGACCCATCGGTACGCCCTCAGTGTAGCCAATGTCAACAGCATCCGCTTTCGTATTGAAATTGTCGGGGAAGTTCCAACCGCCGAAAAAGCGCACCTTCAGGCGGCTACCGCTGGTAGCGAAGGCTTCCTTCCGCTTCAGGGCATCGAAAATGGAGCCGCGGGTGTTCTCTTCAGCCCAAACGCCTGTGATTGCACCGGGGTTGAGGTAAGGCAAAGACTCCCAACCAGGAATTTCGCTAAACTGCCGTAGTTCTGGCGTGGCATCGGTAAAGCCGTGGGAACCGAGATAGTCGTCTTCGTAAGTATCGCCAGGAGAGCCGTTATGGTTGTCCGTCGCGCCAATGATACCGTATTTGAACGGGTTTGCTCCCAGGTCTTCCTCATGACGCAGACCATTCTTCAGGGCTTCGCGCACGTAGCCATAGCGACCGCGTGTGCGCTCTGTAGTTTGCATCAATTCAAAATTAGCAAACTCGTCCTCGGGAGCATAAGCGGGCAGGGTTTCCGAGTTGCCCTTGATTTGCATGATTTCAACTAATGGCTCGTATTTGGCTCGCTTTTCCGCCCATGCTTGAGTGATGGGACTATCGTCATACACGGGTCCATCAGGCATGGTCTCGTCACCATCATCGTCGCAATCACAGGGATCGTCGGCACTCTCAATACCAGTAAACCGTTCCGGCATGAACATCATATTGGCGCTAACGTTACCGTTGTGGGGAATCGCCAGGACTGTTGCCCCATTTGCTTCGTACTGTTCGAGTTCGTCCCACAGCACCTCAGGGGATTGGCTGTCAAAGAGGCTAAAGGGTACCTCGGGCAGCACGTTGATGGGGTTGCCGCTTTCGTCCAGAACTAACTCATCGTTTTCGTCCCGGAGGTACTTGTCGCGGAAAATCACGTTCCGGTGTAGGTTGGCACCGCCAGGAGCTGAGGACCATTCAAAGGCGTGCAGGGTCGTGAAAGTGCCCGGTTCGTAGTAGTCTTCCGTGGCCTGTTGAATGTTCTTCCAGGCATTAGCTCGGGCGATATCTGCCTCGGGGCCGCTGCCATAGTTAGTGCGTTCCGGCTGATTTGGGTTGCGCGCAGATCCCTGCATGACTTTGACGAAAACCAAGGCTCCCAGAGTTTCCGACTGGGGCTTGTTCCGAATGGCAATCGCCAGGGGGTGGTAGTATTTCTTGCCATATTCGGGATCTTTATTGATCGCCATCTCTACCTCAGCCATGAATTCGGCATGGTCGGTGACAGCGGCAAAGTCCAGTTCTTTTTTGAGTTTGTGGAGGGGGATACCGAGGCTTTCGTCGCAGGTTTGCGGACCACCGGGTACGATGTTGCAGCCACCGCTGGCAAATTCGTAGGCGGCGTTGGGGTCGTTGCGCATGAGACCCACATAGGCGTCAAGAGAATAGGTGGTGTGGGTGTGTAGGTCACCGAAGTAAGGGTAGCGCTGGGGTGCTACCTCCTCTGCTAGGGCGGGTGGTATCCACAGGGAAATGGAGAGCAGGATGCCGCTCAGGGCGATCGCCGTCCATTTCTTCAGGAATTTCATTTTTTGGAACATTGGTAAATAGCCTCCTTAAGGCTTAGGTTTTGGGATGCCATCGCCAAGCGAGCCGTAGGCTTATCGCCTGAGACGATCGCACCGTGCAACGTTTTCGAGATTTGATTTGGAAAACATCTCGGCAAAACGCTGTAGGGTGCGTTCGCATTTTTCTTGTTTGCTTGTCTTCGGTTGGGCGATCGCCTCCAGTCAAGAAGCGATCGTGCCCGTTGCTGGACTTACACTCAGTCAATGGGTCTGGAAACCACTAAGCCATTGTGAGATAGGCCCGATCAGAGATTTACTTCATCATTTGGTTGAATAATGTTTCTCAACCTTCTGAATGATTCGGTTCCAAAATTCTTTGTGATTCACATTTTCATCCTCACAAACATCTTCTGTCACAGATACTGACTCTGGACAGCATGGTTCATCGAACACATCAATCAACACATCGACTTGATAGTTGACGTAGCCAACTTCATCGTCCCGTGCCGCCACAATTTGGCCATTGCGATCGAAAAGCTCTGCTACAAACTCACTGCCGTCTTCAAGGTTGAAGCCGATCTGATTGCCAGCGATCTCATACTTCCCAGCGTTTAAGAGCTTCTCACCGATATGCACGGCAGCATATTGCGCCTCAGTGCTGCCAATGGGTAACCAGCGGCCATTTTGATGGATGTCAATAGGACCATAGAAGTTAGCAAATACTTCACCCGTGTTCGGGTTCGCGATCTTGACGAGATTGCTGGCAAACAACTCGATCGTTTCAGCCTCAGTCAGGGGTACTAAACTCGGATCGCTCACGGTCAAAGCATCAGCCTCTCCCTGCTCGAGCTGTTCTGGGCTGGGAGTATACCAAATGGGTGAACTCCAAGCCCGCTCCTGAATTGACAAGGGAACACCGAACTCGTCAAAGGTAGCCCGATCCTCATCAGTTACAGAAGGATCGACGTAATCATAGGCAGAATACCGGGGAGCAGGAACTTCTAATGCCCGCAGATAATAAAAGGATCGAGCCGTTGGATCGAAGTCTGGATCTTCCCAAACCGTCATCAGCTCGTCTTTGCCACTGTTGGGGTCAAAGGTAACCTTGCCCGCCTCAACATCAACATTGACTGTATTCTCAATGGGGGGCACTTTACCAGTATCGGGATCTTTTGGGCGATCGCCTGCCCAAACTACATCATAGATATTCTCATAGGTCAAGCCATGCTTAGTCCAGCCTTTTACCACTTGGATGCGATCGATATCAACCCCTTTTTCATCTGCATCTCGCATTGCCATTACCAAAAACTTGGGGGCTTTGTCTGTTGGGGCATTGATTATATCTTCACCCATTAAATCTCCGCCCATTGGCACTCCTGTCATATAAGCATAGTCAATTGCATACGTTTGCTCGTGTAGATCGTCTGGAAAGTCCCAGCCACCAAAAAATCTTACTTTGGTGCGGGTGCCACTGGTACCAAAGACTTCTTTGCGCTGTAGAGCCTCAAAAATAGACTCACGGTTATTTGCTTCTGCCCAAACCCCAGTTAATCCCCCTGGGGTGAAATAAGGGAAAGGCTCCCAACCAGGAGGAATGTTTGTTAACCGTAGTGCCGGGGTGTTATCGCTAAAACCGTGGGAGCCAATGAAGTCGTATTCCTCTGTGTCACCAGGGGAACCGTTATGGTTATCAGTCGCTGCAATAATGCCATATTTGAAGGGGTTCGTTCCCAAACTAGCTTCGTGGCGCAGCCCATTTTTGAGGGCTTCCCGCAAATAACCATAGGAGCCTAAGTTACCCTCACCCTCTGGGAAAAGTTCAAAATCTGCAAACTCATCATCAGGAGCATAGCGGGGAGTAGTCTCTGAACCTCCTTTGGTTTGAATAATTTCTACAAGGGGTTCGTATTTAGCACGCAATTCTGCCCAAGCGGGGTCAATGTCTTCGCCTTCAAACGTCTTTGGTGCAAACATCCGGTTGGCGCTGACATTGCTATTATGGGGAATAGCTAAAACTGTGGTTCCAAGGTTCTGCTCGTATCCACTGAGTATGTCCCACAAATCTTCAGGGGCTTGGGAATCAAAGATGCTGAAGGGTTCTTCCGGCAGATTCGTATCTTTAAAAATGACGTTGCGATGTAGATTGGCAGCACTAGGAGCAGAACTCCATTCAAAGGCGTGAAGTGTGGTAAAAACTCCCTCTTCGTAGTTGTTTTCTGTAGTATCTTGCAGCTTTTTCCATGCGCTTTTTCGAGCATCAGCTGCGCAAGCAGTGGAGCCATATTTAGTCCGTTCCGGCAGCTCTTCCGAGAAAGTTGTTCCTAAGACAAGGTTAATATATGCCAAGAGGGAAAGTGTCTCAGATTTAGGTTCATTCCGGATCGCCTTAGCTAGGGGATGATTGTAACAAGGATTATCCGGATCGAGAGCCATCTCGACTTCACCTATAAATTCAGAATGATCGGTGATTGCCGCAAAATCTAATGCCTCGCTCAACTTATTGGTTTGGTCTGGTTCACCATTAAGTACCGGAAGTCGGTCTCCTTTCGCAAATCGATAGGCATCATCGGGGGTATTTGCCGATAGCATGAGGTAAGCATCCAAAGAGTATGACGTATGGATGTGTAGATCGCCAAAAAGGGCTTTGCGCTGGGGCGGAGCCTCTTGTGCTAGGGCTGGAGGTATCCACAAGTAAACGGAAAGCAGGATGCCACTGAGGGCGATCGCCGTCCATTTCTTAAAAAGTTTCATTTTTTTGAACATTAATAGGCTCCTTTTAGGCTAAGTTTTGAGAGGCGATCGCCTCTGGTTAGGAAGCGATCGCTCTATTGCTGGACTTACACTCAACCAGTGGGTTTGAAAACTACCAAACTATTGTGAGATGCCAGGATTGATTTAAGCTTGTACGCATCTAACTTGCTAGTTTTGACTGACGCACCAGACGCACCAGACGCACCAGACGCACCAGACGCGGAGAGGGTTATGGGACTCGTTTCTCTGTTTTTAGTGACCGTCCTAAAAATGTAGGTTGGGTTGAGGTCGGAAACCCAACAAAAATCTTGGCAATGTTGGGTTTTTCCGTTGGAAATGCTCCGCAAACGTTCCTCAACCCAACCTACGAATAATGCACTATTGTCAGATGCTAGAATTATAGATTTATTTCATCTACTTAGTTGAATAATGTTTCTCAACCTGCTGAATGATTGTTTGCCAAAAATCTTCCTGACTCAGATTTTCGACAACTTGGGAAGGCAGGGGTTTGGGTTCTATCGCCACCGTAGCTGGAGAATACCAGATGGGAGAGGTATATGCCCGCTCCTGTAAGGTTAGAGGAATATCATCACAAGCCGTTGGATCTTCTGCCTTGGCTTCTGCACACCACTCGTCGCCGAAAAACGCCTTGTCGTAGTCCGTCCAGCGCGGTGTTGGAATCTCCTGCTTGCTGCCAGGCGGTGCGAAACTCCTCGTCTGATTGGGGGTAAATCGTCTCGGGCATTTCCCCCTCGGCAAAGGTCTTTGTCAAATCTATCATCGTGTCTGCGACTACGTCAGGGTCGTCGCTGTTGACTCCTTCGTGCCACTCGTTCACCTTGGGATCTTCGAGAATCTCGGGCGGTTCGCCGGTGATGATTTGTTGGATGCCTCCCAAATAGTCAGAGTGATCGGAGACTACCAGAAAATCTAAGGGTCGTGACAGCTTGATCTTTTGTCCGATTTCGTTATAGACTTCTTCTCCGCGTGCAAAAAGGAAGGAGTCTTCGGGGGTCAGCCGCGTCCCTCCTGCTCCGGCATCGAAGGATAAAACCGTGTGCAGGTGGGTGTCGCCCCAGAATACCTGTTGGGGAAACTCCCGCCCGCCTGAATAGGGGGAGTAGCCGTAGTCCGAGGTGACGGGAGCGGGTGTGCCGAGGTTATCGTATTCGCCGGGAGGTAATCCCGCTAAAGCACTACAGGACATATAGAAGGTACTTGCTGTAAATAAGCAAATACACAGCCCTGTGAGAAACAGTTTGCGCATTCGCAAAAACATTCGATTCATTTTGATTAACTCAATCGGAATTGTTTTTTGTTTGATTGTTGAACCTCGGACTAGATGTCCATAGGTTCAGTTTGTTTTTGGCGATCGCAACCGCGAACCCTAGACTTATTGCCTCTGGTTAGGAAGCGTTCAGCTCTGCTGGTGCCGGAGGCAATCGCTCACTTGCTGGACTTACACTCAGTCAATACAGTGTTGATATTGCCAACCTTGTCATTGTGAGATGCCAGGATTGATTTACCCCCAAAACGCCACAACTCGCTGAATACACCAGAAGGATGCCATCGTCCCAATACTATATGTCGGCATCCATCCCAACCAGCGCGGATAGTTCTCGGAACCCAAACGTTTCAGACTCTCCATCACCGCAACAACCGCCAACACAAAAGCCAGTTGCCCTAGTTCCACCCCAACATTAAAAAACAACAACGCCGGAGGAATATCTTGCGGTGGCAACCCAACTTCAGTCAATGCACCCGCAAACCCAAAGCCATGCAACAATCCAAACGTCAGAGCCACCAACCAAGGATATTTTTCAGTCAGACCCGGTTTGCCCATCCGACTGTGAGCTAGTTCCGACGCCAAAAACAAAATACTCAAAGCAATCACCGCTTCCACAGGAGCTTGAGGCACATTCACAAACCCCAAAGTCGCCGCCCCCAGAGTAACACTGTGAGCCAGAGTAAAAGCAGTTATCGTCTTCACCAAACGCCAAGAGGGACCGACAATTAACACCAGCCCCAACACAAACAACAAATGGTCAATACCGCTAAAAATATGCTCTACACCCAATTTCAGATAAGTCTGCCCCACAGCAAACACCGTCGTTTTTTCTGGAATCACAAAAGTTTCCTGCCCAGTCGGCAACATAGTAGTTTGGGAGTGTCCATCGGCCCATTCCACTCGCAACAGCACTTCCACAAAGTTATTAATCAATCCAGGAAACGTAATAGTTGATTGAGCCAATCCTTTTTCACCACAATCTAATGTCCACCTGGAAACAGAAGTGGCGATCGCTCCCGGAGTAATGGCTACAGAACAGTGTTTAGGAAAAACGGGGCGAATGGCGATGGGAGGCCCATACCCATCATCCCCAGAACCGAAAGCTGGAGGTGTTTTCCAAAGTGCGTCAATTTGACCAGAAGGTTGTTCTCGTAATTCCAGGTAGGCAGTTTGAAAGCCATGAGCAATAGCCGGAGTGGGAGAAAATCCCAGAGTTATACCCACCAGGAGAATCAGACAAAGCCAACGTCCTATCCAGTTCATGCGTTGCCCTCCTGAAGTTCTTGGTTTACAGCCTCCTGGTCAATAGAGACCGTATAGCGATCGCGCAATTTTTGATAGAACAGTTCATCCTGCTTTTGCTTCTTGTCTCTGAGGTAGTCCAGACGGACATTTTTTCTCACCTCTGCCAAGGTTGCGGGATGACCTGGTTCAATGTCAGTCACGTTAACCAAATGACTGCCATAAGCTGAATGAAAAGGGCCTTGCCAACCCTTTTGTGTCACCTCGGCCATCTCCCGAGCCAAAGTTCCCCCAAAAGTATTGTTGAGAGTTTTAGCTGAAGCTAGGGTATAGGTTGTCGGTAACATGGAGCGATCGCCTCTAGGTTGAGTCTGCTTGGTATTATTCTGTAGCTGAGTCAGGATATTTTGGGCATCTGTATCGGTGTTATCCCCATGCAGTTCTTGGCTGAAATAGACTTGCTTAAAGCTAAACCTTCCAGGGATAGTATAGCGATTTGCATTACTTTCTAAATATCCTTGCAACTCTTCATCCGATGGTTCTTTGATGCCTGCCACATCTTGGACTAGGAACTGCATCTTTTGAATTAGCCGTCGCCGGACAATGATGTCCTTGTTATCTAAGCCCAAGGCCAGAGCTTCCTGATACAAGACCTCATCGTGAACATAGTTATCCACTAATTTTTGTAACTGTTGCGCAGTAGGTTTTCTGCCCCACTGCAACTTCCAGGTTGCTTGCAAGGACTCAATTACAGGGGTAGAGACTTCAATTTGTTTGGTGGAAGTAGATGTTATCGAAGGACTACCAACCCAAAAATACAGCCCAAAGAGTAGGGCACCCAAAACTAGGAAGTGTAACAATGGTTCTCGCAAAATGCGAATAAGGAGTTTGGGTTTATTATTGTCTTGAATTGATATTTCAGACGTTAGGGTTTCTTGATTTATGGGTTTTTCTGCTGTTTTTTGCATGAGCGGTTACACATTGAAATTGCTTTTTTGCATTTGTTGAAAAGCTGAACGCTTATTTTGACTTTTACAGCAGTTTCCGAAGTTATAAGGTACAGGGATTAATAATTGAATGTTTGCAGTGCGGGCATCTTGCCCGCGACGAGTGTACCTCATTAAAGTAGAATCTGCTGTAACTGTTAACTTTTGAGTTGTGAATCAGGTATGCCTCGAACTACAATCAAGCCGATATACGCTAGGTGTGCTTTTAGTTGCTCCTCAACAGTATTAGTAATCTCTTGGCTTTCCTGAAGAGATAAAGTAGGTGGTAACATGATGTCCATTTCCACATGGAGGCGATGTCCTAGCCAGCGAGTCCGCAGGTTAGCTATCCGCTCTGGAATCACCAACTCTTCAACTTCAGGCACATGACTGACAGCATGGTTGAGGGATTCAAGGATCTCTGGTTCCACGCCATCCAGCAAGCGACTAAAAATGGTCTGTCCTGACTCCCAGACAATTTTCAGTAATACTAAGGTTATGACTAAACCCATCACTGGATCGGCCCAGGGATAGCCAAGCCAAACACCTACAGCACTGAGTAACACTGCTAGACTGACCAGACCATCAGCCAAAGCATGATACCCATCAGCAATTAGGGCAGCACTGTTAATTTCGCGACCGACTCGAATGCGAAAAACGGCCACAATTTCGTTGCCGATGAAGCCGACAATAGCAGCGATCGCCAGTGCCCCCAAATGATGTAAAGGTTGAGGATGGTAAAATCGTTCCACAGACTCATAGGCGGTAATCATGGCACTCAATAAGACAATGGCCACAATCATCACCCCGGCCAAGTCTTCCAAACGAGCAAAACCATAGGAAAATCTGGGGGTTGGCTTACGTCGTGAGACGAGAAACGCCACACCCAAAGGTACGGCAGTCATGGCATCCCCGATGTTGTGGATTAGATCGGCAAGGAGAGCGATACTGCCAGAGAGCCAAAACACCACTGCCTGTAAGACAGCAGTGATTAGTAAACCGACCAGTGACCATTTCACAGCCCATATTCCCCGCTCCGAGCTAGCGATTTCGGGATCTATAATCCCGTGGGCATGGTTATGACCATCATGGTGGTGATGATGATGGTGGTGTTCTACTTCGGGTTTAGTGGCATCATCAGTTGGGATAAAGGGAAAAATTTGCGTCATAGTAGTTGTCAAGACAGAACATTTATCATTTCAGTGATGAGTAAGCGATCGCTGAAACTATTTCAAAGGTTTGTTTTGAAGCTAAGGAATATCTAGTGCAGGATGGCGGAAATAACTGACGAGTTACAAATTCCTAAAAGCCTTACCAATCAAAAATGATTGACTTTTGACTTTTAACTTCCGCGTAGCTGCACTAGGTATCAATAGTGGAGTTTTTTGAGCCAGATAAGTAGGTAGGTCTAATTAAACGTTAAAAAAATTGGGCGTTGCTGATTCTGGGTATGATGCAAGCCCCCCTAACCCCCCCAAATTGGGGGGAATAAAACTCTAAAAGTCCCCCAAAATTGGGGGATGCGCGGGGGCTTGACCAGAACCAAACAATCGCGCATTTATACTTCAATGGGGAATAAAACTCTAAAAGTCCCCCAAAATTGGGGGATGCGCGGGGGCTTGACCAGAACCAAACAATCGCGCATTTATACTTCAATTCAGCAACGCCAAAAATTGTAGGGGCAGGTTGAACCGAAAGCCTTGAATACACTCAATCTAGTTATCAAAATAATTGGGTTGCGCAACCCCGCATTTTAAGGCGAAATATTTTTGGATCGAAGCTCAAATCCCCTACTTCTCCTCCCAGGAGGGGAGGGGTTAGGGGTGGGTTAACTTCTGTACATCGCCAATTCGACGGCTCCCCTATCTGACTTCTGACTTCGTTAACAAAACCCGCCCCCTAATATTGCGTTTATTCATGCTCACCTACTTAGATCAGAAAATTGTGAGTTGATAATTCACTAAATGTTAGTAAGCAAATTATCTTTTTTCTAAGATTTTTCAATGACTTCAAACATTTTTGATTTTACTCACAAATCTAAAAAAAATCAACCATTTCCAACTTTAATTTATATTAAAAATTAACAGATAAAAAACTCAACCTTATAATTATATCATCCTTAAAATACTTTTATAGCTTAAAAGCTCTTGGTGCTACGAGAATGATAATCATTATTATTTTAGTTTAACTGACTATAAAATATTAAAAATTTCAATTTTAGTTAATGCAGAATTATACTAAATCCGGTTTATAGAGTATTCTTTTGGGGAGATGATTAGAGAGGATTTTGAAAAAGGTAATGCATGATAACGAAGTCAGAAGTCAGAAGTTAACCCACCCCTAACCCCTCCCAGGAGGCAGGGTCTATTTATTGTCACTAGAGAAAAATTGATGGGGAGATGGGGGGATGGGGAGATGGGGGGATGGGGAGATGGGGAGATTCTTAGATATTTGCACAATTAAATGTATTTCATATCCATATAAATATTCTCTGACGACAATGAATTAGCCCTGCTCCCAGGAGGGGAGGGGAAATCGGGGATTTGAGAAAAGCTCCAAAAATATTGCGCCTTAAAAGGCGGGGTTGCGCGACCCATATTATTTTGATAACCGGACATGATATTAGATAAAAAAAAACCCCAGATAGGTTTTACTACCTGGAGTTTTTCATTTTTGAAATGGAGAGAGCGATCGCCACACTATACCGCTAGGCGAAACTCAAAAGTAAATTGAGAACGATTCCCACTATCAAAATTTAACTTTGATTACGATTAACAATCACACTTTTTGTCCTGGCGACGCTTCCAGAGTCGCTTCAACGCTTTGCGAGACTGACGTCCAATGCCAGAGAGAAGATTATCTGAAGTTGAACCACCTGCACCTTCTTCATCAGAAGCACATTCGAGAGGTTTAATATTCGAGAAGTCAGAATAAGGAAGAGGACAATTTCCAGCATCATCCTTGGGTTCGGGAACTGTACCTGCTTCAATCGCATCCCGCGCCACCAATACCAACCGGATTAGTTCGTCCATTACTTCCGGAGTAATATTGACATTCATCGGATAAGCTTTCACCGCATAGATGAAACCCGGTTCTATTTCCTCATCGTCATAATCTGTAGGCCGGAAACCACTGGTATAGCTGATGTAAGGTGCATAAGCTCCCTCATGCAACTGACCGTCCCGATGCCACTGCCACAGCATATCGGCTATATCTTGCTGCAATTTATTATTTGCGTCCAATTCTTCCTTAGCCGCCGGATCGTTCAGTTCTTTTTCATATTGAGCTTTGGCATCCACTCCCTTTTTGTAAACCCGGAACAGAGTCACGAAACCTGAATCTGGTGTGTTGACACAAACTACAGTTGGTTCATTAGCAATAACCTCATGGCGCAGGTAATGTTGGATTTCCAGAATACCTCCCAGAACCGAGCGGAATCCTTCATAACCCATGTATTTGAGGGTTGCCCAGGCTGCCATTGAATAGGAACCGGAGCGGGACACTTCCAGGGTGTAGAGACC
The DNA here is from genome assembly GCF_010692625.1 of Okeania sp. SIO2C2. Taxonomy (NCBI): domain Bacteria; kingdom Bacillati; phylum Cyanobacteriota; class Cyanophyceae; order Oscillatoriales; family Microcoleaceae; genus Okeania; species Okeania sp. SIO2C2. Next base: position 293,784 of record NZ_JAAHGM010000003.1, read on the forward strand.
AGGGTTGTAGCAGGTACGGGCCTGAAGATAGGCTGAACCGGGACGACTGAGAAGTTCTTGGAATTTATGCAGGCTGCGAACCATAACCACGCTACAATTATAGGTTGACCAACCAGTCTTGTGAAAATCACAGCCAATGGCATCAGCGTGGACAATTTTGCTAATAGCCTCGTAGTTTTTCTTAATATTAGCCAAAACTGCTGGTGCAAAACCCAAGGGATTTTCTACAAAGTCATATCCTTTGAACATCAGCCAAGACCAGCCAATCACTGCATCAGCGTAAATTAGGGGTCGTCCTACTCCGTCAGGATGTTTTTCTAGGGGATAGAGTTCATCTACCAATTCCCTTACTTTGTCAATGGGGTCTACCGCAAAAGCATCTGTTGTACCCATCGTGCAGACAATGGCAGCGATGGGCGTACCAGAGGAATGGAGGACTCGCACCACTTCTTCTAGGTGGTCAAAATCCATGGCATTCGTGACATCATCGGTGTCAATTTCGATGTAGTTCTCCATACCCAGACCAGTCCAGTCTGTGGAATTCTGTTTGCAGTAGTGGCCTTGTTGAGACACCAACACTTTGGCATCAGTGCGAATGCCGTTACAACGGGAATTCATGCCCAAACAACTGGTCAGGGCGTATTTGATGCCATAAAAATAGCACCCAGAACCTCCAAAGGTGAACAGACCACCTGCTTCATCAGTTGGCCAACCAATCAAATCGGCTAAGATCGCAGAGGTCTCCATCTCAGTCTTTTCTACATCCCAGGCATATTCCCCCTCAATAATATTGGGGCTGAAAACCTGAGTCATCATGGCAGAAATAATTGCAGCAGTGTTAGCCGGAGGAATAACATTGGGCATTACCAGGGGATGATTCCAGTTGGGCATTCCCCGAAATAGTTCTGCTGCCTCCTCAAGCACATCTTCCACGGAAGCCATTTTTTCTCCCAGACGCGCTTCGGTCACTCTGCCATAATGGGGACCAGTAGGATCGTTTCCTAAATAACCCGGTGTACCTGTAGGGGAAGTAGACTGGGGTGGTTTGAGTCGGTCTAGATAACGAATGGCTTGGTGAACCATGTCCGCAAAGGGGTCTGAGGCTCCTGTGCAATAGTAAGTGGGGAAAGCGCTGCGCATCTCGGCGCGTAAATTAGCCCAACGGGGTGCATCGGGTTGGGTACTACCATCTTTATTCCAAAACGCAGAAAATTTGGAAACCATTATTTTACTCCTAATATTGTCAAGGATTGAAATCGAAAATCTATGCTAGAGCAATCCTGATATGAATCGAATCAATTCATATTGATTAATAGACTTGTCGCTTTATAACTATAAAAAACTGCTAAACCCTTATCATGTAAGGATTTTAGCAATTTCCAGTGCAAAACGTCTGGAATTACTACTGTGTCTTAATTTGAGCGATTTTTTCTATCTATTTAGCGACAACTCTAATATATAGTGAATTGTTTCCCTAAAATTTTCCTAAAGGAAAATTTTATTTTTGTACTTTTGCCAAAAATCTATTCCACCATTTTAGCTGTGTCACACCAGGGCCAGTAGTGGACTGTTTCATCTAAAATGGTGCATTAGAATAGCCAGTCAAAAGTTACTCTTGCTAAGACAAGCGATATAGCTGCCGCACTTGCTCCGCCAACGCAAAAAACAGACAACCAAAAACAAGCGATCGTTAAAAACAGACAGCCAAAAATAGACGTTCTGGACGCTCCACAACTAAAATAGTGGAATAGAATAGCCAGCAATATGAGGACAATAATTATGGGAAGAATTCTCCACTATTAGCAAGGGGAATTTTAGCATCGCGGTATTCCAGGAGATACATAAGTTCCCCGAAAACTTGGGAAAGGTTAGCGCGGTTAATTTCATCTATTATGAGTACGCAGGTATCTTGACAAAGTGCTGCTTTTTGACAAAATTTCAGGAAGCGACCCGGAACAACAGGATAGGTGAGTTTACCATCTTCGCTTTGCGGTCGGATACCTTGAATAAAGTCTTCGTAGGTGTAAGCAGGATGAAATTGAATGAGTTCCCAGAAACCGTCATCTCCACTGGTTAAATGTTGAGCAAGTTTTTGAGCGAGGAAAGTTTTACCTGTACCGGGTGGACCTTGGAAAATGGCTTGTTTTTTGCGGTCGATAGCGCGTATCCATTGTGTGAGTTGTGTTTCCGTGATGTTGGTTTCTTGGGAACATTGAGTTAAAGTGTATTTTGGTTGTAAATTAGACCTCTCCAAAAATACCGATTTTGGAATGGCAAGATAAGGGTTTGATAACCTTTTATGGAAATGTCTATTAGTTGCAGTGAAATTTATTTTTTCATCTTGATGAGTTTCATAAATATTGCCTGTACTGTTTATATTTTCACTAGGAAAATTGTATTTTTTCACATCTACTAACCAATGACAAAACATATCAAACAAATCATCATCTCGCATCGCAGGTATATTGTGTTTCTGCATTTCTTCAGCCAACTCTAAAATTAGATTACGACCAGTGAGATTAATATATGGGTATTCAGTTAGCTTTTCAGTATATTTTGTGTTACTTAAATAATTAATTACTTTTCTCGTCCTATCATTAATTAAAATAAAATCATCCGGCTTTAGTGCATTCAGAATAGGTGTCATTTTTCCTGCTTGAAATCCTCCAGAATTTGGTGATTTAGAAAAATTTTTACAAGCTAATAAAAATTTCTGATAATCTGTAATACAGTAATTTACAAAATTATAAATTTCTCTAGCAATAACAGACCAATATTCTTGCTTTTCCCAACCTTGATTTGTAGACCATTGAAACCATTCAGTTAAATCAATATTGTTTGATTCAGTAATGTGAGTCCATGCACCCCTTTGTCGATTTCTGGGAGTATTAGTATGAGGTAAAAGTTTGAATCTAACCGATTCAGTGATGTCTTCCCCTGCCTTAACAGCAGCAGTTATTTCTGCAAAATTCCGGCGACCTTGTTGACGTTGTTTTTCATAAGAAGCTCTATGATTTAATCCTTCTGAGCTATAGGGATATGAGTCAGCAAATTCCTGAAAAAGTTGAATAAATAAAGTTAGTTGTTTAATTGCCATACACAGTTATTTTTATTTTTTAATTAGGGCTTGCTGATTAATTCTCAAAGTATTGATAAATATAAGGTATTAGTCTTTTTGGGGTTCAAAAAAGTGCCAGCTTTTCGGTGCCTGTGAGCTGCAAAAAGCTAGTATTTTGGGCTGACTATGGTAGAACAATCTTGGGACAAAACGCCCGCTCCTACCTCCTAGTTCATTCCTCTAACTCCTGTCTCCTACCCCTACTAAAAGACTTTTGAGCGCAAACCCTAATTATTCAAAATCATAATCTACTAATCTCTTAAGAATTTCCCATTCATCGGGTTTTAAATAACGATAACTTTGGGGTGGTCTAAAATTATTCAATTCTTCCCTTAATTTTTCTAATTCGACTGGTTTTTTAAAGGTCTTGCTTTTTTGGAAAAATATTCCTATGCCAAACTTTACTCCTGAATAATAATCATAAAATTCTTCATGGGTAATTCCTGCTTTACCCTCTACTTCTTCCCAAAGGCAAGGAATGTTTTCTTTAATAATTTTTTTGACTTTAAAGTAACCAACTACGGCTTTTTTAGGAGATGAAACATAAACTATAACTAAATCATCTTTCTCTAGATCGGGAAAAACACGACGTAATTCAACTTTTTTTGTTTTCTGGTAGAAAATTTGATCAGCATATTCTGGCTTTATAGATAAAAGAACTGTATTTGACATACTTTTAGAATCCTTTTTACTGTTAGATTGCTTTCTCGTATATTTGGGCAAATTCATCTGGTGTTATTTTAAATAATCCTTGAACAGTTGTACGCTTTTTTAGTATATCCTGAAGCTGTTTTAAAGTGAGATTATTAGTGAACATTTGAGTATCACTAAATCGAATAGCCATTATATCTTCATTAGGCTTATTCTTGGTGATTTGTATTAAATATTCTAATTTATATACACCTAGATTACGAAATTGTCTATATAATTTTTCTGGTTTGTCTACTATAACTTCATCTAATCGAGAACAAGCTTTAATTACTTTTGTTGTTCCGTATGGAAAAGATTCATCATTGCTGACATACCATATAATTCTACCAATTACACCAGGTTTTAAACCTCCCTTAGAACGATAAAATACAAGTTCACGTTTAAGTGCCAACTCAGTTTTAGAGCCAAATAACCAATTATTAGCTAACTCTTCATCAAATAAATCTTTTGCCCAAAATGCTTTAATAGGAATAATCCATGTAGGAAGATTAGCATCAATTATTTTTGCAGGCCATAAGTATTTCTCTAAATTAAAATATAATTCTTTTTGCTCATGCTCATTTTCTACCTTTTTCTGAAGAAGTTGAGAGATTTGATGACAAAATTTATATTCTTTTCCTAAGCTAACGGCTAAATTTTCTAAATATTGTGATAGTTGATTTACTGTTTTAGCTACAGCCATATTAGCTCTTAAGTAAGTATTATTAAATTCTACAAAAGTTCCATCTTGATGAATATTTCTAATAACTGCTTCTGGCAAAAATGGATCTGTTATCTTAGTAAAATTTCTTTCTTCTCTGGCAGAAATTGATATAGATTGAAAAACTAAATGATTGGCAAGAGTGGCAGTTATAGAAGTATCTACAACTCTCATTAATGGAATTTCTAACTCATATTTTTTACGTCTATCATAAACAAATAAGGCTAAAGGTTGTTTTTCTCCTTCAAAAACAAAAAAACAATCAAATTTATCTGTCTCTGCAATAAAGCGAAGTATTTTTTGTTGAAACTCAGCCTTAGTTTCACCCAATTTATCAGCTCTAAAATATTCATTTAAAAGCTTTTCTTGCCCTAGAGTAACGCGGGATTTTTTTAGTAGAGTACCTGCTAGACGGACAGGTTGATATTCTGTTCGCCTGCGGATTTCATCCACTTGAATAATCAAATCTCTAGGATGAATAATAGAGACATTAAACTGTTCATAAAATTCATCCTCTATATCTAAGAGACTGCTATTATCAGTTACAAAAATGTAAACATCTGATGTAATAGCTTTATCTATATAGCGAATATCCGACTCACTAATATTAATTTTTTTTTGTTCAAATAAATTTTTAATAGACTGAATTTTTGAGGAATATCTTTTATTTGCCGATAAAATAGTAAAGAGTTTTTTCGCTAGATTGGTGAAGTGCTTTCTATCATCCTTATTATCAAAAAAAACATTTATTTTATTAAATATTTCATCTGTCAAACATAACTGTAAGTCAGGGTCTAACCAATCAGCAAGTAAGGATTGAGCATCTTTATTATTATTGTCACTATAATAAAAATCAAAGAAAATTTGTGAGTCTATAGCAACATATAATTTATACTCACGTTGACGAGTAGCAGCATTAGAAAACAAATTTGAATGATAGTGATCGAACCACCAATACGCGTTCATTTTTCCAGGAGTTTTTGCTGGTTTATCGTACTGAAAAACAAAACCTAACTTAGACCAGAAATTACTTAAATTAAAATCACGACGACAAGTTAAACCAATACCACTATATTTTTGTTGAGTAATTTCAACTAAATAACCAAATAATTTTTTAGCTACTCCTTTACCTTGATAAGAATGAGCAATACATAAATGAATAATACCAACTCGGTTATATGAAGTTGCTACTCTATATAATAAATACCCAACGCAACTTTTATTAGAGTCAATAGCTACAATTATTTGGCGACATTTTGCATAATTATTAAAAGCTTTTCTAGGGAGAAAACCTAGAGTTTCTCTATTAGTATCACCCAATTCAATAACAGCTTGCAAATGGGGATAATTTTCGTCAATTTCTATAATTTTTATTTGTTCTGTCATTTTTGATCCTTGTTTAAATCACTTAACTAGACTTAGGTATTCAATCAATACAATCATAGACAGCATAATATTTGTAGCAATGAATTTTTTATTATACTATAGAACCAATTGTTTAATAATAATTAAAGTCCAACTAAAATAATGAGTAAGTTAATAGCTTTTGGATGGTATGGAGGAAAATTTAATCATCTTGATTGGTTACTGCCACTGTTGCCAGAAACACAACATTACTGTGAACCTTTTGGTGGTTCGGCAGCAGTTTTATTGAATAGAAAACCGTCTGCGGTAGAAACCTATAACGATCTGGATGGAGAAGTTGTTAACTTTTTTAGAATGTTAAGGGACTCTCAAGAAGAACTAATTCAAGCGATCGCTCTTACTCCCTTTTCTAGAGAAGAATTTAAAATAGCGCTGACACCACCTACAGAACAAATTTCTGATTTAGAACCTGCCCGCCGTTTTTTTGTCCGAGCGCGACAAGTCAGAACAGGATTAGCTCAAACTGCGAGTGTAGGACGTTGCATTGTAAGCTAACAACCAGAGCAGGAATGGCAGGTGCTGTTTCCCGTTGGTTAGGTAGTGTAGAGGGATTATCGGAAATTGTGCAAAGGTTATTGCGGGTGCAAATTGAACATTCTCCAGCTATTGAAGTTATCAAACGTTTTGATAGTCAAGAAACACTTTTTTATTGCGATCCACCCTATCCCCACGACTCGCGGACGGATACAAAAGCTTACGGGTCTGAAATGACTGATGACGAACACAAAAAATTAGCTGAAGTGTTGCATAGTATTCAAGGTAAAGTTGCCATTTCTGGATATCATTGTCAATTATTTGATACCCTTTATCAAGATTGGTATTGTATTGATGCTCCAGCAAAAAAAGCTCATTCGACTAACACTCGTACCGACTGAAATAAAACCGGGTTGAAGTTTTGTGGGTAAATTATCAATTATCAGAACAGGAGGTTAAGTGTCAGAACCCTAACCTCTAACTATCAAGCTAAAGAAATTTAGCCTAACTTTTGAAACTTGGTATAATCTCAATAATTTTATCTGCTGGAACATTACCAAGCTCTCTAGGTTCTAACTTATGTAAACCACCCCCATAAACTCGGCCTTCACTTATCAATATATCTAACGAAATTTGATTCAAAATCTGCCAAACGTTCCTGAGTATATCCGGGTTTTTCTTAAAAATATCCTCTAGCTCAAATTTCGGATACAAAATCAAATAAACATTTGTCGCTGTTGCCTGAGAATGATTCAAAATAAATCTAAATGGTGTTCTTTTTAAGCTATCTTGACGCCCCATATAAGTACAAACTAACGCTGATGATTTACGATGTTCCTGTTGATACCATAGTCGCCTATGTTTACACAAATAACGATTACTAATTCCTTTTTTGATTCCCATCTGAAGATACTGCCAAAGTGAGGGATATTGAAATTGAATTTCATTCTTTGATAAATCGCATGAAAGTAGAAATAACTGACGTTCTAAAATAGGATTACCTAAAGCATCAGCTTCAATTTCATCAACTGAAAAATATCGCGGACTAGGTAAAATAGGAGTTAAAAATTCTGGAGGAAGTTGATATTTGGATATTTGTTCTGGCGTTAAAATAAAAAAATCGTTAGCCCCAGTTGCTAAACCACGTTTGATTGTAAATAATTCTGATAATTTGACTCCCTGAATATCAATTTTTATACTGCTATCTAATTTATAAATATTTGTCCATTTATTAACATTTTTTAGTGCTTCAACAGATATCAATTGAGTTTTTTTTTGCTTAGTTAAGCTACCACTATATGTAAACTCAATTTGATGATTATCTGATGGAATTTTCTTTCTAAACCAAACTACTGAAGAAGAGACAAGAGCATTTTTAAACTGCATATCTTTTGGCTCAAAGGAATGAACTCGTAATAATGTTACTTGATTTAATAAATAATCTCTAATTTGCTGTCCATAATTCACATCCATAAAACCACTAGGAATTAACCATGCAGCCAAACAATTTTTAGTCATCCAGCCATGAGATATAAGTAAAAAATGACAATAAATTCCTGCTAATTTACTGAGCTTTATTCCAGTTATCTTTTTTGTTAAATTTTGCAATCTTAGCTTTTCATCTTTAGTTAAATGATGATGTCTGATATAGGGAGGATTACAGATTATTAAATTAGCTTTAGCTGCATCTAATTCTGGTGGACTACAAGTTGTAAAATCAGCAACATTTAATTTTAATCTTGTTTGACTCCAAAGCTGCCTCGCTTCTTGACCACAGTGAGAATCTATTTCATATCCAATAGCTTCATCAATATCTGATATAGGAAATAAGTTTAATAGCGCAGAATAAAAAGCACCTGTTCCAAAAGCAGGATCGAGAAAGCGAATTTTTTGTTTAGGTAAAAGCTTTATACAATATTGAAGGATATCTTTTGCTAGTTCTGTTGGTGTAGCAAACTGACCAAGTTGATTTTTTTCAGCTTGAGTTTTAGTGGCATCAAGTTTGTTTTGTAAGTTGATTCTGGCTAATTCTTGAGTTTGATTTACTATCATCATCTACACTCCAAATAATTCTAAATCATCTATGCTATGTTCCCATACCCAGTCTATACCTTCGGCAGCTTCATAGCCTAAATATCCACTATCAAAGTAGCCACATAAAAATAAAATAAAATTGACACTTTTGCCGTAAGTATTTCTTAGTTGATTAATTTTAATAGCTTCCTCTTTCCGTCTTTTATTTGTATTTGTATAATCGCCTGCTGACTTCGCTTCAATTAATAGTGGTAACTCACCAACTTGAGAATTAAACGGCATAATCATAGTATCAATAGGGATATTAATCTGTTTGCTACCTTTAGATTGTTTTACTGATATATTCATCCGAAATGAAAAACTGCCTGGATTGAGCTGATCAAACTGTAAACCACTGCCAGTTTCAATATAAGAATAACCTCTTTTTTCTAACCAATTTCTTATAGTAGAAAGTTGCCTTTGTTCTTGAGCATTACGAATAATAGGGTCAGCTAAATTACCACATAAGCGATCGGCAACAATTGTCGCAGCTCTACTAATTTCTATATCGGTTGGTTGTCTAGCACTTTTGAGCCAAGGAAAGATATCTTTATCTAGCAATCTAATAATAATTAGACAAATTTTATCAAGTTCAGAATTAATTTCTTCTGGATTCATTCGTGGCGGTATTCGTAGTTTTTCTTCCATATTCTTAACAAGGTTAGGTCGTACATTAGCAAGTCCAATGAGTCGATAGCGAGCAATAGGTGGCGCTGTTGCCATCCGTAATATAGGCAAGATAAATGGGTGCTGATACAGTATCTCCCGTGAGATATTTGTGAAATTAGCTGTCAAAATTAATGTGGACTCAACCTGTTGAGTGCTACTAAGACGAGTTTCTTTGTATGTTATCGGGGCAAACTCAAGAAACCAATTATTGTAGAAATCTACTGACTGAGCAATATCTTTTTTCCACAGATGGGGTTTATCTGCATTTACTGGCATTATTAAAACTTTTAAGCTCCTCAAATAATAATTTGAACTACAAGCGGAATGTAGGTTGAAACAATCTATCAATAGGCAACAGCTAACAAAGTAGGGACGTTCCTACAGGGTTATCATATTTTTACCGTTAATATTGTCATCTCTAACTTCATTTATTATACTATAGAACTAACTGTTTAATAATAACTAAAATCTAACTTAAAGAATGAGTAAGTTAATAGCTTTTGGATGGTATGGAGGAAAGTTTAATCATCTTGATTGGTTACTGCCACTGTTACCAAAAACACAACATTACTGTGAACCTTTTGGTGGTTCGGCAGCAGTTTTATTGAATAGAAAACCCTCTGCTGTGGAAACCTATAACGATCTAGATGGAGAAGTTGTTAACTTTTTTAGAATGTTACGAGACTCTCAAGAAGAACTAATTCAAGCGATCGCTCTTACTCCTTTTTCTAGAGAAGAATTTAAAATAGCCTTGACACCACCTACAGAAAAAATTTCTGACTTAGAACGCGCTCGTCGTTTTTTTGTCCGAGCAAGACAAGTTAGAACGGGATTAGCTCAAACTGCGAGTGTAGGAAGGTGGGCACATTGTAAACTCACAACCAGAGCAGGAATGGCAGGTGCTGTTTCTCGTTGGTTAGGTAGTGTAGAGGGTTTATCGGAAATTGTGCAAAGGTTGCTGCGGGTGCAAATTGAAAATTCTCCAGCTATTGAAGTTATCAAACGTTTCGATAGCGAGGAAACACTTTTTTATTGCGATCCACCTTATCCACACGACTCGCGGACGGATAAAAAAGCTTATGGGTATGAAATGACTGATGACGAACATAGAAAATTAGCTGAAGTGTTGCATAGTGTTCAAAGCAAAGTTGCGATTTCTGGGTATCATTGTCAATTATTTGATACGCTTTATCAAGATTGGTATTGTATTGATGCTCCAGCAAAAAAAGCTCATTCGACTAACACTCGTACCGACGGAAAAAAACAAAACCGGGTTGAAGTTTTGTGGTTAAATTATCAAATATCAGAACAGGAGATTAAATGTCAGAACCACAAGAAATCCTTGAAACCATCTATCGACGGGCAACAACTAACATTACCTGGTCTTTTGTAGATGACAACGAAATGAGTCAGCAAGTAGAGTATATTGCGCGAAATCTCAAAAACCGTGCAGGAGTAAGATTGCTGATGTCCTGCTTACTGGCAAAAATTCATAAACCAGAACTAGATGTGAGAAAACCTTACACAGAGATAGGTAGCAATGATGCTTTTTCAGGGCGTACTTATGATGAGCAATATATTACTCCCTTTATCAGTAAGTATGACTTGCCTTGTAATAATACAACAGCTTTTCTCACACCTGCTCTACGAAACCGTAACAATACTCTGACAAAAGACTTTAATCTTGTTGGTCGTCCACCACAACTTTATCGTGCTATTCTCAATTTATTGGATGATGTTTATAATGACCGTGTTTTACCTTTTGACCTTCTAACAGAAACTGTTCGTTGGTTGATTATTCTGAGAAATGAAAGACAGCAACGCCTAGAATCATTGATTCAAACACTAAATACTACTAGAGATGATACACTCTTACTTTCTTGTGAAGATATAGTTAATCTAATCGAAAAACATTTGAGTTTAAAAGGAACAAGTCGTCTTCCAGTCTTAATAGTAGCTGCTGCATATAAAGTAGCTGAAAAATACCTAAAAGAAAGGATACTTTCTCTTCATTCTCATAATGCTGCGGATATTCAAACAGGTGCATTAGGAGATGTAGAAATTACCTTAATTGATAATGATGAGGTGATAACTTGTTATGAAATAAAAAATAAATCTGTTACTAATAATGACATAGATAGAGCATTACAAAAGTTATCTTTAACTAATAAAAAAATAGATAACTATATCTTTATTACTACTGAAAAAATTAATCCACAAGTTCAAGAATATGCCGGATCTCTATACTTAAATACTGGAGGAATAGAATTTGTTATTCTGGATTGTATTTCATTTATTAGACATTTTCTCCATTTATTTTATAGGTTAAGAAATAACTTTTTAGAAGTGTATCAAGAACTAATTCTAGCAGAACCATAAAGTTCAGTTAGTCAACCAGTGAAAGAAGCTTTTTTAGCAATGCGTCAAGCTGTTGAAGTTGGTATGGAGGATTGCTAATTTATATTGATAGAATGCTCAAATAAATTTATTTGAGCATTTTTTATGACTGCAATATAATTAAATCATAGCTCTAGAAACAGGAGCAAAATACAACACCATAAACTGTTCTGGTTCCAAACCCAATGACTCATAAGTGCGCCCACTAGGGTAGTAAAACTCAACCTCAAATGCTTTTCCACCAGCCAAAATTTCTACTATTGTACCCACCTGTCCGCGATATAAATTTACTTCGAGTAAGTCTTCTGTAAGAGCTACTACATCTAATAGTTTGATTGTTTCATTCATATTTTTACCTTCAATAATTATAGCTATAAATTCATGCAATCCCACTCAATTTCTTTTCCATACTTTAAGCAGTAATAAATTTCTGGTCTCTCTTCAAAATCTGAACTTATTCTTAAAGGATAACCATCTTCTCTATTCTCAAAAAAGAGAATAAACTCATTATCTTTTTGAAATAATTCTGCCTTGTAACCTTTTACTTTTACTTTTCCCTGCTTAAGTAAGTGAGCATCATTACTAGGTCTTTGTCGATCAACTTTAGGTATTGGATACTTATTTCTCAATTCTTGGGATGACCAACTATAGTAATTATCAAATGATAAGGGTATATAATTATCAGCAGCATATCTAAATTCTGAGGAAGTTGAACGAGGATCGGAAGCTATTTTTACATACATTCCCATATTAACTAGACTTTCAACAACTGGTTTAAAATCTCGATCGCCAGCAATTAAAACTGCATTGGTCATGTTATTACGAATCGTGTGATTCATCATATCTACTGTTAATAAAACATCCACTTCTTTTTGACGTTTATTGTTTGGAGTACCTACTAAACTTCCTAACTTAACGTGATATCCTTCCAGAGAACGGATTTGATTAAAATCATCCTTTTGTTTAGATTTACGAGCTTCAAAATCTTCATCTTTCTCATTTTTATTCTGAATTTCATCAAGGCAGTCATAATAGAAAACTTTTTTAGCTTTAAAATGGCTTTTGATTGCAGCAAAGTTAATATTTCTCAAATCTACAACCTCATTGTTGAACCATTTAGAAGTGGCTTTTTCGTACTTGTCTCTCAAATAACCTCCATCTATAAATAAATAGATTATTTCAGGCGGTTGATTACTTATTATTTGTCTTGCTGTAATTGGCATTTTTTACAATCAATCTAATTTTACACTTCAATTTGTAATTTTTATACTACAATAAATCAAAGATACCTGCTAATGTTGACCAAATTCTTTTGTTGATAGATCGACTCTTTTAACAAAATTAAGATAAACAGGCACTTATGCAGATAAGATTAAACACAACCAATACCCTAGATAATGGATGATACAAAGAAATAAGTCTAAAATTCTCAATATACTAACAAAAAAATCTAAAATCCAATGGTTGAAGCAAAATCCTATAAAGACACCGTAAACTTGCCCCAAACCAACTTTAATATGAGGGCAAACTCAGTCACTCGCGAACCTGAACTACAAAAGTTTTGGGCAGAATCACAAATCTACGAACGTCTCTCCGAGACCAACCCAGGGGAAATATTTACCCTACATGATGGCCCGCCTTATGCAAATGGCAACCTCCATATTGGCCATGCTATGAATAAAATTCTTAAAGATATTATTAACCGCTATCAAATACTCCAAGGGCGAAAAGTACGTTATGTTCCTGGTTGGGATTGCCACGGTTTACCCATTGAATTAAAAGTTATTCAAAATCTTAAATCAGCAGAAAGGGGAAAACTCACACCTATAGAATTACGTCAAAAAGCTAGAGATTTTGCTCTGGAAACTGTAGATAAACAACGGCAGTCGTTCAAACGTTATGGAGTTTGGGGAGACTGGGAACATCCTTACATGACTCTGACTCCAGAATATGAAGCTGCTCAAATTGGGGTATTTGGCAAAATGGTTTTGAAAGGCTACATTTATCGTGGTCTTAAACCTGTACATTGGAGTCCGAGTTCTAAGACTGCTCTTGCAGAAGCTGAACTGGAATATCCTGAAGGTCACACATCTCAAAGTATCTATGCTGCTTTTAAAATTACGAAACTAGCAAAAGCGGTTCAAAAATCTCTCGCACCTTATCTGGAAAAACTTTGGGTTGCTATCTGGACGACAACACCTTGGACTATTCCTGGTAATTTGGCAGTCAGCGTTAACCCAGACCTTGACTATGCTGTGGTTAAACCCGATGCTGACTATGCAATGGGAGAAGACAAATTATTTATAGTTGCAGCAGAAGCGGTGGAACGTTTGTCGGCAACTTTGGGTACAACTTTAACACCTGTAGCGACAGTCAAAGGTCAAGACTTGGAAAATTGTACTTACCAACATCCACTGTTTGACCGGGAAAGTAATATTGTTATTGGTGGCGACTACGTTACTACCGACTCAGGTACAGGTTTAGTTCACACTGCTCCCGGTCATGGTCAGGAAGACTATATTGTAGGGCAACGTTATAGTTTGCCAATTTTGTCCCCTGTGGATGGCAATGGGAAATTTACTGCTGAAGCAGGAGACTTTGAGGGGTTAAATGTATTAAAAGAGGGAAATGTTGCCATTATCGAAGCACTGCAAAATGTTAACTCTCTCCTGAAAGAAGAACCCTACGAACACAAATATCCTTATGACTGGCGAACTAAAAAACCAACTATTTTCCGAGCTACCGAACAATGGTTTGCTTCTGTAGAGGGTTTCCGCAATGAAGCTTTGAAGGCGATCGCTGATGTGCAGTGGATACCTGCTCAAGGAGAAAACCGTATTACTCCTATGGTGAGCGATCGCTCTGACTGGTGTATTTCTCGACAAAGAAGTTGGGGGGTTCCTATTCCGGTATTTTATGATGAAAAGACTGGGGAACCTTTGCTGACTGAGGAGACTATTGCTCATGTACAAAAAATTGTTGCTGAAAAAGGTTCTGATGCTTGGTGGGAAATGTCGGTGGCGGAACTTTTACCAGAAAAATATCGCCCAGATGCTGATAAATACCAGAAAGGTACGGATACGATGGATGTGTGGTTTGACTCTGGTTCATCTTGGGCAGCAGTTGCTCAACAAAGGGATGGGTTAAAGTATCCAGTTGATATCTATTTGGAGGGTTCCGACCAACATCGCGGTTGGTTTCAGTCAAGTTTGCTGACCAGTATTGCTACCAATGGTGTTGCACCATATAAAACTGTTTTGACTCACGGTTTTGTGCTTGACGAGAATGGTCGCAAGATGAGTAAGTCTCTGGGGAATGTGGTAGACCCGTCAATAGTTATCGAAGGCGGTAAAAATCAAAAACAAGAACCTGCTTATGGTGCAGACATTTTACGTTTGTGGGTTTCCTCTGTAGATTATTCTTCCGATGTACCCCTTGGTAAAAATATTCTCAAACAAATAGCAGATATTTATCGCAAAATTAGAAACACAGCGCGGTTTTTGTTAGGGAATATCCATGATTTCGATCCGGCAAAAGATGCTGTTGCTTATGAAGAAATGCCAGAGTTAGACCGTTATATGTTGCACCGGATGACAGAGGTGTTTGCCGAAGTCAAGGATGGTTTTGATAAATTTCAATATTTCCGCTTTTTCCAAACAATTCAAAATTTCTGTGTGGTTGACTTATCTAATTTTTATTTAGATATTGCTAAAGACAGACTTTATATTAGTGCGACCGATGCTTACAGACGGCGTAGTTGTCAGACTGTTTTAGCTGTAGCTGTAGAAAACTTGGCAAAAGCGATCGCTCCTGTTTTACCTCACATGGCAGAAGATATTTGGCAAAATATTCCTTATCCTACTCCCTACAAGTCTGTATTTGAGTCTGGGTGGGTAAAAATGGAGGAAAAATGGCATAACCCAGAATTGGCTAAGTTATGGGAAGAGTTACGAAAAACTCGTACTGAAGTTAACAAAGTTTTGGAAAAAGCACGGGCTGAAAAAGCCATTGGTGCGCCCCTAGAAGCAAAGGTATTGTTGTATGTAAAAGATGCTGACTTACGGGAGCAAATACAAGGTTTTAACCCGATTGCTAAAGCAGAAAAAAGTCAGTCAGAATTTCTGGAAGCAAAAATAGAAATTGAACCAGAAAAAACAGAAAATACAACTCTTAATCATCCGCCAAAAACTACTGCTAATTTTGCTAAAGATCGGGAACTTTTATCAGAATTATTCGCTTTTTTGAGTAAACTATTTAGTGGATATCAAAAAGTTTTAGTGGCAGTATTTTTTATCATTATATTACTGTTGTTAATCCGAGTAACATTAACAGTATTAACAACAATTCACCAACTACCTGTAGTAAATTCCATCATGGAATTAGTTGGAATTATATACACAATTCGCTTTGTGACTGGCGACCTATTATTTGCTAAAAATCGGCAAAAGTTGTCTGAGAAAATTAAATTGACGACAGAAGATATATTTGGCAAAGATATTTTATTACCCAAACGGAAAACATCAACAGATAATACGGTTAAACAGTCAGCAACTTTAGTCTCACCAGAAGGAGCTTATGTTCCTCCCCAAAAAGTAGATTTTACCCCAGTAACACAAGTAGTAGAAGCAGAAACTTTACCTAAGCAAGCTAATAATATTAAAGCCAAAATAGCTGGTAATGGAGTTGATGAATTACGTTATCTGTTTATTACTTCCCAAGTAGAATTATTAGAGTCTGCAGAAGCTTTAAGTAACCTTGAATATAAATCTATTTCAGACTCTTTAGGAATAGGAGTAGTCAAAGCTGATGGAGAGAAATGCGACCGCTGTTGGAATTATTCTACTCATGTGGGTGTTTCTTCAGAAGACCCCACTATTTGTGAACGTTGTGTTGCTGCTTTAGCAGGAGAGTTTTAACAAAAAGCAATTAGCAGTCAGCTATCAGCTATTAGTAAGGTGCGTTAATGAAATGTAACGCACCGTCTATACTAAATAAAATCCTATAATTTAAACAACAGCAAAATCAGTTAACTTACGATTTTCAGGATCGTGGAAAGCTAAAACAATATCTTCTTTCGGTACATTTTCCCTTAATAACTCATTAGCAATACCTTCCTCCGTCCAATCTTCCTCAATATAAATCTTCTCATTTTTAATCCGAATATAAACAGAAATTGCTTGAATTCGTCTATAATTTTTCCAGCCAATATTAAACCAAAGATATTGACTTCTTTGGTCATCAAACATTAATACCTCATCTATATCAGGATCGGGAAGTTGTGCTGATATTCTTTGATAATTAGTTAGGATTTGTTTGATGATATTTTGATAATTAATTAGCTTATCCATTTAATAATTTCCTCTTTTTTAATGTCAATTACTATAGGAATTGATAACGTTACTATATATTTGACAAAACAAATCCTTTAAACAACAGCAAAATCAGTTAACTTACGAGTTTCAGGATCGTGGAAAGCTAAAACAATATCTTCTTTCGGTACATTTTCCCTTAATAACTCATTAGCAATACCTTCCTCCGTCCAATCTTCCTCAATATAAATCTTCTCATTTTTAATCCGAATATGAACTTGAATATTTCTGATTTTTTTCTTTCCTTCCCAACCCATAAACAGCCAAAAATATTGATCATGTATCTCATCAAAAACAAGACAACTTTCTCGGTCTAAATTGGTTGAACCTAAAACCCATTCGTGATATTCAGTTAATATATTTTTAATATAATTACGATATTTTTCTAATTTATCCATTTGGTGATTTCCTCCCGATCAATATCAACAATAATCAAAAGTAATTGATTGATTTTAGTAATATCTTGAATTGAATCTCTTTGAAAAAAGTTTTCGTAAACACTGTCTTTAATTGCTAGGTAAATTTGATACTCTGGTTGAGTAAGATTGATTAAATTTCGATATAAAATATATTGTCCTAAAGCCGTTTCAAAATCTCTCATGGGTGAGGGACTTAAAAAGCTTTTAATTTCGACAACAATTTTATCTCCTTTTTTCAGCAGCAATAGGTTTTTCTACTGCTAAATCAGCAAAAATTCAGCATCTTTGTATTTGATTACATAAGGGTCTGC
This sequence comes from Okeania sp. SIO2C2, assembly GCF_010692625.1. Lineage (NCBI taxonomy): Bacteria > Bacillati > Cyanobacteriota > Cyanophyceae > Oscillatoriales > Microcoleaceae > Okeania > Okeania sp. SIO2C2. Next base: position 311,450 of record NZ_JAAHGM010000003.1, read on the forward strand.
TAAAATTATCCAACCATCTTTAATTAAAGCATTTTTGACAGCTTGATGATAAGTATCTTTTGCTGGCATTATTTCCTTCCTCCTTCTAATTGCCAATTAAAATCAAAGGCGACCAATAAAACGGATGAATATTCTCCCTAACATAACCTAACTTTGCCCGCCGCAACGCCTCAACCTTCGTCATTCCTTCCTTCACATTCTCATAAAAATTCACCATAATATCCTTTGTTATCCCATCCTCCGCATTCCATAAACTGGCAATAACCGCATCAGCACCCGCACGCTCAAATAAATAGGCAACTCCTGCTATTTCTTCACCGTTGGAGTCTGCTTTCATCGCAGTTTGGCAAGCACTCAATACAATTAAGTCTGTATTTTCTAATCCTAAAAGTGCAGCATCGGCAATATTAAAAGTTTCTCTGTTGGCAAACAGAATAGTATTTTCCTCTAAACCGACGCCAGGGCAACCCTCTTTTTGAAAGCAACCGTGGGTAGCGAGATGCACTAAGGGAAAACCGGAAGATTCTGTTTTGAAACTGGCGAGGGTTGCTTTTTCCCGAATTAAGTGTTTGCCTGATAACTTTTCTACGATACTTTTGGCTTCTATTTCTGCACCGGGGAGGTTTATCTTTGTAGGAGTGGGATTGCCAAATGCTAATACTTTTAAGGGTTTAGTCTTTTTTTCCTCCTGTTTTCTGGTGCCAGAGATGCGGGTGAGGTAGTGGATGGGATATTTTTCAAGTAAATATTCGTCTGTTTGATGATCAAATAGGGTTTCAAAGGGAATATAACGCAATTTCCCTGTGGCGATCATAGCTAGTCGTTTTGGCGAATAAGCTGTTATTTCTGCTTCCATCGGGCGAATCAGATAGTCATAGAGTTTTTCTTGGTTAATGTCGTAGTCGTCAGCATTGGGGTTTTCTAGTTGGGCGCGATATTCGGTGAGGAGGCGATCGAATTCTTCGGCATCGATGGGTATTTTTTTGACTATGGTGGGTTTGTCTCTGGTGACAAGGAATATGGCAATGCTATCGGGAACATTTGTAATACCAGTTAAAAGAGCAGGTTGAATAACAACGGTATCCGGTGGAATATTAGCTTTGAGTTTGTCGATGTTTTCGGGTTTGAATTCAAAAAGCTCGGCAACTTCTGGGTATTTGTTGGTAATGTCGGCAGCGAGTTGATTGGTTTCTGCTTGTAACTGGTTAATTTGTTGGGAAAGTTGGGGACTCCATTCATCTTTTATTTTGCCATAGAGAATTTGTAACTGTTGATTTTTTTGTTGCCATTGGTTAATCAGTTTTTGAGTTTCTGGGTTTTTGACTTTAGCATCAATAAGGCGAGTGTAGTCAGCGAGGTCGAAAGTAGTAGCTAGGTTATACCATTTCCAGGCAGCGTCAGGTTTGTTTTGGTTGATGAGAAGATTGATAAGGGCGATCGCTCGGCCTTCATTATCTTCTAAAAAAGCCTTGCGGTTTTCTTTTTGTAAACCAGCACGCATTTCTAGGGTAATTTCTACTGACCTTTCCCAGTGGTTTATAGCTTTCTCTGGTTGGTTGCTATCTTGGTAAACTGCAGCAATATTACTGAGAGTAGTAGCTTCTAGTAAGCGATCACCCACTTTTTGGCTGATGGGTAAAGCTTGTTCGTAGTATTCCAATGCTTTTTGAGGTTGACTTGTACTGTGGTAAACTAGACCAATATTATTGAGAGCATAAGCTTCTCCTGAGCGATTACCCACTTCTTGCATGATGGGTAATGCTTTCTGGTAATATTCTAATGCCTTTTGTGGTTGACCTATATTGCGGTAAAGTTCACCAATATTATTGAGAGTAGTAGCTTCTCCTGAGCGATTGCCTACTTCTTGCATGACGGGTAAAGCTTGCTCGTAGTATTCCAATGCTTTTTGAGGTTGACTTGTACTGTGGTAAACTAGACCAATATTATTGAGAGCATAAGCTTCTCCTGAGCGATTACCCACTTCTTGCATGACGGGTAATGCTTTCTGGTAATATTCTAATGCCTTTTGTGGTTGACCTATATTGCGGTAAAGTTCACCAATATTATTGAGAGTAGTAGCTTCTCCTGAGCGATTGCCTACTTCTTGCATGACGGGTAAAGCTTGCTCGTAGTATTCCAATGCTTTTTGAGGTTGACTTGTACTGTGGTAAACTAGACCAATATTATTGAGAGCATAAGCTTCTCCTGAGCGATTACCCACTTCTTGCATGACGGGTAA